>JAICPY010000276.1 GCA_025929585.1 Steroidobacter sp.
CGACCTGGTGGAACGTGCGGATCCTGTTTCTGACTAACCGCTAACCGCCAACCGCTAACCGCTTCTCTCCTCAGTCCGCAAGCCGGACTGCCGAGGCGCTTTCAAAAGCGCCGGTGCTCGAAACGATGATCTGGTCGCCTTCGTTGAGACCGCTCAGGATTTCGATATCCGAGATGCTCGTCGCTCCGATCTGAATCGGAGTGCGAGTAGCGATGTCATCCTGTACTAGATAAGCGACGCGCCCTGCACCGTCGTCTAGGAACGGGCCGCGAGCGACTTTGAGAACATTTGTCTTGGACTCGAGCACGATGCGTGTCGAGACGCGCTGGTTCTGACGCAATCCCCGAGGCGCTTCGCCGCTGAAGCGCAAGCGCCCTGCTACCTGGCCCTGCTTCACCTCAGGCGAGACAGCACTCACATTGGCCAGATACTTCTTCGCGCCGTAGGTCACTTCTGCGTCCATCCCTAAGCCCAAGTCATCCGCATAGGATTCCGGCACCAGGAATTCAATCTCGAACGCCGTCAGGTCGACGACCGTGAGCAAGGGCGAATTCAGTGGGACGTTCGCACGCTCCGCTACGATGCGCGTACCAACGACACCCTCCACCGGCGATTTGATTTCCAAATCGCTCACTCGCCGCTGCAAATCCTCCACCACCAAACGCTGGCGGTCGCGCTCCAAGCGCCGTGCGCGCAACTCGAATTCGAGACTCTCCTTCTGAAGCTCAGCGGTTTGAATCGCGTGTTTATGATTGACGCTCGCGGCCGCCGCGTCATCGCGAGCCTTCTCGAAATCTCGCTCGCTAATCAATTTCTTCTGCCAAGAATCTTCGGCGCGACGCAGCTCGCGTTCGGCTGCCTGGATGTTCACGTTCGCAATGTCGCTGGCCTGTTGGTTCGCCACGAGTTGCCGCCTCGTATCGATACTCTGGCGCTGAACGGCAATCTCCAAACCTTCTAGTGTTGCGCGTTCGCGCTCGAGCTCATTGCGCAGCTCCGGACTATCAAGTGTGGCGAGTGCCTGCCCTTTCTTGACTTGATCACCCGCCTGGACGAGAAAATTCACCGTGCCAGTCGCTGGGGCGAAAAGCGTCGGGCTCACGGCCGCAACGACCGTTCCTTGAGCAGACACATCGCGAATGAAATCGCCGCGGGTCACTTCGGCGATTCGCACGCGTTCACGCGGGACGGAAACTTCGGCCGACAACCAGTTGCTCACCAGCAGCACGATCGCAATCAAGGCAACGAGGCCCGCGATCGACGCGGCGATCCAGACATTGCGGCGGCGAGCAAGCCGCGGCGCCGGATCGAGCTGTTGATCTTGCGCAGAGGTATCGCGTATCGGCGTCACTTTCCGCCCTGATTCATTCGGTGCGAAAGCGATCATTCCGACCTCCCACCCGCGCCATCGTTGCTACGAGCGACCGCATTCGCTCGAGCACACCCGGAATAAGGCGGGCGACTGCGAGAGCCGCCCGGATCTCGCCCTCGGCAGTTCGCAGCCGACCGAGAGCGAAAACGCTGAATACGGACAGACCCGTGCTCTTGCAGAGCATCAGCCTTTGAAACGCTACGTTGAGTCATTGCAGTTGATCTGTCCGCGTCAATCTCTTGCCTAGCAAGATTGCACGGGGCATGCCAACGCTACGGAAGGCGCTTTTATACGGATTTTTCGCTGTTTTCCGCCGCTACCCGATCACGCGCTTCAGCAACGGACATTGTCCGCAAGCTCGAGCGGACACTTACGGACACCGGCGGACAGGCCAAGGAAGCGGGTCGTGACTAGCGGGTCGCGGGTAGTAAGAAAGTAGTGCTGACCATTAGGTTCTCCTCTGACGACCCGCGAGTCACTAATCACGAGCCACTAGCCCTTGCCGTCCGCCATTCACCAACCTCAGTTGTGTTCTCTCCACTTCCCGTTCTGCGCGCCCGTCAGATCCTCATAGAGCACATCGATGAAGTTATCCGCCTTCGCGAAGGAGCCGCTGAAGCTCTGCCAGTCGGCAAGGACATTCTCCGCCTTGAGCTGTTCGACCGTCTTGCCGGTGTTCAATCCCTTCTCCACTGCAGCTCGCGTCTGTTTCAACATCGCAACGAACGCTTTCACGTCCTCGAGCGTCGCGAGCGCGCCATGGCCTGGGATCACTTTGACGTCCGCAGGCAAATGTGCGATTGCCTTCTCCAATCCCTCGATCATGCCACTCACACTGCCGCCTGCATTGGTGTCGATATAGGGGAAGCCATATCGCACGAAGTTATCGCCCATGTGGACCACGTTTGATTTAGTGAAGTACACCAGCACATCGCCGTCGGTATGTGCATGCGGAGTATGTAGCGCGCTAATGTCTTCGCCATTCAGATGGACGTTCACGTCATGGCCGAAGGTGATGACGGGCAGTGCTTCCGCGGGTTGATCGGTCGCGAGTCGTTTGCGCACGTTCTCATGCGCGATGATCGCGGCTTCTTTCTGGAATGCGATATTGCCGCCGGCGTGATCGCCGTGAAAGTGCGTGTTGATCACGTAGCGCACCGGTTTGTCGGCGACGCCTTTGAGTGCCGCACGAATCTTATCGGCGAGCGGGGCGTATTGATCGTCCACGATTACGATCCCGTCCTCGCCGATCGATGCGCCGATGTTGCCGCCCTCGCCTACGAGCATGTAGACGCTGCCGGCCACGTGCGTCACTTTGATTTGTACATTCGCGAATTTGTCTACCTGCGCGGCGGCAGATGACATCGATGCAATCGCGAGTATCGATATCCAACTAACCGCTATTTTCATTTGGATTCCTTGAGAAATTGGAGCCGACGCACTATTTTGGCGAACGGTGTGGCAGCGCGATAGTCTTGTGTACGGGGATTGAGCTGGCACGTAGTCGCTCGAGCATCGTCGAACTTTGCCCTAAATGCGAGAAG
>JAICPY010000128.1 GCA_025929585.1 Steroidobacter sp.
CCATCTTCCACACCTCAGCCTGAGATGGTTGAACCTGTTCGAGCCGGTGCAACCCGAGCATTTCGCGGCCGAGCAGGAGATGCGCATGCGGCGGCCGCGGGATCTGCCGCCGCCGCTCAGGCTGAACCTTCGTCTCCTCCAGGTCTTGCGCCTCAGCCCGAAGTTCGTGAGCAACGTTGGTTCAATGTGGAAATCGAAGATCATGCTCCCGATAAGCCTCTCGCAGCGGGCGAGTGGTACACGTTGGCCATAGATGTGGATGTGCGTCAGCGCACCAGTGCGCTGGCCGTAAGCAAAGTGGCGGTGGAGGAAGATCTGCTCTTTACCGAGGGCGTGGATGAGGTTCAACTCACGATTCAGCTCGATAGTGAGGATTTCGAAATTTCCGAGCGGACGCGTCCGTTGCGCGTACCTCGGATTGGTCCCTCGCGAGGCAAGGCGCGATTCGACTTATCGCCTCTGCGGGAAGGCCGCTCGACGATCAAGGCGACCATCCACAAGGACGGCAACTTCATTCAACAAATGGAGATCACCCTCGCCGTTGGTCAGAGTGTGCCGAGAGCCGTGGAAGTGAAGTCGGTCGGACGCCCCCCTTCCGCGGCGAACGTGCTGCGGCATCGCGATGTCGGACTGTCGTTGCAACCCGCAGCGGATGGCTACGACTGTGTCGTGTGGGGTGCCGTTTCGTCTCGCGCTCGATTGAAGATCCAGCCGGCGCATCTGGCGAGCGCCATCGATGCAGTTCGACAAGAGTTGTTGAAGCTCATCATGAATGAGGATGGCAATGGCGATTACATTTTCCAAACTGGAATCGACATCCCAACCGATCAGCGCGAAGTCGCGCTCACCACGTTGGCCCGAGCGGGCTCGCGATTGTTTCAGCAGATCTTCTTCGGCCCAGCCGCGGGTGCGGATTCCAAAGCGGTCGGAGATTTCTTGCGCAGGATGGCAAACGATGACACGCGGCTGAAACTCCAGATCATCGCCGAGAGCGCGCCGATTCCGTGGAGCCTGCTGTATGTCGGCGATGCCAGCGCTGGCGCAAAGCTGAGTTGGGACAATTTCTTAGGGATGCGGCATGTGATCGAACAGATTCCGCTGCAGACGACGCTCAGCGTCTCGGATGCCACCATTCCAAGCGATCGTCCGGACCTGGCTGTGAGCATCAACTTGAATAGCGGGATCGATGCGCAGATGGGCGTTACAGTCGTTGCCGATCAGCAATCGTTTTGGGATCGAACCCGAACGAACCGTAAACGTGTGCAAGTTGTGCCGCGAACGACGGCAGCCGATCTAGTAAAGGCATTGGCAAGCGGCGAGACGAAGGATCAGATTCTGTACTTCTATTGCCATGCCGAGGCGGCGGGTTTGAATGATCCGGGCGGACCCGATAAATCATGTCTGGTTCTCAGCGATGCGAAGGTCACCTTGGGTGATCTGAATCTCGATGCACCCACGAGCACGCAGTTGCGTGGTAATCCGCTGGTATTTATCAATGCTTGCGAGTCCGCTGAATTGTCTCCCGCTTTTTATGATGGTTTCGTTCCGTACTTCATGGCTAAAGGCGCGCGCGGTGTCGTCGGCACCGAATGCAAGACGCCGGCACTGTTCGCGGCGCAGTGGGCGAAGCGCTTCTTCGAAGAATTCTTGGGCGGCGAGGTGCTAGGCGAGACGTTCTTGAAGCTGCGTCGCGAGTTCTTGGACGTGCATGGCAATCCGCTCGGCCTGCTCTACGCTGTTCATTGCGATGGAGATACGCAGATTGCGCCTGCATTGTGATGCGCGCGATGAGGTGATGAAGTACGACGGAGGAAGATCACTCGCCTGCGTTACGTCACCCTTTCCACCTCAGGTGCCCGCGCCTGGCTAACCGGGGCTGCCTCAGGTCGATCCATTAAATCTCTCGCCTCGTGCGATCGGAACCGGTGCGGTACGAAGTAGCCGATGAATCCGCCGATCAAAGCAGAGATGAAGATCGCCCAGATGACCGGGGCACCGGCCGCGGGCTCTTGTGCATAGGGAAGTAGCCATTGCTTTGTATAGGGAAGTAGCCATTGCACTACCGACGAGGCAAGGCCCAACGCAACGCTCAACGTGAATGCATCCTTCCAGCGTTGCCCTTGCGCACTGATGCGTTTCGAGATAGGCCGGTCCTGAACCATTATTGCCATGAAACCGGCTGTCGTCATCGACATCAGAAGCCATGGCGAACGTCGCAGTGCCTCATTCAGAGCGATCGCACCGTCTTGATAGATGAAAGCGCGGAAGGTCAACCCGACGAGAAATGCGAGTGCGGCGGCGGCAAGACTTGCGACTACATAGAACAAATACGGCGGCTTACCATAGACGTTGATGTTCGCGAAGCTGAAGTATTGCTTCGGATAGATCGCGCAGAACAATGCAACGATGAACATCGTCGGCACCATGAATAACGTCCCTGCAATTTGTCGAGCCGTTTTGTATCCGGCTGCTCCGAACAGCATCGTGCCGAAGAACATGGCGGCGAGCACCATGGCGAAGACCGCGACCAGCGAGCCGTATCGCGGTAGTTCGCGCGGTTGCGCGATAATCCCAAGCTGGCGCATCAGCGCAATGCGTCCGCGCTCGGTCCAGCGATATTGCAGAACCATGCGTGCGATCAGCAGCACGGCATCGTCGATGAACAAACGCATGTCTTCTCTGAGATTGTTCGCGAGCATGCGCGAAGTAGAGATTGCAGGATCCAAGACACCGCTCTTGCCTGCATAAACTTCCGTTTCCACCAATGCCCCGAGGCTCTCCCAGTTGTCGATCTTGCCTGAGGTGCGATCGACCAAGTCGTTCAATCCGCCGATCGCGTCCACGGTGCGCGTGGATTTGAACATCAGTATGTCGTAACGCGTGGAGAGATCATGCAACTCGCGAGCATTGTCCGAGAAGAAGCGCTCGAATCGTCGTTGCCGCTGGCAGCGATCAAGAAGGTGCTTGAGCTCCGATGCATGGGTGAACATCGCATGAATGGTGTTGTCCGGCACCGAGCGCATATCGCCCAAGTCCAGGCCACGACGCAGCACCGAGTAATGAATCTCGCGGGAGACCGATTCGGGAAGCACGCAGCGCACTTGTCGAATCACATCGCGCAGGCGAATGGCTTCGCTTGGAATTCCGCCGATCGACCGAGCATGCGCGCGAAACCTGTGGTCGAGCTCCGAAAGTAAAGGCACCAGCGGAAGGACTCCCGCCAGCAGCAATGCAAGCCAAGGAGGGGAGGCAAGAAAATATTCGCGTGGAATCCCAGGCAAGGCGCGCATCAACCATGCCGCCGAGGTGGCTAGCGCGTAATACACCCCGAGATATGCGCACACGAGATAGCCTGTGGCGACGCAAAAGCGGAAGAACGTCGTGTATGACCGATCAGCAGCAGGTCCTTGGAAACGAGCCACCGTCACGAACGCGACGAACAATCCTCCAAGGACGAACTGTAGTAGCCACTGTGTATTGGGTTCGCTCAATGAAGTCGCTCCCCACCGCCAAGCAAACGTTGAAGTTCGGCGCTAGCCGCCACGTGACCGAGTTGACTTGCGGTGCGCAAATCTTCGATCGCGCCGTCCTGATCGGATTGACGAATGCGTACCTGAGCGCGATTGAAGTAGATCTTGCCGTCCGAGGGGCTCAGCCTGATCGCGGCACCCAAGTCGGCGAGCGCTTCGGTCGTGCGGCCGATGCGACTGAACGCGGCGCCACGCGAGGAATAGTATTTCGCAACGTTGGCGTCGCGCCGAATCGCTTCTGAAAATGAGTCGATTGCGGACCGAATCTGATCTTGTTGGACGGACGCACGGGAGGCGAGCAGCCAGATCACACCCTTGGCCCAGTGCAGCTCGCCCCGATCTGGAGTCAATGCAATTGCACGGTCCATGTCGGCCGCAGCAGCCTCGTACTGCTCGATGCGTGCGTAGGTGTTCGCTCGCGCATATAGATACTCGGGCTCGGTCTGGTCGAGATCGACGGCGCTCGAGATGTTGACGAACGCCTTGTTCATCGAGTTCTCTGCTTGATAGCGCCGACCGATCTCGTAGTAGATCTGTGCAAGCCGCTTGCGCAGTGCCACATTCTCGGGATGCTGATCCAGCACTTGCTTTCCTGAGTCCACCAGCGCGATGAGTTGATCGCGGGTGAGCGGTTCTAGAGGGGCTTGCGCGAACAGCTCGGCATTCCCGTCCGCGGTGATTTCCTCGGCACGCTGCGCCAGCTCACTGAAGGCATCGATGTCGGCTTTCGCCGCAGGTCCTGGGATATGTCGAAGCGGAGCGCTCGCATCGAGCGGTGCCGGCGGAGGCTGAGGCACCGCTGTGATCGTGCGCGATCTGGTCGGCGGGCTCGCAGGTGCGCTGGACAAACGCTTCTCGAATATCCGGCCGTCCGGCGTGCGCATATATAGGACGGGAATACCCCATTCGATGTTCGATCGACTTTGGATGCGAATCCGAGCATGCGTAACGGCTCCATCGACGGGTTCACCGTTGGCGAGCGCGAAGTAAAACGCGGAGGCGAGCTCCACTGCCGCTTGATCGCTGATCGGAAACTGCATCGCAAGCACCGAGGGAATGCCCGACATCACGAGGCGTTTCGCGAGACTCGAGCTACCGCGCGCGCTGTCGCAGCAGTTCAGGACCACGAGCCGCAACGAGCTCTCCAACCGCAGCAACCGAGTCAGCTTCGTAGCGGAGTATTCTTCCGCTTCGCCGGTTTCACTCGCCAGTACGATGTAGCCCTCACCTTGGGCATCGACCCCGCCATGGCCGACGAAATGCAGCACGTGCCAGGGGCCCTTGTATAGCGCATCGAATAGATCGTTATGCGATTCGCCCAACACCCATTGGAAATCGATCTCGCCTCGCTCGTGGAGCGAATGAATCGCTTTGTCTACCTTGCGGCGCTCGTCGGTGACATCGAGCGTCGCGTATCCGCTGCCGTTGCGCGGGTTGGCCGCCATCCCGAGAATTCGCAGCGGACCTTGAATCGCCATCTGGGGGACCGGCTGCGCTAAGTTCACGTAGCGAACCAACGAGGTCTGCGCATCCAGGCCGAGATAGTCCTTCACGATGAGATCATCGTAGAAGTATTCCCAGGGCAATGCCCCTAAGGAATCCGCCTCGATACGCAACTTGACTCGCAATCTTGCACCGGATGGGAGCGCATGCCGGCTGCCAGAATACAGTAGGCGAATCTCGTCGGTTCGAACCAGCAAAGAGTTGAACAGCGCATCGCCGATTTGTCGCAGGTCCGCCTCGAGACGACTGCTGCGAACCGGTCTGACGCTGCGCAGGATCGCATTTTCCAGTCTCAGTAAAATGTGTTGTTGATCGAACGGTAGGTCGATCTTGCAGCGGCTGCTTTCTCCGGCGGGCGATCGAATTACTTGCGCAAAGTACTTCTCGCCATCCGCCGTGATGGCAATCTCGAAGTCTTTATAGTCCGCCACCGCCACAGTGCCATCCCTTTCGTCCGCGACATGCGACCGGTGTTGCATGCCGACTCGAAGACACGAAGCTGATATCGAGGTGCGCCGTCAGGTCATTATCTGGACCGCCGCACATTCGAGCCTTCCGACGATCGCTATGGTTCGGCGCGCCCGTAAATTAAGCAATCGGCATAATGTGCTAGATGCAGTGCGGCAAAGCTGGCCGTTGCCAGCAGTGACGGGGGAAAGGTGACGGGGTGACGAGTGACGGGTGACGGGGAAGAAGAGGTGACGAGGTGACGAAGTGACGAGGTGACGGGGTGAGAGTGGAGCCGCGCGTAGGCGTGCTCCGAACGTCGTCACTTCGTCACTCCGTCACCTCGTCACAGGATGCGCCACGCGCATCCTTAGCTAAACCCTCTCGCGTTCTTGATCGTTTCGTACGCGGTGTTGAGCTCGCGCGTACGTTCTTCGGCCATCTCGCGCATGCTCTCCGGCAAGCCTTTGCCGGCAAGCTTATCTGGATGATTTTGGCTGATCAGACGCCGATAGGCCTTTTTGATTTCGGCATCGGTCGCAGACGATGTTAGTCCGAGTGCCGCATAAGCATCGTCCAGGTTCGTTTGCGTTCGAGCGGAAGGGCCGCCACGAGCGCCGGTGCGCAGTAATGCTTCAAGCTGCGCAACGTCCGCTTCACTCAAGCCAAGCAATCTCGCAATACGTACGAGCATCTGATGCTCGGCGGGGTGCACGTTGCCATCCCCTGCGATCGCCGAACATTGGATCTGCAAAAACATGACGAGCAACGGCCGTTGTCCATGAACGACTCTGCCGAATGCGCCTACCTCCGCATCCAAATCGAAGCCCGGCGACTTGCCGCGATTGAATGCGGCTTTGGCGATCTCGCGCTGCTCGCCCGAGAGATGCAAACGTTCGAACATCGCTTCTGCGATCGCGATCTCATCGCGCGTCACCACTCCGTCGGCTTTGCAGAGTGCTCCCATCACCGCGAACGTCGATTCCAGGAATTGCCCCTGCACGGAGGCAAGTTTCTTCACCAGTACGCTCTTGAGCACAAAGCTCGCCGCATAACCGATTAGAAACCCGAGGACTAGACCGCGGAATCCGCCGACGAATAGACCGATGAGAGCGAAGAGGAAAGTTAAAGACATGAAAGGAATCGGATAGCAGGATTAGGAGAGAGCAGCAGCGGTAGCTCGTGAATCAAACTTAAGATCGGCCTGAAGGGTTTCAGCTTCAGGCAGATAAGCCTTCAGAACGATTCGTGTCGCACGCTTGCGGGTTGCTTGTTCATCTTCGTGCCGAGAACAGTCGCCAATAATAGCATTGCGCACGAGCGCTTCCGCCGGTTGTGCAACCGCCGGTTCACGCTAGCGACAGTGCAATGTCAGTGCCGACTCACATCGGTGGCTGTGACACTATGACGAGGCAGCCTGAAGCTGCCTATGGCTCGCGACGCGATGGCGTGCGATCCTTCGCTGCAATCGAATCCGGAAGGAGCTCGCGCGTGGCTGAAACCGTCAAGTATTTGAACTCCCTGATCTGGAGCCCCGCACTGATCTACTTGTGCCTGGGTGCGGGATTGTATTTTTCGATCCGCACACGGTTTATGCAGATTCGCGGATTTGCGGAGATGCTCAGGCTGATGTTCGCGGGGCGAACCTCCGATGCCGGCGTCTCCTCGTTTCAGGCTTTAGCGATGTCGCTGTCCGGCCGCGTTGGCATCGGCAATATCGCAGGGGTCGCAACCGCGATCGCTGCAGGCGGGCCCGGCGCCGTCTTTTGGATGTGGGTGATGGCGCTGCTCGGCGCCTCCACCTCTTATATAGAGTGCACGCTCGCGCAGATCTACAAACAAAAGGACAACCACGGCCAATATCGCGGCGGTCCGGCCTATTACATCGAAAAAGCGATGGGCCAAAAGTGGTACGCGATTGCGTTTGCGCTTACCACTGTGCTCGCAACGGGTTTTCTGCTGCCCGGCGTGCAAGCGAACGGTATCGCATCCAGCGTCACGAACGCCTGGGGTATTCCAGCTTGGGTCAGCGCGCTGGCCATTGTCGCCATTCTTGCAGTCATCATCGTCGGCGGCGTGAGGCGTATTGCCGCGTTCGCGCAGGTGGTCGTGCCGTTCATGGCATTGAGCTACATCTTGATGGCGTTGGCTATTCTCGTGATCAACATCGAGTTGGTCCCTGCGATGATGAGCTTGATCCTCACTAACGCCGTCAATCCCGAAGCGCCATTCGGAGCGATCATCGGTCTCGCGGTTCAGTGGGGCGTCAAGCGCGGCATCTATTCGAATGAAGCAGGGCAGGGGACCGGGCCGCACGCTGCGGCTGCCGCGGAAGTCTCGCATCCTGCAAAGCAAGGTTACGTGCAGGCGTTTTCGATCTATGTGGATACGCTTTTAGTTTGCAGTGCCACCGCATTCATGATTCTTGCGACGGGAAAGTACAACGTTGCGAATCCCGCGGGCGGCATGTTCGTCGAGCAACTGCCCGGGGTCGAGGTGGGGCCTGGCTTCACACAAGCGGCGGTGGAATCTGTTTTCCCTGGAGTCGGGGCGAGCTTCGTGGCGCTCGCGATCATGTTCTTCGCCTTCACTACCATTGTCGCGTACTACTACATGGCCGAGACGAACCTCGAATACATCAATGGCAACAAGGCGCCTAAGTGGTCACTGTGGTTATTGAAGGTCGGCATGATGGTGATGGTAGGTTTCGGCGCAATTCGTAGCGCCGCCGTCGCTTGGGACTTGGGCGACATGGGTGTCGGCCTGATGGCTTGGCTCAACATCATCGCGATCTTGATCATCCAGAAACCTGCGCTAGTCGTGCTCAAGGATTACGAAGCCCAGAAAAAAGCCGGCCTCGATCCGATCTTCGATGCCGACAAGCTTGGTATCAAAAACGCAGAGTTGTGGAAGGAGATAACAAGATCGCCCCCTTCGAGTTCGGCCAGCGCAGCAACTGCTCATGTCTCGCGTCCCGGCACAGAGATACCATAGGCACCCATGCCGCGAGCGCTAGCGCGTGGCTCTGCCCTTACCCTTTGCGAACGTCGCGTGCTTGCGAGATCACCTCTTGTCAGGCTTGCCTTCGCCACATACCTCCCTAAGCTGATCGGCTGCCAAGAAATCTCGCAGCGGCGCGGCGGCGTAGCGGTGTGTTGATTCGTGGCAAGAAAAACTCTCGCAAAGCACGCAGAGGCCGCAAAGGTAAGAGGAGCGGAGACTATTCATTTACTCTTTTCCCCGCCGCGCCGTTGCCACGAGATTCTCTTGATGCGGTTCAATCGGACTCTGCGGCTGCGCGCGGCGCAGGTCCTACTCTCCTCTTGCCCTTTGCGAAATTCGCGTGCTCGGCGAGATCACTTCTTGTCGCGCTCAATTTCTCAGCAGACGTTTCATACGTGCTGATAGGTAGGCAAGAAAACTCGCAGCAGCGTGACGGTTAAGAATCAGATCCTGCAATTCATGTCTTTCCTCTGCGGGCTCAGCGTCTCTGCGAGATCGTTCCTGTCGAGCTCTGTTCCGCATCGACATCTTCATAGGAAGAAGCGGCGGAGAAAATCTCGCAGCGGGCACTCCTTCGATGCTAGTGACGCGCACGGCAGCATCTGATGAAATCGCCTGCAAAGAGCGGAGGTGATCATGCCTGTGGAGTTCAACCATACCATTTGGCACGCGCGAGATAGTCGAGCGTCTGCGCGATTCTTGACCGACATTCTCGGGTTGCCGGAGCCGGGTACGTTCGGTCCGTTCGTCACCGTTCTAACGAGCAACGGTGTCAGTCTCGATTTCATCGACAGTCCCGGCACGATTTCCTCGCGGCATTTCGCGTTCCTCACGACCGAAGGCGAGTTCGATGAGATCTTCGCGCGGATCCGCGAGCGAGGTCTGCAGTACTGGGCCGACCCGGCGCGGATGCAGCCCGGTGAGATCAATCATCATTTCGGTGGGCGAGGTGTGTACTTCGAAGATCTCGACGGACACTTCCTCGAAGTAATCACGCGTCCGTATGGCGCCAAGTGATCCGCTCAGCGCGGAATCTCCATACACCGAAAATGCCTAGCTAGCGGCAGACCACCATTGTTGCACCTGCGTGCTTGAAAAATGGCGCAAAGCCGATAGGCAAAGCGCATTTTGTGAAGCTGATTCCTTTAGTTTGACTTTGCAACGTGGGTAGACTCCGCCCGCGCTCTGACAAGGTGCCTATGCGGAGCGCATAAGAATGATTCTAATTACATGAATGTGAATAGGGAGGTCCTTACGTATGCGTTTCAAAGTTTTGTCTATTGTGCTTGCGATGGCGATGAGTGTTCTAACGGGGTGCGCATCGATCGTGCACAACGGACCGCGAGCGGTCTCAGTTGCATCCGAACCGCCAGGCGCGAAAGTGTCGATCTACAATCGCAGCGACGTGCTGATTAGCACGCACACGACGCCTTTCGTTGCCCATCTCGAACCGAAGTACGGCTACTTCAAAGGACAGACCTATCGACTCGTATTCGAGAAGGATGGCTTTGCTCCGTCCGAAGCGATGCTCAAATCCGAAGTGAGCGGCTGGTACTTCGGTAACATCGTATTCGGTGGACTCATCGGCATGCTAGCCGTGGACCCGGCCACGGGCGCGATGTTCAACATCGTGCCCAAGAACGTGCAGCAATCTTTGACGCCGGTGCAGGGTTCGGCTGCTGACGTGAGCGCTGCCGCCGTTTCGGGGTCGGCGAACTAACTTCGCCTTCACCTCTCGGCCGGCGAACGCCGGCCGAGATCGGCCGCACAGATCTGCCGCTGGGGAATCATGCGCTGAGCGCATCCATGAAGCGCTCAGTCGTCCGAGCAGCTTCGACAATCGCTTTGATCTGGGAAGATCCGTCACTACACTCATGCGATCGAACTTTCGCAATGGGCAAGTGATGTCACCTAATCCTCGCAACCGCTATCTTCTGGCGATCGTCCTGCTATCGACTTCTGCTTGCTTGCATGCGCAGACGAGCTCGACTGCTAAGCGTGCAGCGCCGCCCGCGAGCAGCAGCGAAGTGTCGTATCCAACGCGCTATGAGCTCGCTTCCGTGGAGGACATTCAGGATGTCGTCGACAAGATCTATCGCTATGTCGAGCAGACCACGCCAGTGCGCATCGTTGACCTCGAGACCGGCGCATCGGTCGGCAGTATCGGTCGACTGCCGCGGAATGCTGCTTTGGAACGCACGGAGTTACTCCTGCTCACCTACGAATGGGGAATCACGTACTCCGCCATGATCGAGCTGGCGGAGGTCACGCAAAACGTGCGCTACCGTAACTACACGCATGAGCGTCTAAACGCGATCACAAAGCTTGCAGCGAATGCCAAGAAGCGTCCGGACGCCATTGAGGTCGCGGGTAAGCAGTCCGGGCGGGAGCGTGCGTTGAGTGTCGGCTCCATGATTGCGCCTCGATCCTTGGACGATTCAGGTTCGATGTGTGCCGCACTGATCAAAGCCCATCGCTCCGGTGTCGGTGGCGATCTACGTCCCTGGATCGACAACTATGTCGCCTATGTATCGCAGCGGCAGTTACGTTTGACGGATGGCACGTTGGCGAGAAATCGCCCGCTGCCGAGCTCGCTCTGGCTCGACGACTTGTATATGAGCGTTCCCTGTCTTGCGCAGGCGGGCAAGCTGACCGGAGATCGCCGCTACTTCGATGATGCAGCGAAGCAGATACTGCAATTTGCCGAGCGCATGTTCGTCCCGGAGCGTGCTTTGTTCATGCATGCCTGGGTGCAAGACATGAATCCTCATCCGGTCTTCCACTGGGCGCGTGCGAACGGCTGGGCCGTCATGGCGATGGTGGAGTTGCTGGAAGTGTTACCCGAGGATCATCGTGATCGTGCTGCCATCCTCGATTTGTTCCGCAAACATATGCGCGGCATTGCTGCCGTTCAAGGGCACGCGGGTCTTTGGCATCAGCTTTTGGATCGCGCTAATTCGTACGAAGAAACCTCGGCGAGCGCAATGTTCGTTTACGGTTTCGCGCGAGGCATCAATCGCGGCTGGCTCGATCCTCTCGCCTTTGGTCCCGCGACTTCACTCGGTTGGAATGCGCTTACGACACGAGTAAACAAACTGGGACAAGTTGAGGGCACTTGCGTCGGCACCGGAGTGGGTTGGGATCCGATGTTCTATATGTATCGACCCGTGGACGTCCACGCGGCCCACGGCTACGGTCCGACGCTTCTCGCCGCTGCGGAAATGATCGAGCTACGCAGAGGCAAAGGAGCGAAGGCGGTGCAGAACGGCGGCCTCCAGTTCGGCGAGGCGACGTCCAAGCATTAGCAAGATCAGGCAAAGACGAAGATTGATCTCGCAGCGGAGCGGCGGGCAAGTAGATTCAGAAAGAAAGATGACTCTCGCGAAGGCCGCAAACACCGCAAGGGAAGGCAACCAACAATTCGGAAATCCAATTATTGCGGAGCTTGAATGTGTCCTTCTTTCGATCCCCGCGGTCTCAGCGCCTCTGCGAGAATGTTTCTTATTCACCCTCGATGCGAACTCACCGTTGCAGATTCGGCAATCCGCGTCCACGAAAATTTCGCAGAGACGCAGCGGCATAGTGGGGTATTCAGATCTTCGGCAAGATGAAGAATGATCTCGCAGAGGCGCAGGGCTCGCAGAGGAGACAAGGAGATCGGATCAGCTGCTATTTTTAGCCCGCCGCGCCGCGGCGAGAAACTCCTGCGCAGCCCAAGCGTGCTCCTGCCTTCGAGATAGAGTAGAGAGATGGAGATTCCCTCCCCCGTTTACGGGGGAGGGTAGGGAGGGGGCAGTAAGCGAACGCGTTATTGCGCACGAAGCCGCTTAAAAGGAGGCGTCTATGAAGAGGCCCCTGCCAACACGCAGTGCAAATGGCGCGAGGCGACAACTACGTTGACAACCGCCACAGCGGCGCGGCGGGACAACAGAAATTGATTGATCTCTGCTCCTTTACCTTTGCGGCCTCTGCTGGCTTTGCGAGAGTTTTATCGACACTACTCAGAACGCCGCCGCGAGAAATTCCCGCGTGGGTTGAATCGTGCGCAGGCCTTTTCAGGTGCGCGCTCGTCC
>JAICPY010000237.1 GCA_025929585.1 Steroidobacter sp.
ACCCACGAACGCCGCATTAGGCAACGATGTGCTCGGTCACATTTTCGGCTCAAAGGATGTGAGTCGAGCCGTCGCGCAGAACGCGGCCGCGACGTCGGGTCTCGATCCTTCGATACTCAAGAAGATGTTGCCGATGCTCGCAATGGCCGTTGCGGGCTACATGGCCAAGCAACGCGGCAGCGGAGCGACTGCGCAATCATCCGCGGGAGCGGGTGGCCTCGGCGGACTCCTGGGAGGTTTGCTGGGCGGTGGCAGCTCTGCTGCGGGCCTTGGGTCTATGCTCGACGCGAACGGCGACGGCAATCCACTCGATGACATTCTGCGAATGGTAGGCAAATCGCGTTAGCTTCGCAGATCGATCGTTCGTGCTTGCATCGCCTTCTCTGCAATAACTCGAAGGAGACTCTCATGACTGTTGCACGCATCACCGAGATCAGCAGCGTTAGCCCCAAGAGCTTCGAGGATGCAGTCGTGCAAGGCGTCGCACGCGCGAACAAGACACTCAAGAATCTCAAAGCCGCATGGGTCAAGGATCAAGAAGTAACGATCGATGGCGGCAAGATCACCGAGTACAAAGTCATTCTGAAAGTCACCTTCGTTCTGACGGATTGAGGATCCGCTTTCGAAGCAAGGTGAGCGTAGGTGTGCGGTATCGATGCTAGCCATCGAGAAAGTCTAGCATCCATACCGCAGATGATTGGTCATCCAGCAAAATACATGCAAACGTGCCTGGTATCGAGTCAATGCCTCCGCAACGAACTTGTTCAACTCGATTCGATCCTGATCCGAGCCGAAAATCGCCTCACGATGATTGCCACGCAAGATCACGTGATAACAACCGCCCGGTACATGCAATCGCGGCAGCCTTAGCATCCTTGCCATTCCCCTTTCAGCTGGAAACGCACAGCATACAAGGGCTCGTAGTTGACTCGGGCGGACTCTTTCTGGGCGTTCAACCGGATATGCACGATATCCTCAACCCGGTACCGAAGGATCCTCTCGCCTGAAGCCCCCTTCCAGGGGGATGGGGGGTCTGATCGGGCACGCAAGCGGTGCTGCGCACGGCACGAAGTACAGCGAACGTGTCCACCGCTTGGGTGCACGATCAGTTGAACAACCTCCAGCACGCGCGTCTTCGCGGGTGCTGACCGACTTAGTCCGCTGTGCTCACCGAAGCTGCCAACACGTCAGCATCCCACAGCCGCAGCCCGGCGCGCTGCTTGCGTTGCGGGCGCAAGCCGCAGTGCCGAGCGAAGCTGCGCAGAGCGTAGCGGCGCGCAGCTCAAGCGAAGCGCAACATCGCAAGCAGCGTGACGGGCGGTCAAAGCAATTGCAGCCGCTTGCGGCAATCATCCACGATTGCAAGCCATCCTGCTGATGCGAGCAACTGATCATCGAGGGCGACCACTGGTTCACTACTACGAAAGCAGAAAGCGTACGTTTGAGATGCACTCTCCTCTGAGAAAATGTCGTCATAGGTGCCAAATGCACCGTCATACATGCACCAAGCAACCAGAGGCGAGGCGACATCGAACATTTGCACCAACGCCGTTGTCACTGCTGCCGCGATGTGCTTCTCGTCGTCCACGTAGAACTCGCCGAGAAGCACTCCATTTGGCCATGTCTCATCGACGAGTTTATGCACTCGATAGTTCGAGGCTCTCGTAGCTAACCGCAGAGATTCGCTCGCAGCACCAAGCTTTGGCGTGGGCACGATCGCGTAGCACAGGATCGAAAACCTAGAAGTTCCTTCGATCAGCAATGCATCTCTAACTCGCATCATCTGTCCTCATCCTCATCGCCCCAGAATCAGGTTCAACTGGTTTGCGTCCGAGACATGATCCTCGGTACCGGGTTGAGAATATCGTGTATATGCCGGCATCATTATCAGCGATGACATCGTAGCAACTCGCTTACCGATCCTGGTTCACGTCCCAGGAAAGCTGCTACCTCGCTCATAGAGGCGACCCGCTCATCCAACGCACGTACTGCGATCGCCACCCGCGCTGCAGTGAAACAACGCTTTCGCGATGTCGAACGAACAGCCTCCAGCGAAATCTGAAGCTGTTGACAGATTTGGCAGGCGATCTCATCTAGCGTGTACTGGCTGCGAGGAATATAGGTCGGTGTACGCAGCGTGGCCACGAACCTATCTGTTCCAATAACACGCGCATCGCAGTCATGAGTCTCTTCGAGGATGACATCCTCCGAGGCGTATGAAGGCTGAGCCATGAAGCGTCGATACGATTCACGCGCCGCGCCGACCGTGTTCCCAAACAGCCCAAGGCCGAATTCCGTCGTTAGCCAAGGCAATTCTTCGGTTCCCAGATACGCATGGTGACTGCTCCATCGATACTCCCCAAGATCAGACACCATGTTCGCCTTCACCGGATTTCGATGGATGTATCTCAGCAAGGTCAAGAAATACGAATCCATGTCGACAAGCCACGCCTTATAGCGTCGCTCAAACAGATGCCCCGTCGTTCGTAAGTCACGATGCCGGTAACGTGAATACCGCCGTGCGATGTTGTGCATCAACTTGCCAAGGGGCTCATCGCCAATCTGCAGCAAGGCGTGCAGGTGATTGGTCATCCAGCAAAATACATGCAAACGTGCCTGGTATCGAGTCAATGCCTGCGCAACGATCCTGTTCAACTCGATTCGATCCTGATCTGAGCCGAAAATCGCCTCGCGATGATTGCCACGCAAGATCACGTGATAACAACCGCCCGGTACATGCAATCGCGGCAGTCTTGGCATCCTTGCCGTTCCCCTTTCAACTGGAAGGGCAGAGCATACAAGGGCTCGTAAGTGACTCGGGCGGACTGTTTCTGGGCGTTCAACTGGATATGCACGATATCCTCAACCCGGTACCGAAGGATCCCTTTCGCCCGAAGCCCCCTTCCAGGGGGATGGGGGGTCTGATCGTGCATGCAAGCGGTGCTGCGCACGGCACGAAGTGCAGCGAACGTGTCCACCGCTTGGGTGCACGATCAGTTGAACCACTTCCAGCACGCGCGTCTTCGCGGGTGCTGACCGACTCATTCCACTGCGCTCACCGAAGCTGCCGACACATCAGCGCTCCACTGCCGCAGCCCGGCGCGCAGCTTGCGTTGCGGGCGATCAACCGCAGGGCCGAGCGAGAGCTGCGCAGAGCGAAGCGGCGCGCAGCTCAAGCGCAGCGCAACTTCGCAAGCAGCGTGACGCGCGGTCGGACACTGTGCCATCCGGTTCACTTCGGAGTGATGCTTGCCTCGAGCACTTCTCCATCCCGCTTACGGATCCGCACGAAAACATTGCCTCCTCTCGATGATGCATTGGTCCACACTCGATATGTGAACGGTCGCCAATGCACAAGTACGGGCTCGGCGAACGGCCAATCGTGCGTGGCGCAGACGGAGGCCGCAATCTCACGTGCATGCTGTTTGGAGGTAACTTTCTTCATGAGATAGTTCAGTATCCATCCGTCAATTCATATCCGAGCGCCGCTCCGCCGTAGATCGCGCCGCCAAATATGGAACCTTCTAAGAAAAGGCCGAGCGGCGTGATGCCGTATCCGTTGACGAGCGGATGTGCCAAGCCCTGGCTCAGACTCCGTGTCGCATAGCCTTCGGCTAGTGCTTCCTCTGTGAAGCGAAGCAGCTGGGAATTGTTGTATCCCCACATGCCGAGTTGTTGCCTGAGGCGAGCGATTAGTCCAGTACCACGGGCTGAGAAGAAAGCGTGGACCGATTCATGGCGCAACGTCAGGGCCTGTTCCGCACGCGTCAGCCCTGCTGCAATTGTGACGTTGCCCGCTGCATCGGTGGCACCCAATACACCCTGACCTAGCGAAGTCGAATAGTTTGGCAGGCGAAGCGCGCGCGTCAGGCTTGCGCCGGCGGCTCGAACACTACCGATAAGCGCCGTACTCTCACCAAGCGTGACCACGCCGAGCGCGGCATCACCCAGCGCTGCTGCATAGAGACCGGCACTCAGCATATACCGGCCTTGGCCCCAAGCTTGTTGTGACTGTCCCGCGTAGTAGGCGCCAGGGACAGCATTGATAAATCCCTGTCCCAACCCACCGACTGTGCTCAACTCCCCCCTCTGCGCCCAATCCACCCTACCTGGACTCGGCAAGTGCGGCAACCGTCGTGCTCGTGCATCGTGGTGCGCTGTGTTGATAAAGGGGTAGCCCAGGTCTGGGAGGTCGTATCCGGGTCCCGAATCCGGCGAATCTGGCGAATCCGGGGACGTTGGCGGATTGGTCGTGAAGCCGCTCGGATCCGTAAACGTGAGCGGG
>JAICPY010000022.1 GCA_025929585.1 Steroidobacter sp.
CGAAACACTGCATGCGGAAGTTTGACAGGCAACTTGCGTCGGGGTTTCCCTCGCGCTTACCTGTCACTCGTCACCCGTCATTTCTTGCCAACCGCTAAAAGCGATAATTCATCCTCCCATAAACAAACCGTCCCGATCTGCCGAACGGAGAATAGTTCGAGAAGGATGTCGTGCCGGTGCCGTTGACAACAGGGGGATTCATGTCGGGATACTCATCCGTCACATTGTCGGCACCGATGGCGAGGCGAATACTTTCTGTCAGCTCGAGACGAGCTTCGATATCGATGAGCGTGGTGGGCGACAGAACGACATCGTTCACGGTCGTGGACGTGAAAGTTGCCGCGGTATCGGGCGAGAGCAGCTCGCCGTAGCGGGTCGCGCGCAGTGTTGCGCCCCAGCGATCAAGCGACCAATTGGCGCCGAAGCTGAATTTGTTCTCCGGCGTGCCTTCCTCGAAGGTCAACACGTTCAAACGATCGAACAGCACCGGAGCCGGGTCCAGCGCTTCCAGCTCCGCTGTGGTCGGCACGCGCGTCACATCCGTGGAGTTGAAGTTTGCCGTGAAGGTAAAGTCGAAGCGGCCGACTGTCTCGGTGAGCCACGGATAACTCATCACGATGTCGAGACCTTCGGTTTCCGTATCGACGCCATTGATGAAGAAACGTCCGCCTCCCACACCGATGAAACCCTGATCAGTCAAATAGTCGCGAACGTTCTCTTGCGTCAAATTCTCCGAGAGCACGATGCGGTCATCGATATCGATGCGATAGGCATCGATGGTGATACTGAGGCTGCCGAGCTGCAGAACCGCACCGATCGAGAAGTTCTGCGAGGTCTCGGCATCGAGCTCGCGCGCCCCCAACGCTTGCGCCACCGGATCGCTTGCTGGGAAGGTGGTGATATCGAAAGGAATGCCGCCGATGAAATTCGTCGAGGTCGTTGCAAAGAACTGCTGCTGGAGCGACGGCGCGCGAAATCCGTTCTGCACTGAACCTCGCAGCGCGAAATTGTCGGTGAAGTCATAGCGACCCGATAGCTTGCCGGAAAGGTTCTCCCCGAAATCCGAATACGATTCGCCACGCACCGCAATCGAGGCCAAGAAATTCTGCGTGATGTTCGCTTCCAGATCGATATACGCGCCAACGGCCTCACGATCTTCGTCGACTTCGTTCTCCGGTCGGAAGCCGGGAAACACTTGCGCGCCGGATTGCGTCGGCCCACCACCGGGCAAGAGCACGCCGCCATTGCGATAAGAGTCCGGCTCGCCGGCCGTGATCGAGTAGCTCTCCCTTCGCGCTTCCAACCCGATTGCGATATTCAGAGGTGATGCAAACGCATCGATCGTGACGGGCCGAACTCCTGAGACGTTCAGGACGAGTTGGTCGTAATCGAATCCGCCCGCATCGAACTGCGTGGGGCTACTGGGGCCGAGCGAGCGATTCAACGTGTCTTCGATCGTGAACTCCATCTCGTTGCGGCCATAGGTGAGCGAGGAATCCATGTCCCATTCGCCCAACCGCCAAGTGACTCCGTAGGCGGCGGATAGGTCGGTGACCTTCGGCGCGATAATGGGCAAAAATCCTTCCGGATAGATTTCGATCGTGTTGCGGTCATCGAGCGCACGACGATAGAACCCCGCGCTTCGCGCATCCCGTTCTTGCCAACTTGCCCAACCATACAAGGTCGCGCCGGCCTCGAATTGATACTCGCCATTCGCGAACAAGGTCGCTTGCTCCATTTCGGGCTCGCCGTACCAGGAGTTGAATCGATCGAATGTCAGCTCGCGAGGATCGAATGCGTCGCCATCGAGCGGGAACTGCTGTCGAGCATCCCAGCCGCCTCGCTCCGTGTGTTCTTGATCCTTGTACTCAGCAGCGATCGTCAGTGAACCGCTGTCGCCCAAGGCGAAGCCTTTCCATGCAGACACAGTTAAGGTTTCGCCATCCGAAACGTCACGCGACAAAACCGGAGGCGCGGACCAGCCCGCGCCGTCCGGCGGTGTTCCTGTCAGCGTTTCGTAGCTCGATTCACGCCAACCATAGCTCACGCCGAGATCACCGCCGTCGGAATCAGCGCGCAGCCGAAGATTCACGACACCGGCGATCGCATCCGATCCGTACTGCGCGGAAGCGCCATCACGCAGCACCTCGATAGCCTCGATGATGCCGCTTGGGATCGTGTTCAGATCCACCGCAGAGGAGCCGCGACCGATCGTGCCGTTGATATTGACGAGCGAGGCTGAATGGCGTCGTTTGCCATTCACGAGCACTAACGTTTGATCGGGCGCCAAGCCGCGCAATGTGGCTGGCCGAATCGTATCGGTGCCGTCGGCCAGACCCGGCCGTGGGAAATTGAACGACGGCAGCGCAACGGACAAAGCCTGATTGACTTCCGATACCCCCAAATTTTGCAGCGTCTCGCCTGAGACCACGTCGACGGGCACAGCGGTATCGAGTGCAGAGCGATTCGCAACGCGCGTTCCCGTGACGATGACGGTCGCAAGCTCGTTCTCTTCTGCAGTCGTCGCCTCTTGCGCAGTCGCGAGTGAGCCGATGCAGGTAAGCGGGAGAACTGTGGCAAAGCAAACTAACGAGGAGGTCTTGTCCATTGGCGCTCCATGGTGGCAAATACTTACCTGCAAGGCAGGCGCATGTGAATGAGCATTACATCTTCCGTTGCATGCAAACAAGATCTCGCTTGCGAGCGCGCATCGAACTTGCGCCTTGTACTAAAACATCGCAATCAACGATACCGCTACGATGTCGTGCGGCTCGATCTGGCGCACGCAAATGTATACGAAGGAGAAGTAAGATGAACCGTCCACCGCTTCCGCCCTTTACGGCTGAAACCGCCGCGCAGAAAGCGCGGCTTGCTGAAGACGCATGGAATACGCGCGAACCTGCGCGAGTGGCGCAGGCTTACACGGTGGATAGCCGATGGCGCAATCGCTCCGAATTCTTCTCAGGCCGCGAAGCGAT
This sequence comes from Steroidobacter sp., assembly GCA_025929585.1. Lineage (GTDB taxonomy): Bacteria > Pseudomonadota > Gammaproteobacteria > Steroidobacterales > Steroidobacteraceae > Steroidobacter. Next base: position 2,979 of record JAICPY010000022.1, read on the forward strand.
CGAAGCATTCTTGGTGCGCAAGTGGCAACGCGAGCTCGAGTACCGACTCATCAAAGAAGTGTGGGCATTCACCGGCAATCGCATCGCCGTGCGTTTCGTTTACGAGTCGCACGACCCCAGCGGCAACTGGTTCCGCTCGCACGGCAACGAGCAATGGGAATTCGACGAACACGGCCTCATGCGTCGCCGCGAAGCAAGCATCAACGATGTGGCCATTCAAGAGAGCGAACGCAAATTTCATTGGCCGCTCGGAAGACGCCCGGACGAGCATCCGGGGCTGTCAGAGCTGGGGCTCTGAAGAGCACACGTGATGAAAGTGATGGAGGTGATGTAGGCGAGTGCTGTTGCTCAAGCGAGGCGACTCCCCTGTCGAGGCGAGAACCGCGGGAACCGCTTCAGCCGTTCATCCCTTACATCACCTCCATCACTGGCAATGCGATGCCAACCGCTTACCTCCGCAAAGGCTGCCCCTTCTCCTTCAAATTCCTGCTGTTCGTGTCGGAAGCGGGGTTACGCGATCTGTTCGACATCGTGATCGTGGATCCTGAGAGCGCGCGCATGAAGGAAGTAAAAGCTAAGCTCGAGCGTGGGACAGGAAAGAAGATGACCTTTCCGACAGTGGAGATCGAACCGAATGTCTACAAGTCCGACTCAGATGCACTGATCGAGCATTTCAGTCGGCAGCACGGGATTGATGCACAGAAACTGCCGACACTCAGCTTCTACAAAGACAGCATCCTGCCGCAGCTCGAGAAATTGCATTCATAGAGTACGGCGCAGAACCACTCCCGCGGGATCGTTGCGCCAACAGCGCGTTTCCGCGATATCAAATTCCATTCCGTCACCCTTGCGTATGCGAGGGTCCATCTTGGTATTTCGATCGACCTCCGCCTAGGCATTTCCTCGAAGAAACAGCACGCTTGATCTCCGCAGGAATTTCTCGCAGCGGCGCAGCGGACGAGAATCAGATCCCGTATTTCATCCGTTCTCTGCGGGCTCTGCGTCTCTGCGAGATCACCCTCGTCAGGCTCATTTGCGCAACAGACATTCTCATGGGCCGATAGATAGTCGTGGGGTACTGGCGTGATCAAGAATAACTCTCGCAAAGATCGCAAAGGCCTCAAAGGTCAAGAGTAAAGGAGAGCTCAGTCATTTCGCTTTTTTCCCGCCGCGCCGCTGCGCCGCCGCGAGAACTTTTCTTGATGCCGTCTATTTGTACCCTGCTGCAGCACCGGGCACAGTTCTCCTCTTTGACCTTTGCGAGATCACTCTTGTCGCACTTAACTCCGCCAGAGACGTATTCATTACAAGAGATCTCTGCATAGGCTGATCAGTCCTCTCTGCATCGAACCTACCGCTACCGAGCGATAACCGGTTTAGAATGCCCACTCCCTGACGCTGATTACTATCGGAGAATTAGATGCATCGGCGCCTCGCTGTTTCGCTGCTGTTTGCCGTTTCTGTTTTCGCCGCTCCGCTCTGCCTTGCCGAGCCTCTCACCCTGACGCCGTTCAAGCCCGGTGGGATCTACGCGCTCGGTGAGAAGGCGGGTTGGAACGTAGTGTCTCCGGCCGAAGCGGCAGCGCACGAGTACAGCTACACGATCAAGAAAAACAATCTGGATGTGATCGAGAGCGGCAAGCTGGATTTATCCAAACCAGCGACGATCGATGCGATCTTGAACGAGCCTGCGATGCTGTACGTGGAGATCGACGATGGCGATCCGGATACGGCCGTTCAAGTTGTCGGTGCCGCCATTGCGCCTGCGCAGTTGAAACCTTCGGTCCCAGAGCCTGGCGACTTCGATCGCTTCTGGGCTGAGAAGATCAAGCTGCTGCAGTCGGTGCCCGCGAATCCCGTGCTGACGCCCAAAGCTACCGCGAAGCCGGACGTCGAGCATTTCATCTTGAAGATGGATCACATCGAAGGCAGGCACATTCATGGGCAAGTGGCGAAGCCCAAACGCGAAGGTAAGTTTCCGGGCCTACTGATCCTGCAGTGGGCGAGCCCACCTTATCCCTTGCAGCCCGAGTGGGTAACGGACCGCGCAGCGGAAGGGTGGCTCGCGGTCAACATCGAGCCGCACGACGTACTGCCGGATCAACCGAAAGAGTATTACGACGCGCTGCCGAAGGAATTGAAGGAATACCACAAGATCGGCATCAACGACCGCGATAAGAACTACTTCTTATATATGTATCTTGCCGATTATCGTGCCGCCGAGTATCTCGCGAGTCGCTCCGACTGGGATGGGAAGACCCTGGTCGTCATGGGCACGAGCATGGGCGGCCAACAAAGTTTTTGCACGGCGGGGTTGAACTCGAAGGTCACTGCAATGATCACTCATGTCCCTGCGGGCGCCGATACGCACGGGCCGCTGCACGGTCGCCGATCTGGCTATCCGAATTGGCCGACCGACGATCCGAAAGTACTCGAGACTTCGCGATATTTCGACACGGTCAACTGTGCCGCACGCATCAAAGTGCCCTCGCTGGTGTCGATGGGATTCATCGACACGGTCACGCCTCCGGTTGGCACCTTCATCGCGTTCAACCAGCTGCGTGGGTACAAAGAAGCCGTGCCGCTCATCGAAGCGCCACACAACCATCTGGCTACACCCGAGCAACAGGCGCCTTACGAGAATCGCTCGCGCGAATGGCTCGGCGATATCGTGCGTGGTGGCAATGTGGCGGAACCGGCCGATCGCGCCAGTCCGCGATTGGACAAGAACTCACAGCTCGCACACGAACAGTTATTGCAGAAGAAGACTCTTGGCAAGATCGATGCGTATTTCATCGGCGATTCGATCACCCGTCGTTGGGGTACTTCGGATCCGCAATGGAAGCACTTACTCGACAACTGGAATGCAAACTTCAAAGGTTGGAACGCAGCCGACTTTGGCTGGGGGGCAGACAAAACTCAGAACATCCTCTGGCGCCTGGAGAATGGTGAGCTCGATGGTGTAAACCCAAAGATCATCGTCATCATGGCCGGCACGAACAATGTCGGCAACCTCACCCCGATCGATGACGATCGCGAACGCGTTGCGGATATCACCCGAGGCATTCAGAAGATCGTGCAAGTGAGTCAAGAGAAGGCACCGAAGGCGACGATCGTTCTGACTGGCATAACGCCCCGCAACGACAACCTCGCAGTGATGCCGACGATCAACGCCATCAATGCGAATCTCGCCAAGCTCGCTGACGGCAGAAAGATCCGCTTCATCAACATCAATGACAAGCTCGCCGATGCTGACGGCAAACTATTCGAAGGCATGAGCGATGATCGACTGCACCTCACGCCGAAGGCGTACCAGATCTGGGCCGATGCTCTGAAACCCATTTTCAAGATAGTGCTCGGCCCTCGCGCGAAGGTCGACCACGCACCGCCGCCGACGGGCGATCCGAGTGCAGCGCGCTAGCGAGGCACGGTGGCGCAGCATGGCGCCACGGGCGGCCTTGTGACTCGTGATTCGTGACTCGCGGGTAGTCGGAAGAGAGCCCCTCCTCTTACTATCTATCCGCGACCCGCTAGTCACGACCCATTTTGCCTATGATGCGCTCGTTGGGGACGTCCTCGTCCTCGAGGAATGTCCCCGAAGGATCCTTCGACCTTGCGACCGGTGACCTGCTGATCACGATGCGCCTCCCTGTACGCGCATTGAGAGAAGGAGGGGACACTCCTCGAAGACGAGGAATGTCCCCGAGGGATGCTTCAACCTTGCTACCCGCGACCCGCGTCTTTGCCTGCCGGAAATTTACAATACAACCGACCTCCTCTACGCGATCCTAAGGTTCCTGCACACAACCCCGTGAGGAGCCATGGAGCGAGATCGTCTGTTTCGCGTTACGCTTGCGTACCTGCTTGCGGCGGCAGCGGGTTACGCCGTCGCGTCAATCTTCTTCACTAGCGCAAATCTCATTCGTCTGAGCGCGGTTGGCGCCGAGATCTCGTTCGCAGACGCACTTCGCACATTCCTTTTCGACATGCGAGGCATGGCGCCTTCGATGGTCTGGACCCAGTACGGCAGTTTGATCTTCATCGGATTCGCCATCGCATTCCCGGTCGCCGCGTACCTGCGTCGAGTCGTCCTGCGCTCGACCGGTCCGATACGAAAGATCGCGCCCTACCTGTTTCCGATCGCCGGTGCGACAGCAATCGCAGTGATCCTGCTCACCAGCTATCCGAAGTACGAAGTCTTCATGTTCGCGGGTGCTCGTGGAACGTTCGGCTCTCTGGCGCAATGTTTGGCAGGCGCGCTTGCTGGCTATGTATTTCATCTGACGCTCAACAAGAGGGAGGCACGTTCGTGATGTCCCGGATCTACCAGAGTGCGGTCACGGTGTTCAGCTGCACTTTTCTTCTTGCTCCGCTCGCGACTCTAGGCGATGTCTCACATGAGCCGAGCATTCACGTCGAGGTGCTCGCCGACGGACTGGATGCGCCTTGGGGACTCGCGCTATTGCCCGATGGCCGCATGCTGGTCACGGAAAGATCCGGCGGCTTGTACTTGTTGGATGCTCAAGGCGAGCGCATTGCAACCATCCGAAATGTTCCGGAAGCCTTTGTGAAGCTGCAGGGTGGCCTGCTCGATATCGCGCTGCATCCGCAGTTCGATACGAATTCCACGCTCTACCTATCGCTTGCACATGGCCATCAAAAGCACAACACCACGCGAGTCGTCCAAGCTGTGCTGGCAGGTGATGCACTGGAGAATGTGAAGGTCATCTTCGACAACACTCCTAAAGGGACTTCGGTGCATTACGGCGGGCGGCTCGCCTTTCTCCCAGATGGCACACTGCTCGTAACGACCGGTGAAGGCGCGGACTATCGAGAGCATGCTCAAAGACTCGACTCTTTGTTGGGAAAGATCGTTCGCATCAAAGCGGATGGAACGATCCCGGCGGACAATCCCTTCATCGATACACCCGGTGCGCATCCTGCCATTTGGTCTTATGGGCATCGCAATCCACAGGGGCTGTTCGTCGATGCGCAGACGGGAACAGTCTATGCAACCGAGCACGGGCCCAAAGGCGGCGATGAGATCAATATCATCGAGAAACAAACCAACTATGGATGGCCGATCGCAACTCACGGCATCGACTATTCCGGCGCACGAATCTCCCCTTTCGAAACCTATGCAGGCATGCGCGAACCGCTGCTCTTCTGGACTCCCTCGATTGGACCGGGTGGCATCGCCATGTATCGAGGCAGCATGTTCCCGGAGTGGGAAGGAGACTTGCTAGTCGCGGTACTGGGACACAAGCATCTTCGCCGCGTCGATCTAGACAATGGCCGGGTGGTCGATCAAGAAATGCTTCTGGACGATCGCCAGGCGCGTTTCCGGCAGGTGGAAATTGGATCGGACGGATCGATCTATGCGGTAGTGGAATCAGTGGGCGAGCAGCCACGCTCAGGACAACTGCTCAAGCTGACGCGATCGCGAGATCTTCGCTCAGCAAGTGGTTCGTGACATCGGTCGAAGTAGGCGCGCGAGGAGCGATCAAACGTGTCGGCGAAGACCCGGTGAAGAAGCGGAACTCTTTGTAGAAGTGAGACTCGTCGTAATACCCATCGAGGGCATCATCGTGCCGAAATCTTCCGCGAGATTGATGTACGACAGCCTTCGAAAATGTGCCGCCGCGACGGCACTGATTCAGCACCGCATGATAGGCATGCTTGAACCGGACGATACGCGCGTATGCCTTTGGTGACATTCCGACCCAGGCGGAGAACCTGCGTTCCAATGTGCGTGGGTCGATGCCGTACTCGCGTGCACATTGCGCGATCGACAACATACCTCTAGCGGCACGAACGCGGGCGATAAAATGATCGACCACTGGATCGGGCGTGGTGACGCTCCTGTGATACCGTGACAAGAATCGATTCAAGGTATACGAGATCTCCTGCACGTTGTGACACTCGGCGATCCGAGCTTCAAGCTCGAGCAGCGCCTTGTTATTGAGCTCCGCAAAGCTAATGGTGGAATCTCGCAACGCCGACAGTGGCATGCGTATGAGCTGTCGTAGGAGTCGTGACTCTAGTTTGACGCCGATGACACGCAGATCGCCCATGTCGCGCGTCAGCACGGTTCGACTGCGCGCCCCGATCACATAGCTGTGCGACATGACGTTCGCGTTCGTTGGGCGCTCTATCGAGTAGCGATCGAAACTTCCACAGAATACGAAGACCAGCTCCGCATAGCCATCCGGCAGATGTAACTCCTCTTTGCAGACTCTACGAGCTGCAGCCTCGACGACGAAATAACATTTGACGTCTTCGCGCAGGCTTTCCTCGGGACGCAGTAACCAATACTTCATCTCGCCGCGGACCAGCGTTGGCGACCACGCTGCGCAATCTTTGGACGTGAGATGAACACGCGTTGTGTTGGTCAGTTGGACCATGCCGGAATGATAAACGCCGGCACCGCCCTCCTTAGCCGCGCGTGGCGGCTGTTCGTCGCCGGAATCTATCCTTTCGTCGCTCGCGCTTATGGATTGCGAGGATCGGACGGGCCGATCTCGACCCAAATACCCTGTCTACATTCCAACACTGTCGTGCCGCTGCGCACGTAGTCGCCGTTGCGAAACTGCTGGCCATTGAAATAGCACACGGTGTCTTCGGGTGCTTCGAGTTGAACCGTGTCCAACTCCTCGGTGATTTGCTCGGCGACCGGCGATGTCCTGAGCTCAGGATCGATGGCGCCAACATTGCGGGTTCCGGCGGGGGCCATGGCGTTCTCCTCTCGGCGGAAAATGAGACGGAGAGCGACGATGCATCATCGCTTGGACTGGAGAGATCCGTATCTTTCGCAATGCAACTTCGTGTTGTCGCGTCGCAGCGCAGCGATGTCTAAACGGTCAGCTCTAGTCGATTCCCGTCAGGATCCAAGATCACGCTTTCGTAATAGCCGTCGCCCGTCCGTCGCGGTCCGTCGACAACGTCATAGCCGTCGCTGCGCAGCGTACGCGTCAGGCGATCGACCTCGCCTTCAGATCCCACCGAAATCGCCAAATGAGTGAGACCCAAGCGCTGCGCTCCGCGCTCGATCTCCACCGGCGACAACAGCGTGGTTTTCATGATTTCGATGCGCGCACCGCTCTCGAAGCTCAAGAAACACGACTCGAAGCCTTTGGCGGGATTCACATAAGTGGCACCAGGGCGCGCGCCGAAGTACGTCACGTAAAAGCGCTTACAACGCTCGATATCTCGCGTCCACAACGCAACGTGCTCGATGCGCACTCGAGCCTCGATCATTCGAGGCCGAATCTCAGGCGCGAGCGTTCGCGCGCCTTCTCGGCTTCGATCTCTCGATACCTAGGCGAGGCATTCGTGATCAGTGAATTCATCAGAACGCGCGCAGTCGCCGTCACTTCATCGACGGCACGGTTGAACGCCGCTTCGTTCGCCTTGGAAGGCTTGTTGAATCCGCTGAGCTTGCGAACGAATTGAATCGATGCCGCTCGAATTTCTTGCTCGGTGGCGGGCGGGTCGAAATTGAATAGAGTTTTGATGTTGCGGCACATAGGCATCTCGCATCAGGTGGGTTCATTCTGTTACCGGATTCTCTTCGGCAGGCAGCGTGCCTCCTGGAATGTAGCGGCGAACAGGACGCACCTCGAAGATAGAACCGAGTGTCGGCAAAGAACGAGCAATGCTCATTGCTTCGTCTTGAGATGCACAATCTACGACATAAAATCCCAATAGTTGTTCCTTGGTTTCCGCGAACGGGCCATCCACTACAACGGGGCTGCCTGCCGTACGCAATTGTCGCGCCATACGTGTGGGCATCAACCGGACGGCAGGGCCAAGCTTGTTCTGCGCGGCGAGGCGCTCCTGAAGCTCCAGATGCTTGTCGATGTGCTCATCATCTTCTTCAGGCGTCATCCCCTCGACGACGTCTTCAGCCACATAAATCAAGATTGCGTACAGCATGGGGGCCCTCCTTCGGGGCATAAGAGCTTAATGAGCCGCGAGAACTGCGGCAACGTCGTGAGTCATTTATCGGGGACGTTCCTGGTCCTTGAGAAATGTCCCCCGACCCGCCTCTCTCGTCATTACTAGGGAACTTCCCCACGCTTACAGGACACTCATACATATAACTTCGGTTCTGATTGCACGTTGGAGTTTCATATGAATGCGCGAGCGAAATTCGCTCTGATTGTTGCCGTGTTGGCGTTAGGTGGATGTCAAACAGCGAGCCAGAAGGCCTCGCCGATCGATAGCGCTGCAATCGATGCGGGTATGGCGCGAGTCGTGGGATCGGGTCTCGATGCGTTGTACTTGAAGGAGGACGTCGATTTCTCGAAGTACACGAAATTGTTGCTCCGCCCAGCGACCATTTCCTTTAGAAAATCCTGGACGCCCGAACGACCCGGCACGCTCGTGAATTTCAGCGACGCGGAGGTCGAGTTGATCCGCAGCGATCTCGCGAAGACATTCAACACGGCGTTCGAGCGCACGCTGCAAAAGGGTCATGCGTATCAGATCGCGTCAACTCCCGCCTCGGATGTGCTCGAGCTGCATGTTGAAGTGATCGATGTCTTCATTCCAGCGCCCGATCTTTCACGCTATTCCGCAACCCGTACGCGCTCCTTCACGCGTGATGGCTCGGAAATGACCCTGCTCGCAGAGATCCGCGACTCCGTATCAGGTGATGTGATTGGTCGTGCGTACGATATGCGCCGTGCATCGCAATCGGCCACGTTTGAACTAGCTAATGAGATCACGAATGCCGCGGATGCCAGACGCATCACGGCAGCGTGGGCAAATGCGTTGCGTACCGCACTCGCGCCGAACAGTAAGGACAACTCCTAGATCGCCCGGACTGAAGCAAGTCGCGCCGAAGGTCGAGCGGTTCGAGCGCGGTTACGGCATGGGCATCGAAACTCTGTACCTACGATCAATAGCAATGGATTGCTAGCGCGCGTAGCGTCCTCGTCAATGGCCGATGAAACGATCGGCCGCCACCAGGACGGCATCATGAGCAAAGCGCAAACCGCGATCGCTTTGGTCCTCGCACTGAGTTGTATCGGTGTTCTTGCAGATGCAGTTTTGAAGCTTGCGAGTGCGCAGCGCAATGTGATGCTCAGCAAGTGGCTGTTTGTCGGCGTCCTGCTATCGTGCTCGTTCGCCGTTGGCTGGGTTTTCTTGATGCGCGTCATGAAACTTGCCACTGCCGGCGTCATCTACGGAGTCACGAGCGCTGTGTTGCTTTGCCTGATCGGCATCGTGTTCTTCGATGAGAAACTTTCAGGGATCGAACTGATGGGTATCGCCACTGCCACCCTCGCCATCATCTTGCTCGGATACGCGCCCGCAAACACGCGATAGCATCGTTAGACCCGCAGACGACCGACGGGTAAGAATTGCGCAGCCGGACGTTGCCCTTAGAGGTATGACCTGTCACAAGCGATCACCGACGCGCTTAGGCTCCGACGTTTGGAGCGCGCGAGCGTTTGGAACTTCTTGGGGCGTTACGCTCTTCGATAGTTCAAGCCTGCGGATATCAGAGACGAGTCATGCTGCAAGAACATCCCTACCCGAAACCGCCTTTTCCACACCAACCACAATCGCTACCTGGATCCAGCGACAAAATGGATCCGCAGCCAGACTACGGCGAGGAGACGTACGAAGGTTCCAACCGCCTGCTGGATAAGAAGGCGATCATTACCGGGGGTGACTCGGGTATCGGGCGCGCGGTCGCGCTAGCTTTTGCACGCGAAGGAGCGGACGTCGCGGTGAGCTATTTGAACGAGCACCAAGACGCGAAGGAAACACAGCGTCTCGTCGAGGCAGCAGGGCGACAGTGCTTGCTTTTGCCCGGTGACATTTCCAAAGCGGCCCATTGTCGTGAGCTGGTCAAGAAGACCGTCGAGGCTTTCGGGCGCATCGACATCTTGGTCAACAACGCGGCGCATCAGATGACGTTCGAATCGATCGAGGAGATCTCGGACGAGGAATGGGACAAGACCTTCGCTACGAACATTTCATCGATGTTCTACATCACGAAGGCGGCAGTGCCACACATGACTTCGGGCAGCAGCATCATCAACACCGCCTCGGTCAACGCGGATACTCCCAGCCCTCAGTTGCTTGCGTATGCAACCACCAAAGGCGCAATTCAGAACTTTACGGCCGGGCTTGCGCAACTGCTCGCCGAGAAAGGCATTCGCGCCAATACCGTCGCGCCAGGCCCCGTGTGGACGCCGTTGATTCCGGCGACGATGCCCAGCGAAAAAGTACAGCACTTCGGCGAGCAAGTTCCGATGAAGCGACCGGCTCAGCCGTGTGAGCTCGCACCGGTGTACGTGATGCTTGCGAGCACAGAATCCAGCTATGTCTCCGGTGCGACCGTGGCAGTAACGGGCGGCAAGCCGATTCTCTAGAGGGTGACGAGCGTGATGTAGTGACATGGTGATGAGGTGATGGGGTAATGACGACAGAACGAATGGGGTCGTAAGACTTCTCTCACCGCTTCTGAATCGAGAAGACTAGACTGTCGTTAGCCAACGCTAGCCCGTGGGGCGTTTGCCTGCGACCTTCGCTTCGAATCTTTGCTTATCGATAACGAATCGCTCGTGGCGTCCTCGAGAAATGAGATCGACGCCATCGTGCGCTTCGACCTCGAACACGAGTTTGCGGCCGCTCACTTCGATGAGCTTCACCTTCGCGGTGACCTCTAAACCAGGCGGCGTTGCAGCCTCGTGACTCACGTCGATGTGAGTTCCGAGCGTCTGCTCGGCGGGCCAATCCAGGTGATCATTGATCGCCTTGATACACGCCCATTCCAAGAAGCCGACCAAGTAGCCAGTCGCGAAAACTTCCGGCATGGCCATGAATTCAGACGACTCTGGATAGAGCGCCGGCACGGTCTTCGATTTCGGAATGACGAAGCGGTGCTCGAAGGTGAGGCCTGCTCTGAGAGTGTCTTTCATCGTTTGCTCCTCAAGATCGAAATTTTTGCGGGACCAGAGCCGCACCCGCTTACCCCTCACCCTAACCCTCTCCCACAACGGGAGAGGGGATGGAATCGGAAGTAGATAGATGAGAACAACTGTTCACCGCTAGAGCAATAGTCGGCGATCTTGTTTGACCAAGCATCACTCCTCTCCCATTCCTGCATCTCCCATTCCTGCGTCGTCACTCCGTCACCCCGTCACCTTCGTCACTCTCCTCACCTCCGCACCTCCGCCTCATCCCTTCGTCACCCCGTCACCTCGTCACCCTCCTCACCTCCGCGCGTCTGCACCGTCACACCTCATCCCTCACCACCCGTCACCCGTCACCCGTCACTCAATCACTCTCCCTCTCACCAAAAGCACGTCCTTTTGCCCAATCGCCCACCACTGTCTCGCGGCGTAGATTCGATCCCACAGGTATCGCAATCGGGAGGTCGGCCATGGGCATACGGAAGAACGCTAAATTCTTGACGGCAACGGAGATCGAAGATTTCGTCAGGGCCTGTGTATTGATGAAAGCAGATATCGTCAACCCCGGCGCGCCGGCTGGCGATCAGTACAGCCGATGGGATGAATATGTCGCGATTCATCAAATGATCCAGAACGCATTCGCGCCGGGGGCTGCAAGCGTCAACTTCGGTCACGGCGGCAACCTGGCATTCAGCTTTCTCAGCTGGCATCGCTACTTCTTATATCGCCTGGAACTCGAGCTGCAATCGCACGTGCCCGGCGTGATGCTTCCCTATTGGGATTGGACCGATCCGACCTCGATCATGACCGACACATTCTTGGGCCCGGACGGAGGCGCGGGCGACGTCGTGCAGCGCGGGTATTTCGCATTTGACCGCCCTGGCGTTGGAGCGAACACGACAGCATTGCCGGCGTGGTGGCCCGCGGCATTGGTTGGATGGCGCTTACCCGCAGTGTTCGGCACTTGGGAAGGTGGACTGCGGCGCAGCCTTGATTCGCCTGCTGATTTGCCGACGACCGACGATCTACGTGAAGCGCTGCAGATGAATACCTATGCTGATTTTCAGAACGCACTGGAAAGCGGCGCTGGGCTCGCGTCCGGCCATCAAATGCACAATCGGATGCACACGTGGATCGGAGGGCACATGGGGAATCCGGCGGCATCGCCGTTCGATCCGATCTTCTATCTACATCATTGCAACATCGATCGACTTTGGGCGATGTGGCAAATGGACGGTCACGCGGATGAATATCCGGCGGCAGGCGGCGATCCTCATCATCTTCGCAACGACATCATGTATCCGTGGACAGGTGGTGCCGCCGGTTATGGCACGAACGCCGCGATCGAAAGTTCAATCCCGATGCCGGATTTCAGCGGGCTGGGCGCACAGACGAACGAAGACACACTCGACTTCAGAACCGAGTACGACTACACGTACGACACACTCGCCATCATCGGCATCGGCCTCGATCGCACCGGCAGCATGTTGGGATTGACGCCGGATCCGATGACCTCTGGCGCTCCGGACGTCACTAAATGGGAAGCTGCGACGCGAGGCGTCTCTGCCTTCCTGCAAGATTGCGAGACGGTCCAAGACAGCGCAGTCACGTATGTGCATTGCGGTGTTAAGACATTCCGGCGATTGTTGGCCAATGATTTCACTAACGTCTTCGCCGCGCCTGGATACGGACTCGTCAAAAACGGAGGCACGTTCAGTCAGGCAGCCTTCGATGCGGCCGCCGGTGCGATGACCCCGGCAGGATCGACTCCACTTGCCGATGCACTTTTGGATGTACAAGACACCATCGTCGAGCCGCCATTTGCCGGTCAACCGACGGATGAACGACGCTATCTAGCGATGCTGACCGACGGTCTGTTGACCGCAGGTGCACCACTGAACTCGATCGCAGATGGATCACTCACCCGCACTGCGATCTTTGCAATGGGCTTCGGCACGGCCGCTGATGTCGACTATGGCACGCTGGCAGACGTCGTCGCCAAAGGGCAAACACTGACGACGACGCAGATCTTCCACGGCGAGAACGCGGGGACTATAGACAAGTTTTATTCCAACGCGCTGGCAGCAGCGATCGGCTTTACGACGATTTTCGATCCCGTGATCGAGCTCTTTGCAGGTGAACACACGCACGTGGATTTCCATGCGACCTCCGCGGACGATGTTTTCATGATCACTGTTCAGGGCATGGACTTCGACGATGACAATTGGTCGTTCCATCTGCATGGCCCAGGCGGCACGATGCTGTACGGCGATGCGATGAAGCATGCTGAGCACACCTGCCACGAGTGCTGTCCTGCGCCTACGGTAAGCGCGAAGCGCGCGAACGGCAGGCTTACTCTCATCGTTCAACGCGGCAACGCCGAGGCAGCTTGCTGGGTGGGACGATGGCGACTCATGGTCGCATTCAAAGCGCGGCGCTTCGATGCGATGGTCATGCCTGAGATCGGCGAATGGCTGTTCCCCGTCAGTGCAGGCCCGGTTCGCGGCGCGCGTTATGCACGATTGCTGCAGCAACCTTTGCAGCGCCGCGCGAAACGCAACTCCTTACGTCGGGCATTGCATCCGCTGGATGTCACCACGGTCGGCACAAATCGCAATGACCGAGAGGCCTGCGACTGCTTGGTTAACATTTACGCTCGCACGGGTCTTCGCCTGCGGCTTTCGACTCCAAACACTTTGCTGTCGATCGGCGAAGAATTGACTGTCGAGGTGCACAACGATCTCCTGCGGGGCAGCATCGTTCCGACGCGATCGTTCGCTCGGTTGGTAGCGCCCAGCATCGATCTCAAAGCATTGGTCGCCGGAGTGAAGCGCAATGCGATCCCGGCACACGCGGCGCTGAAAGGCTCGACTGCATTGAAGTTCGACTCCGCTAAAGTTTTGGCAGCGCTGGAACGCACCAGTCCAAAGCTCGCAAACCTGAGAGATCGCGCGATTCGCCTCGTCAGTCATCATGGTGGACCGCTTCACATTCACGACAAGGAAACAGCGATTCGCGGTGTCTATCATCTGGGGCTGTATATGGAGGGCACGTACTATCCGAACGAAGCTTCGCCGACTGCTGGGCATGGCGGCCATCACGGATCCTCGCACGGCACCAAACCGCAGGACGGCGAGTACTTCAATCGTCTGCTCAATGTCGCGATCGCAGTGGATGAACGACCCCGGCGTACAGCCTCCGCGGAGATAGGCAAAACACGAACCGCCAAGAGGGCGCGCAAGAGCAAGTGAGCTTCGCCCAGTAGTGATGCCGACGAGCGACACTACTGTGGGTTCTCCCGACTTGCAGGCGGGCAACTGCGCATAGCCGCGTACGTCAGAAGGCGGAAAATGCGTTCTCGCCCTGAGCCAAGCGGACTGATGCAGATGCGACTACGAGTGAGCTGCGAGAATCTGCACGGCGCACCTCCGCCGATATCGATCGATGGATAATATCGAATCTCAGTAACAGAGCGCTCTATTCTGCCGGTCCTCGAACCATCAGCACTGGGACGGGCGTTGAACGTAGCACCCATTCTGCATCGCTTCCCAAGACGAGCCGGCTGAGACCGCGCCGGCCGTGGGTACCCATCACGATGAGATCCGCTGGCCACTCCTTCGCTTTCTCGACAATCAAGTCAGCGGCGCGCCGTCCGATCGTTTCGAGAAACGTGGATTGGGGCTGAAGGCCGGCTTGTCGCACTAACGCTTCGGCTTCTTCGAGGATGCGGCGTCCCGAGGTCTGCAACGCCGCTATTGCATCCGCGTAGATGGAAGAAGACATGTATGAGGCATCCAGCGCGGGGCCGATAAGGTACTCATCGACTACGTGCAAGAGCTGAAGCGCTGAGCCGTCCCCTTTCGCGACTTTGATGGCTTCTTGCAGAGCGAGCTTCGATGGCTCGCTGCCATCGATCGGCACCAGAATGCGCTTATACATCATGGACCTCCGCCCGAAAGTGTCGTAGCTATCGCGTGCCCGCATGCTACTGCCGAGTGTCCGTGGCCGCACTGGGGAAATCTACCGAACCCCACGTGGGATTCACGAACCGTACCTTGGCCAACTGCGCTGAGCCCGAGATCGGGCCAGGTTCAACCGGCCTGCAGCTGCGCTCGTTTCGAGCTAAGCGCTGCGATGATCGCCTCGTGAGGAGCGACGAACTTCTTGATGCCATCCTCTTCGAGCTTCAGAGCAATCGCGCTCCAATCAATATCCGCCGCTCGCAGCACCTCCTGCATCGAAAAGGTCCCATCTGTTCGAGCAGTCTCCAGCCGACGTGCAGGATCCCCATGATCGCGATATGCAATCAGAGTGTCGGGTGGCAGCGTCGTCACCGTATCGGGGCCGATCAATGGCTCGACATACTTCACATCGCTATAACGGGCATCTTTGGTGCCAGTGCTCGCCCACAGCAGGCGTTGAGGTCTCGCCCCCTTTACGGCCAAGGCCTGCCAGCGAGCAGTGAGCACCGTCTTGCGAAAATGGGCGTACGCACCGCGGGCGCACATCAAAGCGCATTCTCCGGCGAGCGCTCGAACCTGCGGGTTCGAGGCAGATTCCAGCTTCGGATCCAGCAGCGTGTCGATGCGGCTCAAAAAGAAGCTTGCAACCGACGCTACCTGGCCAATCGGGAGGTTCTTCCGAACACGATCCTCCAATCCAGACAAATAGGCCTCGAGGACTTCCGCATATCGCTCCACCGTGAACAGCAGCGTGACATTTACATTGATACCTTCTGCGATCAGCCGGCGAATCGCCGCGACGCCTTCGGTCGTTCCGGGAACTTTGACCATCAGGTTGTTTTTGCCCACGAGCGTCCAAAGGCGCTTTGCATCCGCATACGTTGCTTCCGCATCCCGTGCCAACAGCGGCGAAACCTCGAGGCTCACGAAACCGTCGCGACCCTCGGTACGCACGAAAACGGGGTTCAACTGATCCGCCGCTATCAAGATGTCCTCGACCATCAGGGCCTCATGCATCTCTTGCGCGGTATGTCCGGCGCGCACATGAGCAGCGATCGCCTCATCGTAGCTATCATGTTCCGCAATGGCTTTCTGGAAAATGGCAGGATTGGAGGTGACGCCGCTGAGACCGTCCTGCGCGATCAAACGCAACAGCTCGCCGTTCTTCAGAAAACTGCGCTCGATGTGGTCGATCCACACGCTTTGGCCGAGCTCGGCCAAGCGGCGTAAAGGATTGCTCTGGCTCATGATGCTTCTCCCACTACATGCGTTTGCGTGCCTTGACTCGACACATTAGACGATGCCGTTCGCTTCAGTCACGTCAAGGTTTCAGGCGATTTCATTCGAATCGCGACACAAAGCCGGGAAGGTCTGGATAATCAACACACGCGAGCACTCAGCGCTGCGCAGTAGGTCAGATCACGGTACGCTACATGGATAACTAAAGCGCTGTTGTAGCTAAGCGTTTTTGTGCAACGTTGTCGGGACCTAGAGACATTGGAGGATCGATGCTCATTTTCGCACCCACCCTTTCGGCAACCTTCGCCCGGGCCGTTGCCGCCGAGTTGGGGGTGCCGCTTGCGGCGAGCGAGGAACGGGAATACGAAGGCGGGGAGCACAAAATGCGTCCTTTGCAAGAGGTTCGCGGGCAGGAGGTCTTCGTCATTCAAAGCCTGTTCGGCACCGAGCGCGCATCAGCGAATGACAAGCTTTGCCGGTTGTTGTTTTTCATCGGTGCGTTGAAGGACGCAGGCGCCACAAAGGTAACGGCGTGCCTGCCGTTTCTTGCTTACTCACGCAAAGACCGCCGCACCAAACCGCACGATCCGGTCGTCAGCCGATACGTGGCTGCGATGTTCGAGGCAGTCGGAGTGGATCGAGTCGTCGTACTCGACGTCCACAATGAGGCGGCCTTCGATAATGCCTTCCGATGCGAAGCGTTGCGGATCGATGCCATCGAACCCTTCGCTGAGTTCTTATGCACGAAGCTCGAAGCTCGCGACCTGGTCATCGCATCGCCCGACATCGGCGGAGTCAAGCGAGCGCAACGCTTCCGCGACGTGCTTGCCAGGAAGCTCGGCAAGGACGTGGGATTCGCATTCATGGAGAAGCGGCGCGAGAAAGGGGTGGTGTCAGGCGAGATCCTGACCGGAACGGTGGAACATCGCGACGTCATTATCTTCGATGACATGATTTCCTCCGGGACGACGACGTTGCGAGCGGCGAGCGCTGCGAAACGCGCTGGAGCAAACCGCGTCATCGTGATGGCCACACACGCGGCATTTCAACCCGAAGCGGTTCAGCTTTGGCAGGATCAAACGATCGAAACCGTCATCGTGAGCGACTCCGTCGCGTTGGATCCCCCCTACGTCGCAGCAGAAAGCACAAGGTTGCAGCTCTGCTCGCTCGCGCCGCTGTTCGCGAGGACCATCGCTTCGCTAGGAGCGAAGTGATGACGGGGAAATGCGGTGATAAGGTGATGAAGTGATAACGTCAGAGGCGAAATCCTAGAAGTCGTTTAGATATATGGCTTCAGCAACAACTCCACGCCTGTCATTCACCCCATCTCCACCGCCTCTTCTTCCGTTTTCGTGGATCTAATTTCGGGTGAGAGCTGCCAGAAGATCCACGCGGATGCGCAAGTCATGATGCCGATGGACAAGAAAGTTGCTTGAAAGGCGCGCAGCGCTTGAGCGTGCCCGGGATCGGGGAAGATTCCGTTGAATGTAGTGAGAAGCGCGGCCGCGGCCGCAACACCCAAGCTCATCGAGAGCATTTGCACGACCGACAACAATCCGTTGCCGCTGCTGGCAGATCGGGCGTCGAGATCTTTCAGCGCGACCGTGTTCATCGCCGTGAATTGCAGCGAATTCACTGCACCCAAGAAAAACAACTGAACGACTCTGACCCATACCGGTTGTTCCGGAGTCGTCAATGAAAAACTGGCAATCATCGCGCCGACTAGAACCGTGTTCGTGACCAGAACGTTGCGATATCCGAAGCGGGCAATCAGGGGCGTCACAGCTCGCTTCATCGACAGCGCAGCCATCGTCACCGGAATCATGGTGAGTCCTGCTTGCAGAGGGCTGAACCCAAGGCTTACCTGCAATAAAAGCGGCACTAGAAAGGGCATCGTTGCGGTTCCCAGACGGGCAAACAGATTGCCTATCAGGCCGACGGCGTAAGTCCGCACCTGAAACAATTCCGGTGAGAACAGCGGCGCTGGCGTTCGCGCGGCATGCAACCAATACGCCGCCAGATTCGCGAGGCCGAAGACCAACAACAGCACGACGAAGGCGCGGTGCAAACCCAACTCACCCAGCCCTTCTAAGGAAATGGATATGGATGCCATGCCCACTGCTATGAGCAGGTATCCAGTTGCATCGAAGCGCGTCCGTTCTTGCTTCGCATCGCGAGGCATATAGCGCAGTGTTGCCAATGCCCCGATAAAACCTATGGGAATATTGATTAGGAAGATCCAGTGCCAAGACACCTCTTCGGAGAGCCATCCACCAAGCGTCGGACCGATGAGCGGGCCGATCAAACCTGGGATCGCCACGAAGCTCATCGCTTTCAAGAATTGCTCGCGAGGAAATGCGCGCAGCACCGCAAGCCGCCCTACCGGCAGAAGTAGCGCGCCACCCGCTCCTTGGACGACGCGTGCAACGATGAGCTGCGTCATCGACGATGACAGCGCGCACGCGAGGGATCCGATGACGAATACGAGAATCGCGCCGAAGTAGGCTCGACGAACACCGATCCGGTCCGCAATCCAACCCGAGGCTGGAATCAGGATTGCCATCGTCAATGCGTACGCGATCACCACCGATTGCATGCGCAAAGGACTTTCATTCAGGCTGCGCGCCATCGAGGGCAACGCGGTATTGACGATCGTCGAATCCAGCGTCTGCATGAAGAAGCCGATCGCGACGAGCCACAGGAGCATGCGGGAGCTGGAGCTTTCAGGCATGCACGCAGATTACCGGAGTCACTAGCAGGAGTGCGATGAGGTTCTTTCTACACTCGAGCTCAGAAGAAGCGCGTGCGCGAGATCAAATCTTCCAGCCCTCCCCAGTTAGCTTTAGCTCCGCAGGAATTTCTCGCAGCGGCGCGGCGGCGCGGCGGATACAGAAACGGATCTCATCTGTCTTTCCCTGCTATCTCAGCGTCTCTGCGAGACAAATCTTCATCCTTGCCTGATGCCTTATCCGCCGCGCCGCTGCGCCGCTGCGAGCTTTTTATGGCACAAGGATGGTTAGGTCACGACGACGAGGCATACCTCGAGATCGGCAAGAGGTATTTCGCAGAGACGCAGTGACCGCGGAGATCGTAACGAGAATTAAGATGGGCAGCGTGCTATGTCGAAAGACCAAGCAACCTACGCAAGGGAACGGCGCCTCACGCCGCGCAGACGCGGCTCCAGAATCTTTGCGCCTCGCTCTTGCGACCGCGCTCGACCAAGTAGTTGTAACCCGTGCCAGCCGCATCCTCGAGGATGTTTGCGTCGTGCTTCGCGGCATCACGCAAGTTCTGCAATCCTTGTTCATCGCCGGCCTGGAGCAGTAATTTTCCAAGCAGCAACTGCGCTTTCGCCATCGCGGGCTCGCGTGCCACCAAGGCTTGTAACTCTTCGATCGCTCGGCTCTGTTCGCCCAGATCCAAGATCAACAGCGCCTTCTGCCAAACATCCTCGGCCTTCAGCTCGAAAGGTGGGGTTTTCTCGTACTCCGCGATTTTCCAACGCAACTCCGCGATCGCTTTATGCCGCAGGCGCCACGTGATGCCGTTTTCTTTGAGCCAAGCTTGATCGCACCATTTCAAGATTGCGGGCGATTGACCTGCAAACAGCGACAACGAGCTTCGATCAGCTGCATAGGTGGGCGGCGCGGGCTCGATATTCAAGGCTGCGAAACGATCGCCAAGCGTTGGATGCGTGTCTCCTTCCGGGCTCGGGGAACGCAGGCAACGTTCCAGCCAATCTTGGCGCGACCACTGCTTGAGTGCGAGCCCGAACGCGCGTGGCATCATCGAATACGGCAAGTACGGCGGCTCGGGCGAAGCCTCGACCTGCTGCATCAAGCGCGGCCAAAAATCTTCCTCCAGGAACCGCTTCATCAGAGCGAGCTTGGTCAATGCGTTCGCAACCGCACCGGGATGTGTAGCCTTCGCGGCCGTGCGATCGGCTGAGTATTCGAGATTCCGCGCCATCACGAACGTGTATGCCAGGAAGTAGACGGCATACCAGCTGTAAAACTTCGCAAGCACGCGTTCGGCCGCTGATGTGGGATGGTTGAATTTGTTCTGGAGCGCGCGCCAGACCGCACGTTGCCGATAGATCCACGCATTGAACGCTTCTTGCTCACCGCCCAAATGGCCGATCTCGTGCGCAAGCACCGCTTTGAGCTCAGCGATGGTCAGGGCAGCCAGGAGAGGCACACCTAGGTGCAGATGATTCTCGTATGCGCCGAATACTCCTCGCCTTGCGACTTGATGAAGCGTCGCTTCGAACGATCCATCGATCGATACGCTATGAACGAGTGCGGTCTGCAATTTTCCGGATTTATTGATCGAAGTCCGTTGCAGCACATCATCGATCGCGGCGTATAAAGCAGGCGCATCCTCCGGCGTAACTTCCCGTGCGATCGGTGGATCGTTATTCAGGGCTAGCGCCTGCGCGATGAGGGCGGCACCCGCGCCGCAAAAGAGCACCAGGACGATACCGAGAACGGATACGCCTGCGCCCTTCAACAGCGAGGCGAGTAGGATTACCAAACCTACGAGCACGCCCAGTCCCAGCACGGCGATGGGTGCATAGCCGAGCGCACTCACGCCCGCCACCTTGATCAGATGAAGTCGTGGATTGACGTCGGACTCGCGTTCGAGTCGCCCGATGAGAATGGAAATATCGTTGCTATCCACGGTGTTTTTTACGGGCTCGAACTTAGCCGGCAGATTACGTCGTATGGGTGCGCGAGCAGTTTGAACCAGTTCTCATTTGGAGAAGCAGGTCTCGGGGAGCAAGGTATCGGACGGCGCTATCGCCCTGCCTTAAGGAAGGGCCGCGCGGTCGATTAAGGCAGCGGAGCAAAAAGTCGCGATTTCGGCGTGCCCGGCTCTCCGGAGCTCATCAAAGCAGCGGCTTGATCGGCAGGAGTTGCCAGAAGGAAGCCTTGGCTCGCTTCACAAACGAAACGAACTGATCAGGATCTTCGATCGCGTTCCAACTATTGACCGGCAGCATGTCGATCGCGATTGCCTGAGCCACTCGCCGTGCCTGCTCCGCATCATGGATGACTACACCGACTTCCGTATTCAAGTTCTCCGAACGCGGATCCAAGTTGTAGGTGCCTATATAGACGATTTCCTCATCTACGACGAGCGTCTTCGCGTGCAACGCAAAGATAGGAGACTTCTCTTGCCGATTCGCGTAGCGCTGCATGACTTGCTGCTGCACTTGAGGGTCCGGCTTGAATTCGTAGATTTCGATGCCTAGCTTCAAGAGCTCTTCGCGCTGATTTCTGTAACCGCTGAACGCCTGAATGTTGTCCGTCGAAGCGAGCGAATTGGTGCTGATTCGAACCCGCACTCCGCGCGCCCGCACGCGCTCGAACAGGGCGAGTGCCGCATCGGAAAGCACTAGATAAGGTGATTGAATCAAGACGTCGCGGCGCGCGCCGCCGAGAAGCGCAGCCAGCGCATCTGTGCTCAAGCCGCCGCCGCCCAAGGCCGAGCGAGAGGTATTCTTGCCCGGTAGATCGCTGATGAAATCGACTTTGCCCCACACGACTTGCGTCGCGAGCTCGGGGAATTTCACAGGGATAGCCGCGATGGCGGCACGGATCTCGGGTTCGAAATGCTCCTGGGAGCTCGCGTATTCGTGCATCTCACGGTAGATCCGTCGAGCTTCGCGATCCGAAACCTCTACGCTCTTCCTCAAGATCCCGAACCCGTCGTATAGCGTCTCGACCGGCACCGTAAGGTCGCTGCTCCAGAATCGATCGAAGCTCGCTCGCATCTGTGTGACGGCATGACCGACAACGAGAGCATCACGGTCGCGAAAGTTGTACTCCTGATCGAAATCGAAATACTCATCCGCCATGTTGCGCCCGCCCGTGATCGCGAGCTCGGCGTCGACGATAAAGGTCTTATCGTGCATCCGTTGATTGGCACCGCGGAAGTTCGTAACCAGATTGATCAGGCGCGTTCGCAAAGGAACGCCCACGGAATGCACCGGGTTATAAACTCGAATCTCCATGTTCGGATGCGTTGCCAGTGCGAGCAGTGTCTTATCCGGCGCATCCATCAGCAAATCATCGACGATGACGCGCACCCGCACGCCGCGCTCGGCCGCACGCAGGAGCGACTCGGAAGCAAGAATGCCAATGTTGTCCGTGCTCCAGATGAAATACTGCACATCGATGCTGCGCCGCGCGTGATCCGCAAGCCAAGCCCGCGCCAGCAACGCTTCTTCGCCCTTCTCCAGCACAAAGGTCCCGGTCAGCCCAGGGTGAGCGGCAATTTGCCTATCGATAAAGCTGCGGCCCTCAAAGGCAGACACGGCCGGTGAGGACAGGCATACAGAGGGCAGTAATGCGATGGCCAGGAGCAGGCGCAACATGGACAACAGACTACGCTTGCGCGAACTGCAGAGTTCTGAGCGAGTTCGCAGTTCCATCTCTCGGTCCGACAGGACCCTATGACGGGACGACTGCAGCGCGACCGAGCCCATATAAGGACTCGGCTTCTGGAAGGTTGAGCGGGGTATCCGGATTCTTCAGCTGGCTCAGGCTAATTCGGCCACGACTCGCCTTCGGCGAAGCGCGAGACCACCGAGAACGGCTGTCAGGAACAGCAAAGCAGTTCCTGGCTCCGGAACATCTATGGTTCGGAATCGCAAATGATCGATGGTCGTCGGCTCGCTTTCACCACCGATGACGATGCGATAGATATCCGGGTGACTGAACTCCGCACGCCATACGGGATATGACGGGAACGGTCCGTCGCCAAAATCCTCGGTGCCGAGATACGCAACGATGCTGTCGGGGTCGTCTACGTAACTCGACATGATCAGGTGGTCCGTCGAATCGTAGACCCACCAGCGAACCGGATCGTCGCTACAGCATCCCGCATCACCGATGATCTCCGCTGCCAGCAGGCTGGCATAGTTAACAGGATTTGTGAACGTGATGACGAATGCCTGTGGTTGCAATGCCCAGAGCGCCGCATCGTAGACGGACATATCCTCTTCGGGCCAAGCAAACCATTCCGAGTTATCAGAGTTGCCCTGAGAAAATACATGCTTCCCCAACGGGCCCGTGCCGGTGACCTCAGGAGGTTGCGATTCGCCTAAACGCGGATAGACGCCAGATGCATAAACGGCGGTGCCGGCAGCAGTGGATAAACTAACCAAGGAAGATGCAGAAGAGAGATCGGTGCCGGCGAGATAATCGTCGGGGTCGATCGTTACCATGCCCGCGTGTCCGAGCAAGGGGAGCGAAACTGAAAGTGCCACTGCCAAAAACTGTTTGTGAAACATTCCTTATCCCCCAAATCTGACCCGACCGCGAAGCCCAATACCGCTTACGTTAAGCGGCATCTTGGCGAGTGACCGTTGATGACTGCAAGAGCGCCGTCTCTATCTGGCCGTCAGCCGTCAAGGGACGAAGCGCCATCGCTAAGCCCAAGCAAGTAACATTCCATCATTATTGCTCAATAAGTTGGAATTTGTGTACCACCGATATGTAAAAAAACGCGGCATACAGTCATATCGGAGATGTAATCCAGATCCTACTCTTCACCCGCCCAGTGTGATGCCAGTACGTCGAATATTCATCGTGTAGCACCACCCGATGTCGTCCTGGATCCGAACCTCATGCGAAAGCGCACTCGCAGCTCACAGACCCGCTCTAGTCGGTGAAGGTTCGACAGCGACACATGCGGTGCTGCCATTCTTTCACTAAACACGCTTTGGGATTCGCTCACACAGTTCGATCTTAGGAAATGATGCTCACATCGCCGGGGCGCAACATGAGTGCCGTTGAATGCGCTTGGAGATCGTGGGAACGCCCTCGCGAACCGGGTCATTTAGGTCCTTTCGGTAAATCAACATGAGGGACCGTCGATGGCTACCAAAGCAATTCCCGATGGTTATCACTCCGTGACGCCATACCTCATCGTTAATGGCGCGGCTGCCGCAATCGCGTTCTACAAGGATGCATTCGGTGCGACCGAGCTCATGCGTATGCCGACGCCCGATGGGAAGATCGGTCACGCGGAAATCAAGATAGGCGATTCGGCCATCATGCTTGCGGATGAGTATCCGGAGATGGGTTACAAAAGTCCGCAAAGCATCGGTGGGTCGGCGGTGAGCTTGATGATCTATCTCGAAGACGTGGATAGCACCTTTGCGCGCGCGATTGACAAGGGGGCTAGAGCACTGCAGCCGATCAAGGATCAGTTCTACGGCGATCGATCGGGAACGCTCCAAGATCCTTTCGGTCACGTTTGGACGCTGGCCACACACATCGAAGACATTCCGCCCGACGAGCTGCGAAGGCGAGCTGAGGAATTCAGCCAGAAGGCGGCGACTCAGAAATCGTAGTTGGCATCATTCACCTGCAGCGACGTTGATGATGTGCCGCTATCACGTAAGCAGCGTCATTGGTTGCGAGCCACGGAGCGGGAACCGACCGCGGGTACCCAGACACTCAATGGATAGGGCCGTCGGAAACGACTTAAGCACCGATTCATCTTCGGCGGCCCACAGTAAGTGCGGGTCACCCGGAGAGTTTCTATGCATCGTACGCTCGTATGTATCGGCTGTTTGCTGCTCAGTTGGGCCAGTCTCGCAGCCCCAAAGAACACGACACCTGAGGATCCGCTGCCTGATGCGGACCGAAATGACTGCTTCACGATTAGATTCTCCAAAGATCGGCGGGTGCTCGATGACAAACGCCTGCTAGTCTGGGAAAACGGCGAAATCCCCTATCTCGTCGAGCTGGACCGGCCGCTCCAATACTTGAGCTCGGGTGGACATAGCATCACGTTGATCGACGGCGACGGCGATGGGCTCATGTGTCGTTCGCTGCGCGACTCGATTGTCGTAGTCGATACGATCTTGTCGAAATCGCGAAAGGTCGTCGGCGTCACCGAGCTCGATGCGCAGGACATTCAAGTGCTGGAAGCGAAATACAAAACCTCACTTGCCCGAAAGAAGCGGGGACAATGGAATCGTGACTCGTGATTCGTGACTCGCGGGTAGTCAGAAAGAGGTGATCCGTGCTCCTGCTGCTGCCTGCCATCTGCTAGTCACTACCCGCTTCTTCCGGAACCTCGGTCCTTCCTTTCGTGCGCAAAACTCGAGGCTCGAGCCGACTCGCAAGCTCGACAGGGAGCTGTGCCGTGTATACTTGCACTCCAGTGGCCTCGGAGCGCCTCGTCACGGTTAAGCCTGTGAGCAGGAGAGCGCACGAGAACTCGTGCCGCACGCTGATCTGGGGATCGACCGGGACAAAGCCTATGGCAGATGACGAAGAGCTCGAAGCGCTGAGAAAAGCGGTGCTCAATGAGCCTAGGAACGGTGAACTTCGCTACTTGCTGGCCGCCGAAATGGCCGAACGCAAGGATTTCGACGGCGCAGTTCTAGAATTCTCTGCTGCGATCGCACTCAATCCGTACCTCCACGTCGCACGCTTGCAGCTGGGCTTGCTCCACCTCACATTGGCTCAGCCGCAGCATACGCTGGCGGTTCTCGCTCCACTGGAGGCTTTAGACGAAAGTTCCGCTCTTAAGCACTTCAAGTGGGCGTTGGAAGCTTTGATCGCAGATGATTTCGGCGCGTGCACAACGCACCTAAAGCGCGGCATCGAATTGAACCTGGAGAATCAGCCGTTGAATCGCGACATGTCCTTGCTTTTACAACGTGTGACCGCTGCATTGCAGGAGCAGAGCAGCAAAGTACAACCGCAGGTCGAGGGCGAAGAAGCCGTGCGTACGGATTTTTCGTTGTACGGCGTGACCAAACACTGAACGTGGATCCCCTTCGTCCTTTCGCGACGTTAGTACGTTCGCTCCTGACCACCAAGACCAGGAAAACGGAAGCGAGTCGCAAGCCAACGGGGAATCCAAGCCCGATTACCCCGGTCGCCGGATCTGGCGAAATACAGACGGTTCAGCAGCGTCTTTCCGCGCGGCTGCCTCTTCCAGAACAGTGGAATGAGGACGAGGCTAGACATATTTTCGTGGAATGCATTCTGGTCGCCGAGTTCGGCGATGCTGTCGCGACCGATCCTCAGTTTGCGAACCTCATCGATCGGGTCAGCGCTCATCTGTGTACCGAGCCGCCCCTCACAAAGCGGCTTGATGAGGTACTGCGCGAGCTGGCCAGCGGCCGACGAAGAACAGAATAGACAATCTAGCCCTCGCACCGTCACACTTTCCGATCGATCCCTGAGCTGTCGGCGAGCATTTCGCGCAGCATACCCAGTGCTCTGGCATGAAGTTGCGACACCCTGCCCTTCGTCACTGCCGACTGTTGAGCGATTGTCTGGAACTCCAACCGGCCGAAGTAGTGTCCTTTGACAATGTCTCGTTCTCGTTGCGGTAGGCGCTCTACGCACGCTCGTATGAGCTCGGAGAGTTGTTGCAGCTCCGCAGCCGCGTAGGGGTTGGCGTGAATGGTCTCGTCGATTGGTTCGATTTCATCAGAGTCGAGTATCAGGCCCAATGCCATACCGACCGTGATGTCGATGAGGTCCTGTAGAGATGCGCGCTCCGGTTTGTCTGCAAGACTGCCTATGAGCGAGTCCATTCGCTCTGGGATGCGCGTTCTCCAAAATTCGCGTTGAGCCGAAAGCTCCGTCTCGTGACTGATCCCATTGAGTATGGACCCGCGAATTCTATGCACGGAATAGGCTTCGAACGGCACCTCCCGGCTACAGTCATAGCGATCGATGGCCTCCATCAGGCCAACCCTTCCATATTGCAGGTAATCCTCGAAGCTCACAGAGTCATCTGGGCGCAGCGCAAAGACCTTCGCAGCTATCATGCGCGCGAGAGGCATATAGCACTCCACCAATTCCGCGCGAAGCGCCTCGGATCGAGTGCGCATAAAGCTATCCCAAAGCGCACGAGAATTGGCTTTCGATTGCGCTGATTCCGTCACGGCGCGTCGATCTTACGATGGGGTCAGTGAAAGCTGCCAAGCAACGACCGCACGACCAATGCCCAGCCGTCGATAAGTACGAACATCAGGACTTTCATTGGCAAGGAGATGATGGTCGGAGGCACCATCAGCATACCCATCGACATCAGTACACTCGCCACCACCAGATCCAGTAAAAGGAAAGGCAGGAAGATCACGAAGCCAATCTGAAAGGCGGTTTTGAGTTCACTCAACAAGAATGCCGGAACGATGTGGATCGTCTTCACATCTTCTATCGTCTCGGGTTGCGGTGCGCGGGCGATCTCGATCATCAGTGCCAGATCCTTTTCACGGGTCTGACGCACCATGAACTCCCGCAGCGGACGTACGCCTTCATTCACGGCAACTTGTAAATCTATCTTCTCCGCCATCAACGGTTGAAGGCTGTTCGCATTGATCTGCTGTAGGGCAGGACTCATCGTGAACAGAGTCAAGAACAAGGCTACGCTCAGCAGCACCATGTTCGGCGGGGTATCCTGCATGCCGAACGCGTGGCGCAACATTGACAAAACGATGATGGTTCGCGTGAAGGACGTCATCGCGATCACAACTGCCGGCAGCAAAGCGAGCACCGTGAGCAGCAGCACGATCTTCAGCGGATTTGCCAAGGATCCGGTTCCGCCATCGAGCTGCAGAGTGAGCGCACCGGGATCGGGATCTGCGGCCGCGAGTACTGCGCCGAGCGGCAGCACGCATGCAGCAATAGCGCCGATGAGGAGCATACCCTTCGAGCTGTGAGGCTTAGAGCGCGGCATCATTGGTAGCTTTCGCTTTGCCGCTAAGAAGCGTGATCGCGATTCCATTTCGGCTCTCTGCCACAACGAGCTTCTGCTCGCCAATCTCGACCAGATGAACGCGAGCTCCGCCCAGCAGAGCCGCACGGTCGATGACGCGGATCTGGCCAGCACCAGTCATGGGGCCACCAAACTGCGGTAGGTATCGTCGCAACGCTACAATCAAGGCAACTGCGATAGCCGAGATGATCACGAAAACGAGTACCACACGTCCCACACTCGGTGCAGTGACGAGATCTTGCCCTTGTGTCAGTGGTGCGCGGTCCGCAGCGTGTGCGAATGCACTGCAATGCAAGGTGACCGCGAGCAGCCAGACCCGGCGCATCACGCTCGAGTGCGACATTGCGCTATCCAAGATGCTCACTCCTTGAGGATCTCGCTAATACGTACTCCGAAGTTATCGCCGACTGCCACAAGGGCGCCACGGGCGATCACTTTGTCGTTCAACTTCACATCCACAGGAGCGTCGACGCTTCTGTCCAGCGCGATGACTTCATTCGCGCTCAGGGAGAAAAGTTTCGCGACCGTCATTTCGGCCCCGCCCAACGAGACACTGACTTTCACCTTTACATGCCCGACCAAATCGAGCCTCTCTCCGAGCGTGGCGGCTCCGGGCGCAGGCGCAGCACTTGCGATCGGCTGGAGATCCACCCGGCTAACTACATTCGATGCCATTTTCGTTCCTCGACTAATTAAGGCCGCTCAGGCGACAACACTGACTGCACGGCATGAACCGCTGCAACCGAGCACGATATCTGCGACTCGGGCACCTGTATCGGTTGTGAGATATCCCGGGTCTCTCAACGTTTTTTGCAGGACGATGACATCGCCACACGACAAGTCCGCAAGCTCCTGCAAGCTGACTTCCGTATCTCCCAGCCAAGCTTCCAAACGAAGAACTTCTTCAGTTATCGCTTGTCGACGTGGTTGCAGCGGCGGCTCCGCGACAGATTTGACGCTGGGCGGCGCAAGGACCTCTAAAAGCGAGATATGCAATAGCACCCGAAACTCGGCTTCCTGTCCGAAGCGGACCGTGGCGCTCCAATAGCTCGAGGCCTCACTCTCGAGTGAACTCCTGCCTTGCCGATGCGATTTGGTGTCTAAAACTTCGATTGATGCGTCGAGCGTGCGAGCTCGAACGAGCAACTCAGCACACAAGGAGCGTGCAACCTCGGCCAATACGTCGGATTCCAGTGTGTCAGTAGCGAAGCCGCCCGTACCATACGGTGAGCTCGACCCGAGTAGAGTCGCGACCAGCCTCGCCGGAACCTCCACGGTCATGAGCACGCTTCGAGAGTTGCTATGCGCTGTAGCTATGCACCCTTCCGATAATTCTCGGGCTTTAGCGGCTTGGAGCCAGTCCTCTGCAGCGTTCACGCTGACCGCTTGCGAGCCGTGCGACCACTTCGCCTGCCAGCTTTCAATGCCAAGTTTGAGAGCCCGCGCCGCTGCATTGCGACGCGACTCGCCTATCATGAGATACGGACGGTGCTCGTGCGGCCCACTCATCGGCCACCGTCCATTGCAAGGAGCGTCTGGATCAACTCGTTGGCTACCGAACTGATCTGAGAGCTCGCTTGGTAGCCTCGCTGCATGATGATCAGATCCGTGAATTGCTGGGTGAGCTCCACGTTCGACATCTCGAGCTGACTGCCGATGATTCGGCCAAACCCGGAGCTCAGCGCGGTTCCCAAGATGGGTTGTGCGGCATCGGCGGTAACGAACAGACCCGCACCGAGTGCGCGCAGCTGCTCGGGTGCGTCGAATTGCGCAAGCAACAGAGAACCTGCAATCTGCGTCTCGCCATTGGAATAGGTAAGCTTGAGCTGCCCACGCTCATCGAATTCAGTCCTACTCAACGAACCGACTTGCAAACCATCCTGCCGTAACATTTGCAGTTGTGAGGCAGTGCTGGCGACGGGGCTCGTGACACCCGCAAAAGAGCCGGGGGATCCGAAGTTGAAGACCACCTCGAAATCGCTCGTCACTGCAGAATCGACGGTAATAGTTATGCTCGAGGAGCCTTCGGCCGGAGTGCCATCTTCGTTGAATACAACCGCACCGCTGCCGAACACAGCGTTCTCGGGTCCAAGAACTTCGACTGTCCAGCTCAATGGGTTCGAGGCATCGCGGACTAAACGCGCTCGCAACGCTATGGCGGTCCCCGATGAGTCATACACCGTGAGATTCGGCAGCTCATAAGTCGTCGTCGTTCCGCCACGAGCCAACGTTCCGACAATCGTTACCTCTGTCGTTGCGCGAGGCGGGTGGACGCGTGCGGAGTCAATGTCGAAGAATCCGACCGAGGAGCTCTCCGTGCTCACAACGATCGGCGCCCCTGTCCCGCGCTCCACTAGCACACCCTCGTCGTTGAATTCGAACTGTCCTGCGCGCGTATAGATATATTGACCGTCCTTGTTGAGCACGAAGAAGCCGCTGCCATCGATCGCTGCATCCAGAGAATTGCCGGTATCTCGCAATTCGCCTTGACGGAATGAAATGCTCGATCCCTGCACCTGGACGCCAGCACCACCCGGTCTTGAACCTGCGTCACGAGACCCAGCAGTGCCCAGATGCCGATACACAATTTCTCGAAACAGCGGGTCCGAAACCTTGAACCCCGGCGTATTTAGGTTCGCTACATTGTTGCTGATCAGATCCAGTCCTTGAGAATAGGCCGTCATACCCGACAAGCCCGTATAGATCGCTCCAAACATAATGGGACTCCTATCGAACCTGACAGTTATCTAACTAAAACGACTTCCGACAGTCGCACATCGACAAACGTTGAGCCGTTCGAATTGATCGTTAGTCTCGGTTCGCCTGTCCGAAAAGAAATTGCCCCTACTGTGCCCACGACGGAAGCCCCTTGCGCGGACTGCATCTCGACAGAGCGTCCGATGAGCCCCACAGCTTGATCAGCAGCTTGCATCGCCAACAAAGTGTCGATCTTGTCGCTCTGCTGCCGATTGATCTCGAGCGCGCTGAACTGCGCCAACTGGGCGACGAACTGTTGGTTGTCGACCGGTTTGAGGGGGTCTTGGAATCGCAATTGCGACAGCAGAATTCGCAGGAAATCTTCTTGGGCAATACCTGCATTGCGCGGCACATCGCCACCGGCCTCACCCAACACACCGATTGCATCTACTGCCATATTCAACTCTCCCCATTGATCTTTGTATGCTCAACGATATCGATCGACAAACGCGCGAGCGCATGTTCGTCCAACCGTTTCTGGTCTCGGCGGGCCAGATCTTTGCTGGCCTCCACTGCTCGACGCTCGCCCAAGCGTTCAACGACCGAAAGCTGTTCGAACTGTTCGAGGACCTGCGAATGCGCCTTATCGGTTACCTCGATCGACGCCTGCAACGCGCTCTGGGCTTCTGACAACTCGTCCGCTTTACGAGAGGCGAAGTCTGCGAGCCGGCGCAGTGAATCCAGCGACAGCGTACGTCCGGAATTCAGCTCGCCACGAGCAAACTCGTGCAGCTCGGTGATGCTAGAGGAGACCTCATCCGCGCGTGCCTCGCGTTCCATCGTGACCTTCTTGGCCTGCACGTACTGCGTTTGCGCCTCATCGAGCTCCACAGCGCGCCACCGTTGAAGTGTGCGCAGTTGGCGCGATGATTTCGGGTCTTCCAAGCCCATCACACCTTCTCCTTCATGATCGCTTGCAGGCGCTGCATCGCCGAGGCACGAGACTCCGTTTCATCTGGTCGTTGCGCGATGAATTTCTCGAGTTCCGGTACCAATTTTATCGCTCGATCCACTTGAGCATTCGATCCCGCGCGGTATGCGCCCACCTCGATGAGGTCACGCGAGGACTCATACTGCGCAATGATTCGGACTGCGTCGTCGATCAACCGTCGCTCTTGCTCGGAGACGATCGAAGTGGTGAGTCGGCTGATGCTCTGTGTTATGTCGATTGCTGGAAAGCGAGCTCTCTGCGCCACAGCGCGCGAGAGCACGATGTGTCCATCGAGAATCGATCGCACCGTATCAGCGATGGGATCTGCCATATCATCGCCTTCCACCAATACCGTATAGAGCGCCGTGAGTGAGCCGCCATTTGCCGCTACTCCGCCTCGCTCCAACAACTTGGGCAACAGTGCGAACACCGAAGGAGTGTACGCGCGCGCTGTGGGTAGCTCGCCACTCGCTAGCCCGATCTCCCGCTGCGCCATCGCAATGCGGGTCACCGAGTCCATGGTGAGGCACACGTGCAGTCCCTGATCTCGGAAATATTCTGCGATAGCTGTCGCCAAGAATGCGGCGCGCCTTCGCACTAACGCGGGCTGATCGGATGTCGCTGCGACGACAATGGAGCGCGCTCGCGAGTCGGCAGATAAGCCGTTCTCAACGAAGCTCTTTACTTCTCTGCCGCGCTCGCCGATGAGTGCGATCACTGAAACGTCGGCTTTGACTTGACGCGCAATCATTCCGAGCACCGTGCTCTTCCCCACGCCGCTACCGGAGAAGATGCCTACACGCTGGCCGCGAGCGATCGTGAGAAGCGCATCGATCGCGCGGACACCGGATTCGAGGACTTCGGAGATCGTTCCGCGATGCAATGGATTCAATGGTGGTGGATAGAGGGGATACTTCGTTCCGCTGAGCGCAAGCGGTTTCCCATCAAGAGGCAAGCCGAACCCATCGATCACGCGCCCCAACAGGTGTTCACCGGCGTTCGCGTGCGCTGTTTCACCCGTCGCCATCACCTCGGATCCGGATTCGATCCCGATCAAATCCTCGTACGGCATCAACAGCACACGCCCCTCGGTGAATCCAACCACTTCGGCAAAGCTGCGTCCGCCACGAGCGCGAGAAGAAATCTCGCAAATCTCGCCTAGGCGTGCATCCGGTCCTTCGGATTCCACCGTGAGGCCCACAGATCGACGAATGCGTCCCGTACGTTTGACCCAATCACTGGAACGGATCGTATCGAGCAGTCGAGAAGCTTGGCTCATTGCGTCTCGACCCCAACGGCCTTCGCAGCCTTCAATGTCTCGAATAGTTCTCGCAACTGCACCTCGAGGCGTCCGTCCAAACTTCCGAGTTTCGACTCGACGATGCATCCGCCTAACTCGACTCGCGAGTCAGGCAGGACAGTAATCTGCCTGCCGGCGAAAGCAGCCTTCAACGTTTCAACATCTATGCGACCCGATTGAATGTCCTCAGAGCAGACGCGAATCTTCACATCACGATCATCTTTGACCCGTTTGAGCACCTCGGTGATCGCACCAATCGTTGCGTCTCGAGTCGGTAGCAGCCTTCCTGCGATCTTCGTGAACGCTTCGGTGACAATGTCTACGCACGTTTGCGCAAGCGCCTCGCTTTCGCGGTGAAACTCTGCCTCCGTACTCTCGACGATGTTCTGTAGAAGCTGGCTCGACGCCTTCTGCTCTTGCGCAGCAATGGCCAGCGCTTCCAGTTTCCCGGCGGCGAATCCTTCCGCTTTGGCGCGTTCATGAACCTCGGCTAGCTCATCGCACAACATAGACGCGCACGCCGCTCGCGTTTGCGCATCTTGAACGGCGAGCCATGCAGCAACCGCTTCGAAGGAAAGAACGGGTTCGCGTACTGCAGGGATCTCTTGCTCCTCGCTTCCAGCGCCACCTAACGGTTGACTTTTGGCAGCCAATTCGTCGTGAGCGTGCGGTAAGACCTGGTGCAGTACCGGCGGGTGCGCAGGAACGATCGAGCGTCCACCGGCTGCAACGGATCTGGTCTGCTCTGAAAGGCTAGGATTGCGCAAAATCATAGGTGCGTAGATCGTTTGCGCGACCTCGATGCCGCGATCCGCTGGACAAGCGCCTCGAAGCGCGAGCGCGTCTGTGTGGTCGGCGAGATCTGGCTCAATCGCCTTGCAGTTAGCTTCACGAGGCTCGTTGACATTTCCGGCGTCAGCCTCATCGTATCCAGCAGGTTCGCGATCTCCGCTCGCTGCAGGTGCGGCAGCGCTTGCAGCAACTCATCTCGCCACGACCAGTTGTGCGATAGCAGAAGACCAGCCACAAGATAGGCGGGCTGATTGCGCAGGAACTCGACAAGAACACTCGACTCGGCACGGCGCAGGATGCGAAATTCCTCAACGTCTTCGCGCACGTCCGATAGAGAAGGCGCGTCACCGGTCTGCAGTAGCGCCTGAGGCCGAGCCTCGCTTTCTTTTGGACCCAGTGCGAGCAATCTCTTCCGAGAGTTTGCTGGCAGCTTGCTCAAGATCCACGAGCGATCGGCCTCGCTAAGCTCGCCTAAGCGTGCCAACACGTCGAATTCCGTATTCATATGCGAGTACGCCCCGTGGCTACGGCAGAATCCTCGCTCAACGTGCGCTGAATCTCGTCGAGAATCCGCTGCCGATCTTCGTTCGATAATGATTGCGGCTTTCTAGAACGCAGCATCCCGACGATTAGTAGCGCGATGCCCAGCAACGCCCCGCAGGCAATCAGAAGATAATGGTTCGGTATTGCGGCCAGGGGCGCGGTGGACCGAATCGGTGCGGGTGAGTCGTCCAACTCGACTGCATCGTCGGGCGTCAGCGCTTCGGAAGGCTCCCCGATATCGTTGTTAGTCATCTCCGCCAGAGATTGCACACTGATGGCATCGCCGCGTGTATCGCTGATGCCTACGGCAACACGAACCAATTCCGTGATGCGTGCACGATGCTCCTCGGTGAGCGCCCCTGGGACGATGACTCCCACGCTCATCCGTGTGAGCGCTCCGGGCGCAGTGATGACTTCCTCTATGCGTTTGCCGTACTGGTACTCGATCTCCAGCGAGGAGCTTGGCGTCCGATCACTAGACGGTCCGTCGGCAGCATCCGTCCACACCGGCTCACCGCCCGAGGCTCCTGTCACTTGCCGTCGGCGAACGACTCGACCCTCGCCGGCCGCTGCATTCGTTGCAGGCAGAAGATCTTGGATCGTTGTCTTGCTTGCGTCGAAGTTCAGAGTTGCATCGATACTGACGATGGCCTGTCCGGGTCCAAACGCACTATCGAGCAATCGCGCAACTTTGAGAGCCAAGTAGTCCTCGATGTCGCGTTTGACCTGTAAGCGAGCTTCAGTCGCCGCAGGACCGACGCCAGTCGAATCGGCTGCCGAAAGCGTCACGCCACGATGATCCGCTACGACAACACGCGCCGGGTCCAATCCCGGAACAGCTGCCGCGACCAGCCGCTGCACACCGGAGATCTGCTGGCGTTCCAGCGACATGCCCGGCTCCATTGCCACGGTCACCGCCGCGCTAGCCTCTTGCCGATCACGCGTGAACAGTGTGGATTCCGGCAGCACTAGGTGAACGCGCACCTGCTTGACATGATCGAGCGCGCCAATCGTCCGCGCTAACTCACCCTGCAGCGCGCGTTGATAGGAGACTTTCTGCGAGTGCTCCGTTGCGCCGAGGCCTTGCTTGTCGAAAACCTCAAAACCCACCCCGCCACTGAGCGGCAAGTCTCCGCTCATGAGACCTAATCGAACTTCGTGCACTTGATCTGCAGGCACGGACACCCTCGTGCCTCTGTCTTCGATGCGATAAGGTGTTTTGTCCTTCTTCAATCGCTCCACGATCACTGCCGCATCGGTCGGTGCGAGATCCGAGAACAACACGCCATAGTCTTCTTGTAAGGCGCGAAAAAGCAGCCACATGAGCAGAGCCAGCGCCAAGGTCGCCGCACCAATGGCGGCAATCCGGGTACCTCGCCCCAGTCTCATCCACGACTCTGTTAATCCAGTACTCATATATATATATGTATCGGTTTTAGGGGCTAGCGGGATCAAACCTGCATGCGCATCAGCTCTTGATAGCCTTCGAGCATCTTGTTTCTCACCTGCATCATCAGGTCGAAGGTCAGGCGCGTGCGCTCGAGATTCATCATGATTTGATGCAGATTGTCGGTCTCGCCCAGTGCCAGGTTTTGTACCGCGACCTCATTGGTTTGAATTTGTTGATTCAAGCCCTCGATGCTGTCGAGCACTTTTGAAAACACCTGCTCATTCGGCGCGACGCCCGCGGAATGTAGAGTGCTGATCGAGTCGGAAACAGCGGAAGCACTCAACGCTGCAATGGCTTCGATCGTCATCGGCCTTTACCCATATCGATGGTTCTTTGAATGAGATGGCGCGTGATGTCGAAGGCGCGCAAGTTCGCCTCGTAGCTCCTAGAGACGGAGATCAAATCCATCATCGTTGAGAGATTGTCGACCCCGGGCATTGCAACGAACCCGCGCGCGTCCGCATCCGGATGTCCAGGGTCGTACACCATGCGCGGCGCTACCGACGTTTCTACGATCGAGGTTACGGCGGGGCGAGGGAGCGACTCTGCCCGCAGCGAAGCTTCGATGTTCGCGTAACTCCCGTCCGCCGCATGCACCGTTCTTACGACTGCGGCGAGCGGCTGATAGGGACCGCCGTCGCCGACGTTCGATGTTTTTGAGTTCGCCAAGTTCGATGCGGCAATAGCAAGGCGCGCTTGCTCCACGGACATTCCCGCCGAGCTGATATCGAAAACTCCAAAAAGATCCATTTGATTACTCCCTTCCTTCTTTGATGGCCACACGCAGCAATCCCAGTGACTTCTCGTACGCGCCGAGCAAGGTTTGGTAGGTAAGAGCGTTCTTCGCCATCAATCCCATCTCTTCATCGAGCTTGACCACATCGTTGGTCGACACGACTTGAGCTGCATTCGTTGAGAATGCAGCTTCGACGGTTCCCGCCTGGGAATTCGCCATCTGCATCGCAACTCTCTCCAACTCGCGATCGAAGCTAACCTCCATGCGTCGATAGCCGTCCACGTTTGCATTCGCGATATTCGCGGCATAGACAGATTGCTTCAGCGCACTGACTTCAACCGCGCGCTCCAGAAGCTCCATGGTGGGAGTGATTGCGAGCATGATTCTTCCGTTTGTACCTAATGTATTACTGGATGATGAGCTCGGCATGCAGTGCGCCGGCGCGTTTGATTCCCTGCAGAATGGCGATTACATCCCTGGATGAAGCACGTATGCCTTTGAGTGCCGAGACGAGATCGCCGATCGTGGCTCCTTGAGGAAGGTTGACGGCCTTCAGGTCGGATTCGCTTACGTTCATTGTGGTCTCGGGCACAATTGCCGTTTGAATCCCGCTATTCGGTCGAACCAGGAAACCTTCAGGCTGTGAGACCAGAAAGCGCTGATCGATGGACACGCGGATATCGCCTTGGGTGACGGTGACCTCGGACAACCAAACGTTCCCACCGGACACGATCGTGCCTGTTCGCTCGTTAACGACCACTCGCGCTCTGCCATCGGGCTCGACCGTCAGATTCTCGATAGATGCAATGAGCGCAATGACCCCTGGCATCTCGCCGGTTGCTGGCGACAGACGCACGCGTCCTGCTCCGACAGGCACAGCTCCTGCTCCGCGCACTTCGCTGTTGATCATCGACGCCACACGAATCGCCGTAGTGAAATCCGGTTGATTCAGGATCAGATCCAAAGACCCATCCTTCGCAAGTAGCTGCGGCACGATCGAGCGTTCTGCAATCGCACCCTCCGGGATGTTCCCGGAGGTAGGATGATTCTTTTGCCGCACTGTGCCGTTCTGTTCGAATCGAAATCCGCCGATAGATAAGGCGCCCTGCGCGACCGCATAGACATTGCGGTCCGTTCCGCGCAGAGGAGTCATGAGCAACGTGCCGCCTGCGAGGCTGCTCGCATCGCCGATCGAGGAGACGTTTACATCCAAGCGATCTCCGATGTTGAGCACGCCAGGTACGTTCGCGGTGACGAGAACGGCCGCGACGTTGCGGCTATTCACGGCCGCAGGCGGCACCTGCAAGCCGAATTCTTGCAGCATGTTCGAGACGGACTGAACGGTGGCTAGGCTGCGGCGCGAGTCTCCAGACCCTGAAAGCCCAACGACCAATCCATAGCCAATGACGACGTTTTCGCGTACTCCATCGAAGCGGCCGAGATCCTTGATGCGGACCGCGGCGTGCGCGGGAAGCGCGAGGACAAGACATACGAGGATCGAACCGAGCGTTTTCATTCTGGCGTCCGTCAATTCAGGCCGAAGAGATCGAACAGCTTCGTCATCAATCCTGGGGATTGCTTACGCGCCAGGATTCCATCGCCCTTGAAGTCGATCTTCGCGTTAGCGATCCGCCATGAAGCCACTGTGTTGTCCGGCGACACATCATCGGCCCGCACGAGCCCGCGAAGAGCGATACGCTGACGTTCATTGTTGACGTTGATGTCTTGCTCGCCATAGATCGTCATGTTGCCGTTGCTGTCGATCTGCTCGATGACTACGGCGAGTTTCGCAAGCAACCTTCCGCTACGCTGAATCTCGCCACCCCCCGTGAAGTCGTTGCCGAACGCAAGGTCGATGTGCCACGGGCTTTCATCAGGCTCATTGATATCGCCGAAGACGGATTCTTCCTTGTCGGTGCGCGTTCTGGCCGTTGCCGTCGCTGCCGCAGACTCAGTGATCACGACAGTGAGCAGATCTCCAGGGCGGACAGCGTGCCGATCCGCAAACAGCGATCGCTGGAGAAGCACCGCATTCTCATCCGCAGGTACTTGCTCGAGTGGAAGCAAAGCGATCGTCGCAACGGCGAGCGCAGATACCCAATTTGAGATTCTTCTACTCACGGACCATCACCTCACCGCGACCACTAACGGCAGCTGAATAGACCTCTCCGCTCGAAGGGCTGCGGACCTTCAGTCGCTCACCCAACTCAGCATCTTCCTGAGCGATACCCGTAGCGGTGATCGTGACTAGGCCTACTTTTGCGTAAACCGCCACGTTATCGCCGCGCGCCACCAACGGTTGTGGTTCGATCCACTCCCTGCAAACGGGATCGTCCGTCTCGAGTTTTCGCACGGCGCGCATCCCAGCTACGGACTGCGAATCCGTGACCGGAGTGCATTGGGCAACAAAGGCTTTCACCTCGCCGCCACGAATGGCGCTCGCTTCGAATGACGCTCCAGCTGCGATCGGCTGCGATGCCACCAGTGCCGAACGAATGCCCTCGACCGCATACCAGACAGTGGATTCATGAGACTTCCCGAACTTGTGCGTGCGCAAACGCACAGCACTTCGCGCGCCGAGTTTGGTTACGCGAATGCTCCGAACATCGACATCCGAGAGCAGCGTTTCCTGTTGCTCGGATACGAGCGGTGCTACCGACCACTGCCGCACGTCGGGATACGCCTTTTGCAGCTCCAAGGTGAGCGTGCGTTCTGCCTCCGCACGCCACTGCGCAGAGGCAGGCGCACTGGTGCACGCTGCGATCCCTAGAAGCACGAACGTGAAGTGGCGAGCTCTCATGATCAGCGATACAAGCTATTCGTGATCGAGAGCATCTGATCCGCCGCTTGCACGACGCGCGCATTCATCTCGAACGCACGCTGAGCCACCATCATCGTGACTAGCTCATCGGCGAGCTGCACGTTGGAGCTTTCGACGAATCCCTGACGCAGCAATCCCATGCCAAGCTCGCCGGGAGCTGCAACTTGCGGTTCGCCCGCCGCCGCCTCGGCCACGTAAAGGTTGCTACCTGCGGCGCGAAGAGCGCTTGGATTCGAGAAAGCCACTAGATCGATCTGTCCCACTTCGATGGGCTCTTCCTGATCGCTCGCTAGAACGCTCACCCGACCATCGGGAGAGATCTGAATCTCGCGGCTATCAGACGGAATCTCGATGCGCGAGGCGAGTGCGGAACCATCGGCCGCAGCCAATAGATTGTCCCCGTTCACCGCCAGTTTCCCGGCTCGCGTATACGCTGGCGTGCCGTCTGCGCGGATCACTTCGATGAATCCCACGCCGTCTATTGCCAGATCGAGCGGCTCACCGGATTGCTTGAGCTCGCCGGCGAGAAGCGACAGCGTGACTTCGCCTGCCACTCCTGAACCTCGTAGGCCATTTGCGAATCCGCGCGTGTTCGAGACTCCATCCAAGCCACTCGTAGCGGCAAGCGCGGCAGTTACCTCGGAGAAGCTCACGACGCCACGTCGAAAACCCACCGTATTCACATTCGCAAGGTTGTGCGCAATCGTATCGATCTGCAGCTGCTGACCGCGCATCCCGGTCGCACCGACATACAATGCATCGAGCATTTGATTGGTCCTGTTAGTGTTGTTCGTTAACCGATCTTGCCGAGCTCGCTGATGGCCTTTTCCATCATCTGGTCATAGCCACGCACGAAGCGTTGCGATGCTTCGAAGTGCCGCAAGGTCTCCATCAACTGCACCATCTCGCCGACGGGCGTGACGTTCGAGGTCTCCAAGAAACCTTGGCGAACGGCGCCGTAACCGTCGTTGCTCGCAAGCACACCGCTTGCTGCGGCATACATGCCCTCGCCTAGGTACTGTAGTTGCGCATCGGGGGCGACCTGCACGATTTGCAGTTGCCCGATAACTTCATCCTCCACACTGACCGTCCCATCTGTGCTGATCACGGGTGAGCTCGCACCAATCAAGAGTGGACCGCTCGTACCCATAACGGGATGACCGGATGCAGAGGTGAGCATGCCTTGCGCGTTGACCCGGAAGTCACCGCGCCGCGTGAGTGCGATGCCGGCAGGCGATTGAACTGCGAAGTAGCCGCTTCCCTCGATCGCAACATGAAATGTTTCGCCAGTCGCCCGAAGCGTGCCTGGCTGCGAATCGATGGCCACGCCGCTTGAGAGTGCATTCTCGGAGCGCTCCATTTCCGTCGCGATCTGAGAATAGCCCACAGAGCTGAGCGGAATTTGTCGGCGATACGCCGTCACTTCGGCGTTCGCGATGTTCTGACCGATCAATCGCAACGCTTCGGCGTCGGCACGCATCGCACTTTCGATCAACGCAATGGCTTCACTCACGGGTTCGACCCTCCTCGATATCCACACGCATGACATGCACGAGCAGCGCCGCCATGACAGGAAATAATTCGCGCCCGATCGGTGCATCGATCGGCACCCGATAAAGATCCCGCACGAGCTTCGCGTCCTTGACCACGTGTACGGAGTCGTCTGCTCGCGCAAGCGCTGCCTCGGCCTCCTTGCCGCTCCCTTTGAGGATGACGCGAGGCGCACCTGCGTCTAGCTCATAGGCAATTCCGACTACGCGCTTCTCGTCCATCGTTACCTCAGACTAGCCGGCTCAACGTATCGGCATTCAACACGTGCTCGACGATGTGCCTCGCCGCTCGCGATGTATCGACCTGCAGATCGTATCTGACCGACTCTACGTTCCAACCCAATCGCCCCGCTAACTCGCGTGCTTCATCCACCCGTGCTGCCAACGCATGGTTCGCTAGCGCGGAATCAGTCTTGATCGCAATGGACAATCGCTCGCCGAATGCTTGAGCGGTGATCTCGACATGACCAAGTTTCGCAGTACTGAAGCTCATCACGAGTCGTCGTATGCCTTGCCCTGGCTCGACTTCGCGGCGGTTCCGGAAATACACCAGGTCGAGCTCGACGAGCTCATCCCCGATCATTACGGGAAGCACTCCATAGCTATAGCCGACACTGCCTTCGTCTTGTGTGTTGAGCACGCGATGTGCCAGATCGCGCCGAGTGCCTGAATCGTTCGAATCAGTATTCGCGCTGAATGCTCCGGCATCGCTCGTGTCTACCTCACTCTCTGTCGGCACCGGAGATTCGGAGGAATCCAATGCATCACCGAGCGCTTGAGCCAGATCCTCGCTCGACGCGAACGCTTGGGCATCTGATGCAGTGACCTCTGATTGCGA
This sequence comes from Steroidobacter sp., assembly GCA_025929585.1. Lineage (GTDB taxonomy): Bacteria > Pseudomonadota > Gammaproteobacteria > Steroidobacterales > Steroidobacteraceae > Steroidobacter. The sequence continues at coordinate 44,586 of JAICPY010000022.1, forward strand.
CCACACCTGGCTCGCGTAGAGCGCTTTCAAGGTTGCACTTTCGACCGGCAATGCCAGTTTGCCGAGGTACATGCCGCTTACCGCCATCACCGCAGGATTCCCAGCGGTATTCATCAGCTCACGAATGCTTTCGCGCTGCGTACGATCCAGCGCTATGGCGTACTTGCGCTCGAGCGTGCCGATCTCGTCCGCGGTGGTCTCGTGTTCTTCTAGTCGCTGGCCGAGATCAACAGCCTCTTCAGTACTGACGTACTTGAGCTCGAGCTTCTCACCAACCGAGACAACCGCCGCACGAACTTTAGAACCTACCTCTAAGCGGACCGAGCTCTCAACTACATGCTCGGAGTTCGCAAGGGACACTAGGTAGTGCCGCTCGTCCAGACGCCTGGAGACTTTCAAGCTTACGAATTCGCCTGGGGCGAATTGCTTTTCGAGGGTCTGTCTGTGCTCGTTGGTCCGCCCGTGAGTTGCGGACGTTGGATGCGCGCTGCTCAAGTGCGAGATGCTCATACCTTCACCACGCCGAAGGCTCGCAAGCTGATGTGATTGGATATCTCATTCAACGAGAGCACCGATAATTGCGGAACGAGCCGCTCGGTGAACTTGCGAACATGGCGGCGCAAATTCGGCGCGCACAGCAGCACCGGGCGTACATTGCCGCGAGCCATGCGTTCCACTTCCTCGGACAGCTTGCGCAGAATCTGCTCGGCGAAGCGCGGGTCGAGCACCAACGAGGTTTTCTCCTCGGTTCCACGCACCGCGCCAGCCAGCGATTGCTCGACCGACGGATCGAAGGTCAAAACATGAATTTCACCTTTGCCGTCGGCGAGCTGCTGGCAAATCACGGGTGCTAGTCGCTCGCGTGCCAATTCGGTCAATTGCTCGACATCACGCGTTTTCCCACCCGCATCTGCAAGTACTTCCAAGATTGCATCGATGTTGCGAATCGAAACGCGCTCTTTGACGAGGCCCTGCAACACCCGTTGTATGTCGCCCATCGAGAGAACCTTCGGAATGAGCTCTTCCACCAATGTCGCTTGCTGCTCCTTCACGCGAGCGATGAGTCGTTCCGTCTCTACACGCGTGATCATGTTGTGCGCGTTCTGACGCAGGACTTCGGAGACGTGTGTCAGGAATACGGTCCCACTATCTACGACCGTGTAGCCGCTGCTCTTCGCAGCTTGCCTGCGCTCGTCCGTGATCCAGATGGCGGGCAACCCATATGCGGGATCGAAGGCCGTGACGCCATCGATCGGCGGTCGTGTACCCCCTGGATTGATCGCTAACCATCGATCCGCGAAAACCTCGCCTTCGGCGATACGCGCGCCGAAGATTCTCACTTCATACCTATTCGCAACCAGTCGCTTGTCATCGCGAACACGCACGAGCGGCAGAACGACGCCCATGTCGAGCGCATATTGCTTGCGGATGCCGCTCAGCTTTTCGGCCAGCACATCCCCGCCTTCTCCGACGATTGGCATAAGTGCGCTGCCGATGACTATCTCGACAGGATCGATCTGCATCGCCTTGTAAAGGTCATCCCCCGCGGCATCGGGCTTGGGGCTTGCGGCGGATTCTTTGGGCTGGATTTGCAGCGACTTCTTGTGTGCAAACCAAAATAGGAGCGCGGCCCCAATAGCAAGCACTGCAACTGGGAAGACTGGGATGCCAGGCAGGAAGGCAAGCCCGACGAGAACGATGGCGACGATAGCGATGGTCTTGGGATAGGCGAGTACCTGCCTCGTGACTTCTTCGCCGAGTCGTGCATCGGAAGCGGCGCGTGTGACGATGATGCCTGTACCCGTCGCAACTACCAGCGCCGGAATCTGAGTCACGATGCCATCGCCGACGGTGAGCAACGTATAGGTCTGCAGCGCCTCGCCCCAAGACATCCCCGCTTGGGCCACGCCGATGGTCAATCCGCCGATGATGTTGACGAGGATGATCAGGATGCCCGCGATCGCATCGCCTTTGACGAATCGGCTCGCCCCGTCCATCGCTCCATAAAAGTTGGCCTCGCGCTCGATCTGCTTGCGTCGATCACGCGCCTCGTTTTGATCGATGAGTCCCATGTTGAGGTCGGCATCGATGCTCATCTGTTTACCGGGCATGCTATCGAGCGTGAAGCGCGCTGCGACTTCTGCGACGCGCTGCGCACCATTCGTGACGACGACGTATTGCACGACGATCAGCACGATGAACACGATCAAACCAATCACATAGTTGCCGCCCACCACGTAATTGCCGACCGCGCCGATCACTTGACCTGCATTGGCTTCCGAAAGGATCAGGCGCGTCGCAGAGACGTTCAATCCAAGACGAAAGAGCGTGGCCACCAAGAGCAGTGAGGGAAATGTCGAGAACTCGAGCGGCCGACCCATGTAGAACGTGAGTAGCAGGATCAAAAGCGCGAAGGAGAAGTTCGCGATCAACAAGAAATCCAGCAGACCGGGCGGAATCGGCGCGAATAGCACGAGCAAGATGCCGGCAAGCATGCCGACCAGCGCAAGCTCGGTTTGATCGCCGAACACATTGCGAAGCCACGCGATCATCCCGCGACCTCCACTCGCGCCTGAGCGACTCGGCGTTGGCCGATTTCGGCATACACCCGTGCGACGTCAACGAAAGCTTCCGGTGGGATCGGCTGGTCGATCTGCGTGCGCTTGAAGAGTAACCGCGCGAGCTTGCGCCGTTCAAAGCGCGGAATGCCGTGCTTGGCAGCGATGGTGCGCATTTCTGCTGCCCAATTGTCAGCCCCTTTTGCGAGCACGACCGGCGCGTTCATGCGGTCGCGGTCGTAACGCAACGCAATTGCCAAATGCTCCGGATTCGTGATGAGCACGTCTGCTTCGGGCACGCGGTTGAGGGAGCGCGCTTGTTTGCGATTCTCCCGCTGCAACTCACGGATCTTGGCGCGAATCAGCGGATCGCCCTCGCGACGCTTGACCTCTTCCTTCACTTCGCGAGTGCTCATCATCATTTGACGCTTGAACTGCCAGCGCACGAACGCTAGATCGAGCAATCCGACGATGACCAGCGCAAGCCCTAAGCGAAACAACAGCGCCATCGCGCTGTTGCCTAACCACAGCATCTGCCCGGCGCTATCGCTCGCCGCAATCGTCGGCAACGTCGGCCAGATCGCGAAGAAGAATGCAAAAGCGATCAGCCCAAAGAACCCCAGTTTGACGAAGCTCTTGAATGCCTCGAAGAGCATCTTCTTGTTGTAGATTCTCTTGAAGCCGGCGATGGGATTGATGCGCTCGAACTTCGGCTTTAGAGGATCGGCGCTGAACACGGGCCCTGTCTGAATGATGTTCGAGATCACCGCAAAGACAAATCCCGCACCGGCAAATGGCAGCACGAGCGCGAGCGCTTCGCTGGCTATCACGCTAGCGGTCCCTACGAAGCTTGCATGGTCGAGCTGCAGCTGCGCCGCACTCGCGAACAACGCCGCACATAGTTCGCAGAGCCTTTCCCACTGCGCACTTCCCCATATCGCCAATGCCATCAGCAAGCCGCATACGACCACGAAGGTATTGAAGTCGAGGCTCTTAGCGACCTGCCCTCGTTTCTTCGCTTCGCTGAGCTTGAAGGGCGTCGCCTGTTCGGTGCGATTTTGTTCTTGTTCTTGCATTGTTAGCGCCCGCTTGCGAGCTCTCCCCAATACGAGAACGTAGTGCCGAACAGATTGCCGAGGATGGCCTCGCCAACGCGAATCGAGAGCGCGAGCCCCGTCAAGCCGAGCATGATCTTCACCGCGAAGCCGAGTACGAACACATTGAGCTGCGGCATGCTGCGCGCGAAGACGGCCATCGCCACATCGGCGAGTAAGAGCGTGAACATGATCGGCGCGGCTAATGCCAAACCGAAGGTGAACATCACACTCGAGTGCTTGAGGATCAGAACCGGATCCAACTCAAGGAGTGATGTGCCCGGAGGCATGGACTGTATCGAGGCCGCGAGCGCTCGGATGAGCAGCAAGTGACCATCCATCGCGAGGAAGCCGGCGATCGCGACCATGCCGAAGACACTGCCAACCAGCGGCGAGACAACCTGAGTTGCTGGATTCAATACGCTGGCTGCACCGAATCCCATCTGGATATCCAGCGCACGTCCAGCAACTTGCGTAGCCGCGTAGGCGATGAGAAACCCGAATGCGAACGCAAGCCCGAAGAAGATCTCCCCGAATGCCGCAAACATGAGCGTCGCCAAATTGGTGATGGTGACGGCGGGAATCGGCGCAGAAGCGACCAAAAACGCGCTCAGCCCCAAAACCAAGATAATTCGAGCAGAAGCAGGCACCTGACTCGGTCCAAATACAGGCGCGATCATTGTCGCGCTCGCGACGCGAACGGACACCAGCAGCGTGGCAATGAGCCAGCCTATGTCGATACGCAACGACATGGCGCGGCTCAGAAGTAGCTGGGAATGCCGGAGATGAGCTCAGTCGCGAACTGCGACAACGTGCTGAGCATCCATCCGCCCAGCACCAGAAGAGTCGCAACCGCAGCGAGAATTTTTGGAACGAAGGTAAGAGACGTTTCTTGAATCTGCGTAACGACTTGCAGAATGCTGACGGCTAAACCGACCAGCGTGGAAATCCCAATCACCGGTGCAGCGATAATCACAGCCGTCCAGAGCATTTCGGACGTCAACGTCATCGCGGCATCCGCGCCTAAGTCTCCCATGACAACCTCCCTCGACAGCACCCGCCAGTGTCTGTCCATCTCGCTTGTGGCTGGCCTTTGTTTTGCGATCAGGCCTAAACCAATTCTTGTGCGGACGGATTTATTGTGGGCGAAACATATACGCGCTTTTCGAGACGGGTCAAGACACTCACGTGAACGAGTGCATCGTGGAGCGCATAGATTCAGCACTTCGAGAAAATATTTTCTCCATCGCTCAATGGTTTGGTGCTGTCAGAATTCTTTTCTTAAATTTCTCTGCAGAGCGGGCGTCTCATCTCCGCCCTGAGCGCCCCGATGATTCGATCCGCGGAAAGTTGCCGTTGCCCGCGCAACCCTTGCGGATTCGTTGAAAGGATTTGCTCGGGATTGCTCGTCTCTGCGATTGCCATCGCTGCTGCTGAGCCCGCAATGAAGCGCTTAGGACGTAAAAGATTTCGACAATCAACGACGTCTGGCAATGATTTGATACTGCTTTCGTCTAATTGCGTTCTTTCACAAACGCGTCTCCTCCGGC
>JAICPY010000176.1 GCA_025929585.1 Steroidobacter sp.
ATCGGCAAAGTCCCGTGCAAGTGCTTCGAGCTTGCGGACGACGACGGTCACCGAGGCTGCAGGAACAGCATGAACGGCCTCCCTCCACGACTTGTCGAACGACTGCGCGCAAAGTGAGTTTCGCCCGAATTTGCGGCGAAACGCTGAGGCACCCCTCTATGCGATGCCTCATGCTCGATCGACGCCGAGCGAGTTTCGCCTCGCATCATCAACCATTGCTTTGCGGGACTTTTGCGGGACTTTGGCCCCACAAACCCACACTCGCGATCGACTTTGCAACGGACGCCCCGCGAGTGATTGCTTGAATATCAGCTACTTACGTTTCACCGAAACTTGAGTTTCACCGAAACCATCGATCTTCGAACCAGAAGTTTCGCCCGAATTTCCCGCGAAACTTCCCATTGACAAGTTGCGGAGCAACCTGGAGCGCGCTCGCAAACTGCGGTCAGTCACCCGTTCCGACGCAAGCCGGCGTACATCGAGAAAACCCAAGGGCGTATTGCGAGCATCAGGCCCATGCTGCGCTTGTTGTCCCCGTCGGACAGCGAGGCGTCGAGCGCAGCGAGATCGGCAAAGTCCCGTGCAAGTGCTTCGAGCTTGCGGACGACGACGGTCACCGAGGCTGGCGAAAGCTCAGCGGAGACGAAGTTGAGCAGCTCATTCTTGCTGTCGAACTGCGCCTTCAGAAATTCATTCTTCACCTGGGCTTCATAGGCCCGCCGCACGGGGCCATCGGGCCGCCACGCAATGACGTGGGACGTTCTCAGCCGTACCTTCATTTTCGGCGCCAGCTCGATGAGCCCGGCAGCATCGAGGCGGACAAGAATGCGGCGCAACTCGCGCTCACCAAGGCCGAGCTCTGCGGCGACGGCAGCCGACCGATATCCATTCAACAGCAGGTGAAAGGTTGCGAGCGTTCGCGGATCGCCAGCCAGCGCTTGCTCCTGGTCCAGTGTGAGTTGCTGCCGGGTCTGCAGTGTCTGAGGTGCGGCCATTTGCACAACTTCTGCCATCGACAGGCCGAGCGCACCGCAGATCTCCTCCAGCCGCGTCAGGGAGAACGTTCCGCGCGCGAAGATCCGCTTGATCGAGGCTTCGCTCAGCCGAATGCGGCGCGCCAGCTCCGCGTACGTCATGCCGCGAGCCTTCAGGCTCCGCTTCAGCGCCGCGATGATCTGCTTCGATTCGCTCATCCTGTCTCCCGACGTCGCAGGTCTCGTATCCCTGGGTATCGATAGTCGATACTAAGTCCATCAGAGTTGCGAAAGCCAGGTCCATGTCCGCAGGCTTGCCATCGCCATAAACAAAGCGGGGCAACGCATGATCAGCAAAAGTCGAGTCAGTCGCGCGCCAGAGTCCGACTATTTCTGCAACGACACGCACTCGCGCCTCAATGACACAACCGTACGTGGACGGCTCGTACCGACGAGCGTCGAAGATGTCGTGACAGCCGTGCGAAAGATCCGCGAGCGCGACGAGTACCTGACGGCGTGCGGCTCGTGTCATGCGATGGGAGGACAGCAGTTCGCATCCGACGGCTGGCTGCTCGACATGCGGGGCATGAATCGTGTGTTGGACTTTGACGCAGGCAACGGTCGAATCCGCGTGCAGGCTGGAATCACATGGCCGGAGCTCATTCGTCACTACGTGATCGCACAACACGACGGATCCTCTTCCTGGGGCATCAGGCAGAAGCAGACGGGCGCCGATCGATTGACGATCGGCGGGGCCGTAAGTGCAAACATTCATGGACGGGGACTGGCAATCCCCCCGTTTGTGTCCGACCTGGAGAGCCTCGAGGTCGTGTTGGCGGACGGCTCCGTGGCCGAATGCAGCCGCAGCAATAACTCCGAGCTGTTTCGCCACGTCGTCGGCGGCTACGGTTTGTTCGGCGTCGTGACGTCCGCCGTGATCCGCCTGACGGCGCGCCAGAAGGTGCAGCGTGTGGTGCAGCTGCGCCACATCGCCGAAGTTGCCGCAGCGTTCGAGGAGCGCATCGGCAGCGGCTACCTATACGGCGACTTTCAGTTCTCTACGGCACCCGAAGACAGTCACTTCCTGCAGCGAGGTGTGTTCTCCTGCTACCGGCCTGTCGCGGCTGATACGCCGATTCCGTCCGGACAGATTCGCCTGTCGCCCGCCGACTGGCGGCGCCTCCTCTATCTGGCTCATCGCAACAAGCCGCGCGCATTCTACGAGTTCGCCGATTTCTACTTGCGCTCGTCGGGGCAGATCTACTGGAGCGACACGCATCAGCTCAGTGTGTACCTAGACGACTATCACGTCCCGCTCGACACCTTTTGCGGAGTGAAGGTCCCGGGATCGGAGATGATCACAGAGCTCTACGTTCCGCCTGCGCGGCTCACTGCATTCATGAATGATGTCCGCAGAGACTTTCTGGCACACGACGTCGATCTCATCTACGGCACGGTGCGGCTGATCGAGCGCGACATGGAGTCCGCATTGCCGTGGGCTCGAGAACGCCTCGCATGCATCATCTTCAACTTGCATGTCGACCACGATCCGGAAGGAGTCGCTCGCGCTGCGCGTCACTTTCGTCGGCTCACGGACATCGCCATTCATCACGAGGGTAGTTTCTTTCTCACATACCATCGCCACGCGACTTTGGAGCAAGTACTCCAGTGCTATCCGCAGTTCGCTCGCTTCATGCGAACCAAGCGGAGGTTCGACTCGCAAGAACTCTTCCGCAGCGACTGGTATCGACACTACAGCTGCACTGCAGAGGCGTTCGTATGACAGCGAACGCCGCGGTCGCGGCCAACCGCGAGCGAATCGTCATTCTGTGGATTTGCCTCAGCCTGTTTTTTCTGCGCGTGATAGGACAAGTGGAGGTCTGGCTGATCACGCCTGCATGGCTGCCGCCGATGGAGTTCTGGTATTCGGGGCTCATGGCATATCCATTGTTGCTCCCGACGCAAATCGTGCTCTTGATGGCGATGGCGGTCATCGTGATCGATGAGACTCGCGGGACGTCGTTCAGGTCCGCACGAACGTTGCGAGCGGTGCGTGCAGTCGCGTTGCTCTATTTCGGATCGATGCTGCTGCGTCTCATCGTTCAGCTTGTAGGAGGCGCGAGCGATGCACTTGCAGCGGGCGGGATTCCCATCGCATTCCATTGGGTGCTTGCCCTGTTTCTGTACGAGCTGGGTCGATCGCCCAAATTCTCCGCGTTGGGGCAGCCAGCGGTGAATGCACACTCGTGAAGCCTTGATTTGAGCGCACATGTGGCCTCCTCTTGCGCGCCGCCTATCTGTGGGTACATACTGAACCTCATGGTTCAGTATACGAATACCCACCTCGATGCCTCGTTCGCTGCGCTCTCGGACGTCACTCGACGTGGCGTTCTGGAGCAACTCGGACGTGCAGAAGCTTCAATCACCGATCTCGCCGCGAAGTTCAACATGACCCTCACGGGCATGAAGAAGCATGTCGGTGTCTTGGAGCACGCCGGGCTCGTCACCACGGAGAAGATCGGGCGCGTGCGGACGTGCAAGATCGGTCCGCGGCGACTGGAGGAGGAGATGGCATGGATCGAGAAATACCGCCAACTTTGGGCCGCACGCTTCGACGAGTTGGACAAGGTTGTCGAGGAATTGAAACGGAAGGAGAAGGTCGATGGGCGCAAGAAGAGAAAGTGAGCACACATCCATGAAGAACATCACGACTGTCGAAAAGAAGTCCGAGCGTGAGCTCGTCGTCACGCGAACGTTCAACGCTCCGGCGCGCATCGTGTTCGAGGCGTGGACCAAGCCCGAGCTGATGAAGCGATGGTGGGTGCCGAAGTCGATGGGCATATCCCTGCTCTCCTGCGAGATGGATGTTCGTGTCGGGGGCAAGTACCGCTTGGTATTCGGCGAGGGTATGGAGTTCTTCGGCCGGTACATCGAAGTGACACCGCATTCGCGCATCGTCTGGACCAATGAAGAAGGTGGTGAGGATGGGTCCGTCACGAGGGTGACCCTCGAGGAAAAAGGCGGCAAGACGCTGCTGGTCATGAGTGAGCTTTATCCGTCCATAGAAGCTCTCGACGCTGCCGGCACCGGGGCCGCGGTTGCCACGCTCGAGTCGTTCACGCAGCTCGACGAGCTTCTCGTCGAATTGGGCGCGAGCGTGGGACGGTCATGAAAGTCGCCGACATTGTGGGAGCGAGTCAGAGGAGCACTCCGGATGCACTGGAAGTGCAAAGACTGAGTGGTTGCGTGACTTTTGCGCGAACGCGAGCCGCGGCGAATAGGCACCGCGGCCCGCCTGTGAGCTGATACCCGATGTTGTTCCTCCGGAAAATCGATGCTGGCCGCATTGGTTTGCTCCAATGCGAAACTGATGAGGGTCAGCGCATTGCTGCCGTGGCGTCGCCGCCCGGTAGTGCGAACACGAACAACGAGCCGCCTAACCTCGTGTACCTGGCGAGATCCTTATAGCCGCCGACAGTACCGAGACCGTCCGTGGGTTCGGTGAGTCCCGCAGCCATACCGAGAGCCGCCCAGCCGCCGATCCCGGAGTACACGCCGATGTACTGTTTACCGTCATATCGATAGGTAAAGACGTTGCCGATGATCCCCGAGGGTGTTTTGAACTTCCACAATTCCTTGCCGTCCTTCGTACTCACCGCCTTCAGATAACCCTCGAGGGTTCCGTAGAACACCACGTCTCCGGCTGTCGTCAGCGCACCCGACCACACGGAGAAACGCTCGGATTTGGACCACACGATCTCCCCCACGGCCGGATCCCACGCGATGAAGTTACCCATGCCGCCGTGACTGCCCGGCGTCGGATACATGTTCACGGTCGCGCCGACGTACGGCTGACCGGCCGTGTACTCCACCTGGAAGGGCTCATAGCTCATGCAGACATGATTCGTCGGAACCATGAAGTAGCCCGACTTACGATCGTAGCTCGCGGGTTGCTGGTCCTTCGTGCCGAGCGCTGCGGGACAGATGTCCTTCACAGTCACGTCGACGCCCGTTGTGCCTGGTGAATATTTCGGGTCGACGAGCGGACGGCCGCTCTTCATGTCGACTTTCTTCGCCCAGTTGATCGTCGGGTCGAACTTCTCAGCCACGAGCAGCTCGCCGGTCCTGCGGTTCAGCGTATAGGCAAAGCCGTTGCGATCGAAGTGCACGAGTGCGGGGATCTTCTTACCCTTGATGGTGACATCGACGAGCGGCATTTCGTTGACGCCGTCGAAGTCCCACTCGTCGTGCGGCGTCATTTGATAGACCCACTTCGCAACGCCCGTATCCAGATCGCGCGCGAAGATAGTCATTGACCACTTGTTGTCGCCGGGACGCTGCGCCGAATTCCACGTACCGGGGTTGCCGCTGCCGTAGTAGACGAGATTCAACTGCGGATCGTACGAGTACCAGCCCCAGGTTGGCCCGCCTCCGAGCTTCCATTGCTCGCCTGTCCACGACTTGAGCGAAGAATCCTTGCCAACCGGCGCCATCTTACCGTTGGTCCACGTCATGGTCTTCGCTGGATCGAACAGCAGATCACTATCCGGACCGACGCTCCAGCCCGTCCAGATCATCTTGCCGGTTTTAATGTCGTAGGCGATCAGCCGCCCTCGCACACCGAACTCGCCACCGGAGATGCCCGTGATCACCTTGTCCTTGAAAACGTGGGGCGCATTCGTATTCGTCTCGCCGATCTTCGGATCGCCGTTCTTCGCGGTCCAGATCACTTTCCCAGTTTCAGCGTCGAGCGCGACGAGAGTAGTGTCGGCTTGCTGCAGGAAGATCTTGCCATCGCCGTAAGCGACGCCGCGGCTGACAGTATCGCAGCACATCACTGGGATGACATTTGCGTCCTGCTTCGGCTCGTACTTCCACTTGAAAGTGTGATCCTTCAGGTTCACGGCATAGACATTGTTAGGAAACGGCGTATGCACGTACATCGTGTCGCCTATGACAAGAGGCGAACCTTCGTGCCCACGCAGCACGCCCGTGGATAACGTCCACGCAACCTGAAGCTCGCCCACGTTCCCAGCATTGATGTCTTTCAGATCGCTGTAACGGTGGTTGGCATAGTCGCCGGACTGCATCGCCCAGTTCGCCGAGTCGCTCGCCTTTTGATCCAGATCGGGATCGGCACTTGCGGTGCTGCAAGCAAGTGTCGCAGCTAGCGCGGCGACTGCAGCCAATTGGAATCGATATTCGGATTTCATACGTCCTCCGGGAATTTGGGCTCAGGAGCAACGTGCAGCATCTCTACTGCATTCTGTCGCGCGCGCCCTTCTGCGGATCATTCTCTGCTTTAGGCGCGATTGACTATCATCACGCCGTGTTGCGCTTCATCACGGGGGTTCGTCCGGTGAACAATGTGCGCGACTTGACCTATCCGACTCAAAAAGGAGAACGACGAGCACGAGGAATGCTTCAAACTGCACCGCTCGCCAGGCAAGTGCCTTCTCGTACTCATTCATACGCCCGCGTCTCTTTGACGCGGTGCGCTCCATCTTCATGACACTCTCCGACAGTGAAGCTGTCTCGAGTCTAGCTCCCATAGATATTTCATCAGCGATGAATATTGACGTTATCTATCGACGCGACCGATGAGCGCCGAAAGCGCGTGGTGCGCGTCGCACGCAGCAATCGATAAAACGGCCCTATGCCTAGCTGCGATGAACTGAGTTTCCGCTGATATTGACGCGTTCAGTTCTGTTTGCGCATCGCACGCCCAATCATCGCTATGCAGCAGTTCAGAATGCCATCCGTCTTTGTGATGGGATGCGCCAATATTCTTCGCTTGTCCGATCTGACCGCGACACCTACGCTCGATCTCGAACTGCTACGAGACTTTCTTTTCGTAGTCAACGATAGGAGATCGAATCATGTCGCGCTACGCACCTTTCAAGTTGTTGACGACTCCACTTCTGCTGATGGCGACCTTCTGCTTGGCGAATCCAGCGGTAGCTGCATCGCCCGCGATGTCTGTAGATGCGGTCACAGTCCTCGAAACGAAGATGGAGCTGCGCCAGCTCTGGGTCGAGCACGCATTCTGGATTCGAAGTTATGTATTGGCCACGGACGCTGGCGATGAAGCGCAGCGTAAGGTCGCCGAAGCAGAAGTCGTCAACAACGCGAAGGCGCTCGCCGCGACGATCACTCCTTTCTATGGTCAAGCAGGCGCGGATGGCCTACTGAAACTACTGGCCGGACACTGGGCTGCGGTCCGCGACTACAACACCGCAACCGTCAAGCATTCGAAGGCGGCGCAAGACAAAGCCGTGCAAGCCATCACGGCCAATGCCCATGAGATCGCGAAGTTCTTGAGCGGCGCCAATCCCTACTTACCCGAAGACGCAGTGTTCGGGCTGCTGGCTGCGCACGGTGCACATCACGTCGCACAGATAAAGGAGATTGCGACGAACGATTTTCGCGGCGAAGCGCAGACATGGCAGGCGATGCGCAAGCACATGCTCGTAATTGCAGATTCAATCACCGACGCACTCGCCAAACAGTTCCCAGACCAATTCCCTCGCTCGAGGACGTGAGCATTCTGATCTGCGATCGCTCGAGAGTATGAGACACCCGATTACCGAGGCTGACCATGAACGCAACTTCTGCTTCTTCCCGACGCGCCGCTGCGTCACCGACCCAATCCACAGGACCTGACTCAACTCTGGTCCCGATGCCATCCGATAGTGGTGCCGCCGCGAACGACGACACGGAACCGATCGAAGACACAGAGCGGATAGTCGAATCTAGGACCGTGAATCCGCTCTGGATGATCACAATCGCACTCGGTTTTTTCTTCGCGGCGCTGGCGGTTCTGATCTCTACTTGAATTCCATTCGCGCGAGCGGCGACGGTGA
>JAICPY010000017.1 GCA_025929585.1 Steroidobacter sp.
GTGAAGCCATGGGATCCCCTGTCTGGCTGTGCGCACTCAAGGCTTTCGCGGCCGCATTCAATTCCTCCGGCGTGTTCACGTTATCCAGTGCGCGAGCATCCGGGAGATCGATGAGTTTGCATTGCGCTTCGATCAAGAATTTGCGAGCGCATCGCTTGCCTGCTGTAAGTTGCGCCAACACGGCGTCGCACGCGGCAGGTTCCCAGATCGCACACAGAGGTTCGGGAAGTGCGTCATGAGCGCTGCGGTATGCGGTAGCGAGCTGAGAAGGATCTCTTTGTGCGATCAGGGAGCGCAGGACATCTTCAGTCAAAAATGGCAAGTCACACGCGACGACCAACCACGCGGCCTTCGGATGTTCGAGTAGCGCCGCCGAGATGCCTGCGAGAGGGCCCAAACCCGGTTGTCGATCAACGATCTGAGGAAACCGTGAGCGTGTCGGATTATCGCGCTGATCGGGACGCACGGATATGAACGTGGCTGCGCAGATACTCGTGAGCAGATCGTATGCCCATTGCAGTTGCGTGCGGCCGTGATACTGCAGCGCCGCCTTGTCGGTTCGCATGCGAGTGCTCGCACCGCCCGCTAGAACCAAGCCGAAAAGAGCCGGAGCGTTCATGGTGAGCGGCGGACGGCGGACGGCGGACGGTGGAAGAATCCGTAAGACGTCACAGGAACATCGAAGACATACTCGTACATAATCGCCAATACTTTACTCTGATCCGATTCCTTCACCGTCCGCCGTCCGCCGTCCGCCGCTCACCGACTTCCCTCCTGACTTGCTGAGCAGCCGGGTCTCACTGATGACGATGTCGTGCGACAAAGCCTTGCACATGTCGTAAATCGTAAGTGCCGCGATGCTCGTACCAGTCAGCGCTTCCATTTCGACCCCCGTCTTGTGATGCACGCTGACCGTGCACGTCACCACAGCATCATCGCCATCCATCGCAATGTTCACATTACATTTCTCGATGCCCAATGGATGGCAGAACGGAATCAGATCATGAGTGCGTTTCGCCGCCATGGTGCCGGCGATGATGGCCGTGTGAAACACCGGGCCCTTAGCGCTGTTGAAGCCATTGGCCCGTAAGGCTTCGGCAACCGCGGCGGGAAAGCGGACTCGAGTCTGCGCTGTCGCGGTCCTGGAACTGACTGCCTTGTGGCCGACGTCGACCATCGCCGGCGCATTGGTTGAATCGACGTGCGTAAACGGTGACGAGGACATAGGCCGAGTGTAGCGGGGCGAGCCGGGTATCGAAACAGTGAACTCGTCCGAGTGGTGAGCGGTTGCGGAGCCTGACCTGCTATCCGCCGATGTAGTACATCTCGATCTTCCGGATCGGATGTTCTTGCGTGTGGATCGACGCGCGCAACTCGCTATAACGATCTTCTCGCCGGGTCCAAGCGCCCGTTATCAGCTCCAGCAACTCCGTATCGGTCGCCCCGGCGCGCAGCGGCGTGCGCAAATCCAATCCCGACGTGGCAAACAGGCAGGTGTAGAACGCCCCTTCCGAAGACAAACGCCCTCGAGTGCATGCGCCGCAAAACGGATTGGTCACGGAGGAAATAAAGCCAATTTCACCTGCACCGTCGTCGAAGGCATATCGCTCTGCGACTTCGCCATGATAGTTCTCTTGCACGGCATGCAGGGGCCATCGCTCGGCGATCGTTTGCAAGAGCTCCTTGGAAGCCACGACACGATCGAGGCTCCAATGGTTGCGATTGCCGACGTCCATATATTCAATAAAGCGCACGATAATGCCGGTGCCCCGGAAGCGTTCCACCAGATCGAGCGCGGTGTGATCGTTCAGTCCACGTTGAATCACTGCATTGATCTTGATCGGCGTTAGCCCTGCATCGAATGCTGCTTGGATGCCTTCCAGCACACGTTCGCGTTCTGCAAAACCACCGCTCATTTGCTTGAAGATGTCCGGATCGAGCGAATCCAGACTGACGGTAATTCGATGAAGGCCGTTCGCTTTGAGCTCCGCAGCGTGCTGTGCAAGCAGGACGGCATTCGTCGTCAATGCAACGTCTTCGACGTTCTCGATTGCGGTGAGCTCGCCGACGAGCTCCGCAAGATTCGGACGTAACAAGGGCTCTCCGCCTGTGAGACGCACCTTTCGCACCCCCAATTGAACGAACAAGCGTGTTAGCCGCGTGATCTCTTCGAACGACAAACGCTCGGAAGATTTGAGGAAACGATAATGCTCGTGGAACGTCTCGCGCGGCATGCAGTACGGACAGCGGAAGTTGCAACGGTCCATGACCGAGATGCGCAAGTCGTGCAAGGGCCGGCCCAAGCGGTCATGGGGTTTGACCTTCTGCGGCCATTCGACGATTCGACCAGGATTCATGAGCTACCAACGATACAGTGGTACGACCGTTCCCTCTGGAATCAACGTCGGACCTGGCGGGAGCTCGACAAATCCGTGCGTGCCGAGCAACGAAGTGAAATCGCCAGAACCTTGTGTCGGGCGTGCGTGTGCGAGGAGCGTAGCACCGTCGCTCGCAAGCGAGACTGGCAGGAAAAATGTGAGTGTAGGCTTAACCTCGAACCGTGAATCCAGTACGGCAGACTCTGCTTTCGGCTCCTCTACGCCTTCTGCCACCGCAAGGCCACGGTAGACATATCGAGCGAGACACACCAGTGTAGAGACCGGATTGCCCGGAAGAGCGTACACGCACTGACCTGCGCTGCCTACGCCGAACCACATCGGTTTTCCCGGACGCTGAGAAATCTTGTGAAAGACGGGCTTCACTCCAAGCTCTTGCAGAACTTGCGGTACATAGTCGAATCGTCCCATGGAAACCCCGCCGCTCAAGATCAACGCGTCGTTGCGTTCCAAATGTGCGGCGAGACGATCGCGCAAGACAGGCAGATCGTCGGGTAAATGGTCCTGACCCACATGTTCAAAGCCTCGATTGCGCAAGGCAGCCACGACGGCGTAGGCATTCGAGCGATAGATTTGCCACTCGGCAACAGGGTAGCCGGGCTCAACGAGCTCATCGCCGGTGGAGATGACGACAATGCGAGGCCGCGGGGTCGCTGCGGCGCTCGCCAGCCCGGCGGACGCAATCACTGCAATTTGAGTAGGTCCCAGGCGCGTATGTGGTGACAGTAGCAGTTGGCCGGCGCGACAATCTATTCCGGTACGATGAATGTTCAGACCAGGTGATGCGGCTGCATCCTCGGCAAGCTCCGCTGTTCCGTCACGAATCGAGAGCTTCTCGACGGGCACGACGCAGTCGCAGCCATGCGGAACCATTGCACCCGTCATGACTTCGATGCACGTGGTTCGATCTTCGAGCACTAATGGACTTGCTCCCGCAGCCTGAGTGCCGGCGATCTTGAAGGTCCTTCGGCCCGCTGCGTAGGCCGATTGTGCAAACGCGACGCCGTCCATGGTGACCCGATCGAACGGTGGCTGATCGCGAGTCGCTCGAATTTCTTCTCGCAACACCGAACCGCAGAGACGATCGAGGACTAAGGATTCGGCAGCGCGGACCGGAACGTTCGCGCGGATGATTGCTTCTGCTTCTGCGGGCGAGATCATGAAATACGCAGGTGATCGCTCATGGAGCGGGCCTCGATCCTTGAGCGCACCGCGATGCCACAAGAATACGGCTTTTCTCGCAGCCGTTATAGGTGCCGCTCTTTGCGGCGCGATGTCCCAAAAAAACAAAACGCCCAGCAAGCTCGCTGGGCGCTTCAGTTTCACAAACAACGTAAGGTGTTTTAGCCGGCCTTCGACTTGAAGATTCGAACTTGCTCGTTGAAGGCTTTCGCCTTGGATTCAAGCTCATCGACGGCCGCGGCCAACTTCTTGGCTTGCATCGATTTGAACTGCATCGTCTGCCCACCGCTTGCAGCTTTCTCTTTCGACTCGCCATCGAGGCAAGCCTGGAACGCTTTGACCTCCTCGTTGTATGTCTTGAAGGCTTGCATTGCCGCGACCATTTCCGGTTCGCTCGCCGAGGATCCGTTCGGGATACTCGCAGGGGCTTTGGGATACGGGCAATCTGCATGAGCCGCGAATCCGGCTACGCTCATAATCACAATCGAACCGAGCTGCAGGGCTTTTCGAATCATTTTGGATCGTCTCCGACTTTTACTCTAGGACCGCTCGCGTGGGCGGCGTGCCCCTCTCAAGTCGGCCGAGCGGGGCCGGCACTTGATAGTCGGAAGGCGGCTGTTAGCGGTAACTGCGACCGCTGTCGCAGTCTGCTGTCCCCAGCGGGGCGCGGCAAACTTATGTCGCTACGCTCTCAGCTAGGACCGAGCTTTGAATATGCGGACCTGCTCATTGAATTGCTTTGCCTTACCCTCGAGCTCATCGACCGCAGCAGCAAGCTTTTTCGCCTGCATGGACTTGAACTGCATCGTGCTGCCGCCTGAAGCCGCCTTTTCCTTGGTCTCTTCATCCAGACATGATTGGAAGGCTTTGACCTCCTCGTTATAGGCTTTGAAGGCTTGCATCGCCGCGATCATTTCGGCTTCAGCTGCGGTTTTTCCATCGGGGATACTTGCCGGTGCCTTCGGGAAAGGGCAATCCGCGTGCGCGGATAACGCGAACCCAAAGGACATGAGCGCAATCGTGCCGAGCAATGCTTTCATTTTCATACCCAAGTCTCAGAGCAAAAACGCCAAAGCAGGTGACCTGCGCAAATCGGCGAGGCCTTGGGTTTTTCATCGGCGCCGACAATCGAGACTTAAGGGGCGTCCGCTCATAGTTCACATAAGCGGACAAACCGTGCTCGAAAGCGTGAGCACGGTCGACAGAAACACTGCGACAGCGCGGTTGGATAAGGACGAGCGAGCGCCCCCGTGGGGCTTCCGCTGAACGCTCGATCAGCCTTTGTCGTCGCGCCCCTTGAATAATTTCACCTGCTCGTTGAACTGAGCGGCGTGCGCTTCGAGCTCTTCGACTGCTGCGTTATGGCGCTTATTGTGGATCGCCTTGATCTGCGCGATTTGGTCGGGCGAGGCGTTGGGGCCAGCCGCTTCGACACGCGCGTTCATTTCCTTCTCCAGGCACTCAAGGTACGTGCTGACACTGGCGTTGTACTCCTTTACGGCCTGCATTCCGGCGACCATTTCCTCTTGAGTGGCGGTCGATCCATCCGGTGTCTTCGTGGGAGCCCTTGGATACACGCACTCGCTGCTGGCTGCCGCACTAAGGAAAAAAAGCGCCAAGGTGGTGGCAGTTACGAGAAACTTCATTGCGTAAGACCTCTGGTCGGCAAAAGGCGAATCATCTTAAAACGCGACGCTGCAATTGGCTATCGATCTAGTTGGCTTCGAGACAGGGGCTGCCACTCGCCCGTGTAGGCCGGTCTATGATGCTTTAGTCTTTCGTCTCTTTGGATTGCCATCGCCTAATGACCGCCGCCGAGCTTGACGCCGTTCGCTTGAGTTTGTCCGTCGCGCTGCGCAGCGTGCTCGTCAGCCTTCCCTTCGCCGTGTTGGTGGCTTGGCTTCTTACGAGGCGGAAGCTGCGCGGCAAACTCCTGCTCGATGTGCTCGTGCACTTGCCTCTCGTTCTACCGCCTGTCGTGGTCGGTTATCTGCTACTGCTCGTGTTCGGGGTGCGCGGCCCGATCGGGCAGTGGCTGGACGAGGCCTTCGGAGTGCAGTTGATTTTCACGACGGGTGGTGCTGCTTTGGCCACGGCGGTGATGTCTTTTCCGTTGGTCGTGCGTGCGATCCGCTTGTCCCTGGAGGGCATCGATCGTGGTCTTGAAGACGCTGCACGAACGCTCGGGGCCGGCGCTTGGGATCGGTTTTTTACCATCACCCTACCTCTCATGTTACCGGGAATTCTGGCCGGTTCGGTGATCGCTTTCGCGGCTGGGCTCGGAGAGTTCGGAGCCGTCATCACCTTTGCTTCCAACATTCCTGGAGAGACACGTACGCTGCCGCTGGCGCTCTACACGGCGTTGCAAACCCCCGGAGGCGAGACTTTGGCTGCGCGCCTTGCCGGCATCTCGATAGCATTGGGGCTGATGGGATTGGTGGCGGCGGAGCTCATCGCCCGTCGAATGCATACGGCATTGGGGCGTTGATGTTCAAGATTCGAACCACCGTCCGACGAGAGCATTTCACGCTCGAAGTCTCGATTGAGATGGCCAACCCGGGTGTGCTCGCGTTATTTGGCCATTCCGGGTGCGGAAAGACTACGCTCGTCAACATCATCGCTGGATTGTTGAAGGCAGAAGAGAGCTACGTCGAGATCGATGGAGTCGTTCTCGAAAACACCGCAGCGAAGGTTTATGTGCAAGCCGAGCAGCGCCGAATCGGATACGTGTTCCAGGATGCGAGATTGTTTCCGCATTTCAGCGTCGCCGGTAATTTGAGCTACGGCTTACGACGAGCACGCGCAGACACTCCGCGCATGAGCTTCGACTCGGTGGTGTCTTTGCTGGGTTTAGAACGCGTGCTCGAGCGCCGGCCGCACCAGCTCTCAGGCGGAGAGCGGCAGCGTGTAGCCCTCGGACGAGCACTGCTGTCCCAGCCGCGAGTCTTGTTGCTCGATGAACCGTTGGCGAGTCTGGATGCCGCTCGTCGTGAGGAAGTGCTGCCCTACCTGGAACGGCTGCGCGATGAGCTCTCGATCCCCATCATCTATGTGAGCCATCAGTTCGAGGAAGTACTGCGCCTCGCGACCCACGTTGCACTGATGGCGGATGGCCGCAGTACGGCGCAGGGGCCACTGGAGACCTTGAGCTTGCATCCGCAGTTGCGTTCAATCGTCGGTCCGGAAGGCATCGGTGCCGTTCTCGTCGGTCTCGTTGAAGCTGCGGATGAGCAGACGGGTCTGGCTGCGGTGCGCATTGGAGAGAACATCCTAAAGGTCAATCTGCGCGGTATTCGGCCGGGAGCGCGCGTTCGCATTCACCTGTTGGCTCGAGATGTGATTTTGGCAACGATGCGTCCTGAAGCTTTGAGCGTGCGCAATATCCTTCAAGGCACGATCTCGAGAATCGGCGCTGACGATTCCGACACCGACCTCGTCTACGTCGATTTGGGAGGAGCGCGTGTGCTGGCCCGAGTCACTCGCGCCGCCTCGATTGCACTCGCGCTGCGAGTCGGCATGCCGGTATGGGTGCTGGTCAAATCCGTGTCTATTCGAGGCCATGCCTACGTCAGTAATACACCGGACAGGGAATGATGGCACGCGCTGCAATGCTCCATCCTGAGCGTGCTTCCCGTATGCTTGGCGCATGAATACTTCAAGGTCAGTGACGTCGCCGGATGAGGTCCGCGTCCCCGTCCTCGGTCATTACATCGACGGCAAATCCGTCGCTGGCCGCAACGAGGTTACGGCGGATATCTTTGATCCGGCGCGAGGGATCATCACCTCTCGTGTTTCCATCGCCTCGCAGGAAGTTGTGCGAACCGCGATATGCGCTGCGCGCGACGCTTTTCCCAACTGGGCTGCCACGCCGCCTGTACAACGAGCTCGCGTGCTGTTTCGGTTCAAGGAACTATTGGAGAAGAATACTTCCGAACTTGCCTCTGTGATAACCAGCGAGCATGGCAAGACTCTCAGCGATGCACGCGGCGAGGTGACGCGAGGGATCGAAGTCGTCGAATTCGCCTGCGGCATCCCACATCTACTCAAAGGCGAATTCTCGGAGAACGTCGGTGCCGGCATCGACAGTTGGTCGCTGCACCAACCTCTCGGCGTCTGCGTCGGCATTACGCCCTTCAATTTCCCGGTGATGGTGCCGCTTTGGATGTTTCCTATCGCGATCGCATGTGGGAACACATTTGTACTCAAACCGTCCGAGAAGGATCCATCATGTTCGCTGCGGCTGGCTGAGCTTGCATCCGAAGCCGGCCTGCCGCCCGGCGTCTTCAACGTTGTGAACGGGGATCGCAGCACTGTCGATGCCTTGCTTACCGAAGAGCTCGTTCAAGCAGTGAGTTTCGTTGGGTCTACATCTGTCGCTCAACATGTTTATCAAGGCGCCGCCGCATGCGGTAAGCGCGTGCAAGCCTTGGGAGGAGCCAAGAATCACCTCGTCGTCATGCCCGATGCCCACTCGAGCGCTGCCGCTCAAGCCTTGCTGGGAGCGGCATTCGGTTCAGCCGGCGAGCGCTGCATGGCGATCTCGGTTGCCCTCGCCGTAGGTGACGCTGCGGATCGCTTGATCGAAGAGCTCAAAGCTTTGATCGAGGCATTGCGTATTGGACCTGGCTCCATGCCTGACGTAGACATGGGCCCGTTAATCACTCGCGAGCATTTGGAGCGCGTCCGCGCGTATGTGGATTTGGGCGTGCATGAGGGAGCGAAGCTCATCGTCGATGGAAGAAGTTATCAGCGCGAGGATTCGAGCGGATTTTTTATGGGGCCGACTCTATTCGATGGGGTTGAGCCCAACATGCGTATTTATCGTGAAGAAATTTTCGGGCCCGTATTAGTCGTGATGCGTGTCGCGACGCTGGAGCGGGCGCTCGAGTTGATCAATGGACACGAATATGGGAATGGAGCATCGATCTACACAACCAGCGGCGAGGCGGCGCGACGGTTCTGCCACGGCGCACAAGCGGGCATGATTGGAGTCAATGTGCCCATTCCGGTTCCGATGGCATTTCACAGCTTTGGCGGCTGGAAACGCTCCCTATTCGGGGACCTCCATATGCATGGCGTAGAAGGCGTGCGCTTCTACAGCCGCTTGAAAACGGTAACCGCTCGATGGAGCTCCGGCGGGCGCAGCGCGCCTGAGTTCGTCATGCCTACGATGAAATAGCACCGCACAGTGTTAGCTACTCCAATGACTCTTGTTGCTCGATTCGCAGCTGCACTCATCGTTCTTGCGCTGAGCGGCACCGCTTTAGGAGCTGAGCAGGCGCGACCTAAAATTGGTGTCGTGCTGAGCGGCGGCGGCGCTCGCGGCGCCGCACATGTAGGCGTACTGAAGGTGCTCGATGAGTTGCGCGTGCCAGTCGATGCGATTGCCGGCACCAGCATGGGCGCTGTGGTCGGAGGCCTGTATGCCTCTGGGATGCCGCCAGCCGAGATCGAAGAGCTCATCCGGTCTCTGAATTGGCAAGACTCTTTTCAAGATCGGCCGCCGCGCGAAGAGCTCGGCTTTCGCAGAAAGCAGGACGATCGGAATTTCTTGGTCCGCTACGCCCTCGGCGTGACCGAAGAGGGCTTCGTTTTGCCGCGCGGGCTCATCCAAGGCCAAAAGTTGGAGCAAGTGCTTCGTAAAGCGACCTTGCCGGTTACGGAGATCCACGACTTCGATGATCTTCCCATTCCATTTCGCGCAGTAGCTACCGATCTGGAAACGGGGGACGCCGTCATCATGGACAACGGAGATTTGGTCTCCGCGATGCGAGCGAGCATGTCGGCTCCGGGCGTCTTTGCGCCAGTGCAACGTGACGGACGATTGCTGGCCGACGGCGGATTGGTGGAGAACCTGCCGGTCGATGTCGCGCGTGCGATGGGCGTGGATGTTCTCATCGTGGTCGACGTCAGTTTTCCTTTGTACAACCGCGAAGAGCTCACCTCACCTCTGGAGGTGACGAATCAGGCGTTTGCGATCTTGATTCGCACACGCACGCAAGAACAGCGCAAAACGCTTTCGCCCGCCGATGTGATCATCGACCCGAACCTTGGCCGATTTCCTTCCGCGGATTTCAGTCGAGTTCCTCAGGCTATTCGTGCGGGTGAGCGGGGTGCAGAACAGAGTCGTGCCGCGTTAGAACATCTAAGTTTGAGCGAGCAGGACTATCGCGCTTATCTAGCCGGCCGCAATACGCGATCCTTGAACAGCCCGGTCATCGATTTCGTGCGTGCAGAACAAGGCTCGGGCGAATATGCGGCGTTGATCGAGGCGACGATGAAAGACTTGGTCGGGGAAACCTTCGACAAGGAAATCGTCGGTAATCGCATGTCCGGTCTTTATGCGCTGGATCGATTCGAATCGATCGACTATTCCTTGGTCGAAGAGGACGGCAGGAATGGGCTGGAGATCGACTTGCGCCGCAAGAGTTGGGGACCGAACTACGTGCGTGTCGGTCTCAACTTGGAAGATGATTTCGAAGGTAACAGCCGCTACAACGCCGCTGCTCGTTTCATCGTCACTGAGATTAATCGTCTGGGCGGGGAATGGCTGACGGACCTTCAAATCGGCGAGAACCCGCGATTCTTTACCGAGTTCTATCAGCCTTTGTCGCTCGCGAGCCGTTACTTCATCGCCCCGCAAGCGAGTCTAGAAGAGCGAAGCGTCTTCAGCCTGCAGGGGAGGGAGCGCATTGCGGAGTACCGAGTGCGCTCTGCGTCCGGTGGACTGGATGTCGGGCGCGAGCTTTCCAACTGGGGCGAGATCCGAGTCGGCGTGCGCCGAGGCACTGAACGATCGAGGATCCTCATCGGAGATCCTGAATTGCCGACCGATGATTTCGATCGAGGTGGTGTGTTCGCTCGATTCTCCTACGACAAACTCGATAGCATCTTCTTTCCGCGCCACGGCCAACAGTTCGAATTCCAATGGCGCGGTGAGCGCGACAACTTCGGAGGCGACGAAGACTTCGATACTTTCGAGACGACTTGGCTGGTCGCGCGATCGTTCGATAGGCACACGATGATTTTCTGGGCGGATGCGGGCACTAGCGATGACCCGCCGTTGACTCCGGAGAGTTTTTTCTCTCTCGGCGGCTTTTTCAATCTTTCGGGATTGCCGCCCGGCTTCCTCTCGGGACCGCACTACGGCATCGGACGCTTGCTCTACTACCGAAGAATAGGGCGCGGGGGCGAAGGAGTGCTGGACTTTCCTGCTTACGCGGGCTTGTCGCTCGAGGCTGGAAACACTTGGCTGGAACGCAGCGACATGAGCTTGGACGACCTGCGTACTAACGGCAGCTTGTTCTTCGGAGTGGACAGCCCTCTGGGCCCGCTGTATCTCGCCGCGGGCTTCGACGAAGACGGCGACAAGGCGTTCTATCTCTTCCTAGGTAGAACGTTCTGATTTAGACGAGCTGACAGGGTCCGTGCTCGATCGGGCGTCAGAGCCTCATCGATCGATCTTCTCGAACTCGAGCGTAGGTTGATCGCCCGGGCGGAAGTAAACATACCTTCCGCTCATTTCCTTCAACGCTCTATCTCGCTCCTCTCGAGTAGCGAACCAATGCTCTTTGTGCCAATCGCTGCCGACCAGATTCTTGAATGGATCGTTCGAGCGAACTTTCAAGCGGATACCGAATGGGAGCTGCTTGGGTAGGGGTCGGGCCAAATTGTGTTCGTGGCAAATGGGCATGGGACTTAAACGTAACGGGCGATGCTCAAAGTCGCACAGCATACCGGCGCGGCGAACGATGCGCCAACGGGACGAACAGCCAATACTCGAGCGGCTGCTCCGGCACGCTGACTGCATGTGTCCGAAGTGTCCGATGCAGTTGCGTTAGCCGACATGCCGTTCGTTGGTTGAACGATATGTAGGTTTGTTCGTCTCATCCTTTGCGTATTTCTGTGACAAGCGCGTTCTAGGTGCGGCGCGACTGCAACCTTTCGCCGCAAGCCACTCTCTGATGATCGTAAATGTCTTGAGTCGATGCATACCGCGAGATATCACTTAATCAACGACGAGGTGCCGCCGCGTAACAAAATGACCGCGCGCGGTGTAACCAAATCACACCGCACGGCATCTGAGTCAGGAAGGGGCGGCGAAAAGCTGCATCGTTGAATAGGCAAGCGAATTGCCGCACAGCATCGCTGTGAGGGGATGAAGGAAGAGGTGTTCAAATGATTCTTCGCACTGCTGGCTTGGTAAGTGGCTCGCTCGGGCTTGCACCGCGCGATCAGCTTGGGAACATGGTCTACAGCACGCGTTCGCAGGCGGAAGATTACGTCCTTGCGGGTCAGCGGATGGCGCTGCTTTGCGCTTGGAACGGCAAGCAGGAAGTGAGTTTCGAAGGCCGCCGGCTGGTCGTCGATGACGATACCTGGTTGGTCGTTCCGCATGGCGCAGCAAACGTACGTGTGCGAGGCAACGAGCAGATACAGGCATTGACCATTCTGTTTCGCGCCGGGATGCCCGAGGAAGTTCTGGGCTCGCTCATTACGTCCGAAGACCGCTTACTCGAGAATGGCGAAATCGAAGAAGATACCCTGCCGTTCTTACCGAACTTGCAGATACACGATCGCAGCGTCACCCCGGTGCTGCTTTTCATTTGCCGTCATCGAGAAGCAGGCATCGAGGATCCACTTTGGTATGAAGAGCAGTTGACGTTTCTCCTGGAGCGAATGTTGACGAGGCATCGGCACGTGATCGCCAGGTTGCACTCGATGCCGGTGCGCCGCGCGGCCACGCGTCGGGAAATATTCCGCCGCGTTTCGCTTGCCACGGACTTCATTCATTCGAACTATGAAAAGCCTTTGATGTTGGGGGATATGGCTCGTGCAGCCTATCTATCGCGACATCATTTCCTGCGTCTCTTCAAACACGTTCACGATGTCACGCCCCACGAGTACTTACAGCGCAAGCGCACGAGCGTCGCAGCTCGATTATTGCGGGGCAGTCAGTTGGCGGTGGAGGACGTGGTGAGGCAAGTGGGGTTCGACTCGCGTTCCACATTGTTCCGAGCCATGCGTCGTTTCCATGGCGTGACTCCACGCGAATGCCGGCAAACAAGCCGCACGTTGATGTCGATGGGTATGGCGATGGCAGAGGCTTGAGATCAAAGATGAGCGGCGAAACTATTGCGCCTAAGTGATCCGCACGTCTAAGACGTGCGGATTTTCTCCTGGCGAGCTGACCTCTGTGTCTGTGACGCGGATAGCGCGTCCGCTATCGACTAGAAGACGATGATCAGAGGGGCAATCACAGCGGCGGTTCTTCGCCTGGGCTCGGATCTTCCATCGGATAGGTCGTCAGCCCCTCGTTGCGCTGCGTATTAGCGGCAGGCGCTGGTTGCGGCTCGGCTCTAGCCGGAGCTGAAGAACTCGCCGTCGGAGGAATCGCTTCTCCGCGTGCGGAGCTCTCGATCGCTGCGATGAAACTCTGGGCGGGCGCAGGTGCCGCTGGCGCATCGCTGCGAATGATTTCGCTCGCAAGAACGCCTGGGCGCTGATAGAAAAGTTCGTTGCTGCGATGATCGATCGTCAGCGCAGAGCCATCTAGAGCGACGCCAGCAAACAGACCGCTTGCCCTTGAATACGAATAAACTTGCGCCGTCAGTCCCACATCCGTGGCGGCAG
Source organism: Steroidobacter sp. (assembly GCA_025929585.1). GTDB lineage: Bacteria > Pseudomonadota > Gammaproteobacteria > Steroidobacterales > Steroidobacteraceae > Steroidobacter. The sequence continues at coordinate 13,212 of JAICPY010000017.1, forward strand.
AGCTCTGGCGGCCGACCGGGCCTGCAGCCACGGAGGCATCCGCACCCAGCGTGACTTTTCCGCCCACGATCCCCTCTATGCTGTGTCGTGATGTGAATACGAGTACGACGTCCGTCGATTGCACGCCGACCTGGAATCCGAAGCTGCCTCCGGTGAGATTCACGAATATCGGATTGCTCCACTCTCCGCTATCTCGGCGGACGACCAGTACGCCTTTGCCACGCCGCCCGCCGATCCCTAATCCAACCTTGATCACGTTCGGTACGACGGCCACAGCGTGCGCGCGCTCGAGCAACCAACTTGGGATGTTTTGCTCCGGCATCCGCAAGAGCTCGTTCAGAACTTGCGTGGATGTCAGTAGGCGCGCTTCCTGTCGCTCAGCAGCGACCGCGCTCAAGCACGTGAGCATTGAGATCAGAAGGACAGTGAATCGTGCGTAAACTTTTTGCACTCGCATCGCCGCGGCCGCTCCTCATGTGTCTCCTCGGTGAGACTGTAACAGAAGCAGATGGTTCGAGTGACTCAGCTCAACTCTTCGCTCAGTTCTGACGTGCTTGTGCCGGTGGCGCAGTGAGGTCTTCGCTCGCGGCGAACAGCAGGTGTTCGAGTTTTTTCCGTTGCCCGCGATTGGTATAGAAGCGCGTAATTCGCTCGCGCGCTTTGATGCGTTCATCGCGGTTCACGGTCTCATCGGTAGCCAAAGCCCGGTAGCCCTCGACCAGATACTTCTCGGCTTCCGCCGCTCTACCCAGTCGGTAGAGAGCTTCACCCAGGGCACTTGTAGATCGAGCGATTCTCCCCGGAGAGCTTCCGGTACGACGCCATCGATGCATGGCCGCAGTGAGCAGGGCTTCGGCGTCCTTGAAGCGACCCGTGTCCAGCATCAGCTCGCCCAGAATATGCTCCGAAGAAGCTACGTACTGATGATCGGGTGGAAGTGTCTTCGCATAGACCTCGAGCGATCGTCGGAGGTGTTCTTCGGCTTCTGTATAGGAGGCGCGCTTTGCCAGCAAAGATGCGAGCGCCGTATGGAAGTAGGCGGTCATGTAATGATCTTCGCCCAGCGCGAGAGCTTGCGAATGCAGTGCCTTGCGTGACAACTCCTCTGCCTGTTCAAGGAGGCCTTGCGACCGTTTGATCTGAGAGAGCGAGTCATAGACGGCAGCGACCTGACTGCTGTCTTCTCCGTACAATACAATCTGCGCCTGCAAGGATTGATTTAGAAGGGGTTCTGCCTCGGCTGACTTGCCTCTCGCGAGTAGCACATCGGCCAGCGTGCCTTGCGACAGAACTCGGTCTGGATGCCGCTCGGGCAAGGATTGAGAATAAATAGAGTAGGCTTCGCGAGCAGCATGTTCGGCCCTCTCTCCATCGTTTTCCCACATGTAGAGATTGCCTAGACTCTGCAGGATTTCTGCGATCGCCGGGTCGTTCGGACTCAGCAGACTTCTGTTCAGGGCCAAGCCTTGCTCGTAATACTTCCGCGCGGAGGCAAGATCGCCCATCTGGTGTTTGACTCGTCCCAGATTCGTCAACAATCGCGCGTACTCGGGCGAGATCGTCTTCTCACGGCTTTCCGAAAGCTGCATTGCCTGCCGTAAGGTGCGATCCGCTGCTTCGAAGTCTCCAGACTGATGGAACGCGAGCGCCAGCTCCGTAAGTACCGTCGTCGTCTTCGATCCTTCGGGATCCGGCAACTGCTTGCGCAGATGCGCGGCCTCTTGCAGGAAAGCGATAGCTTGATCGAATGCGTTTTGCCGCCGATAAGCTCGGCCCATCGCTTCCATCAAGCGGGCGCGAACCTCGGGGTGTTGCCCGAGATCACCGCGGATGCGTCCCGCTGCTTTGTCGAGCAACTCGCGGGCGGTGATCTCGGTACCTTGTGAGACGAAGGGGTCTGAAGCGCCAAAGACGTTGAGCATGAACTCAGAAACGGTTTCGGCCCGATCTCCTTCGAGCGTCGCCCTGTCGCGCTCGGCCGCGACTCGTTGAGTTTGGATCGACATCGCAATGGAGAACGCGCTCAGAAATACTGCAAACGCCGCACCAGCAGACACGCCGAAGGCGTGGCGACGCACGAAACGCGTCGAGTAATAGACCCAGTTACCTTGGCGTGCCTGAACGGGCTCTCGAGTCAAGTATCTGCGAATGTCTGCCGCGAGCTGTTCGACCGAACCATAGCGATGCTGCGCTTCCTTGCGCAGCGCGCGCATGATGATGGCGTCGATATCACCGACCAAGCGGCGCTCGAGCTTCTCGGCCGAGACTCCCCGAGCAGCAGCCACCTCGACGATCTGGTTCGGGCCGTCATTCTGCGCCGCATGCGCCGCTCGCCGCACCGCTGTGCTTGGGCGCAGAGGGTCGGAAATGCAAATCGAGCGCTCGAGCTCCAATTGGCTCGCCGAGGCAGGTACCGTGTACGGCCGCAATCCGGTTAGAAGCTCGTACAACACGACGCCCAGAGCGTACACATCGCTCGCGGTGGTCACGGCGCGTCCCAGTATCTGCTCTGGGCTCGCATATTCCGGAGTCAGCAGCCGATCGTTCATGCGCGTGAGCGCAAGGACGGCCGCTGCATCGCCGACGTCCAGCAACTTTGCGATTCCAAAGTCGAGAAGTTTTGGCGCACCTTCAGCGGTGACTAGGATGTTCGCCGGTTTCAGATCTCTATGAACGATTAGGTTCTGGTGCGCGTACTGAACTGCCGCGCAGATATCCAAGAACAGCTGAAGGCGAGCAAGGATGTTGAGACGTTCACGGTCGCAGTATTGGTCGAGCGGCTCACCATGGACGTACTCCATGACCAGGTAGGGTTGCCCTTCCTCGGTTTCTCCCGCGTCAATGAGTCTCGCAATATTCGGATGATTGAGGCTCGCGAGAATCTGGCGTTCGGCGCGGAACCTCTGGCCGAGCTCACCATGGACGGTTGCCGTATCGACGATCTTTACCGCAACTTGGGCGGAATACTGCCGGTCAGCGCGCTCGGCGAGATAGACAGTCCCCGTGCCACCATGGCCAAGGACCGAGACCAATTTGTAGTTGCTTACGACCCGACCGAGAATCGCGCGCCGCCGATCACGGGTCGTCTTGTCGATTGCCGCACCCAACGCATGGGTGAGCGGGCCCGTCGACTTGCGATTATCGTGGGCAAGAAGATCGAGCAACTCCTTTTTCAGCGCCTCATCCCCGGCAGTCTCACTGACGACAAATGCGTCTCGCTGCGCCGGATCGAGGTCGACCGCCTTTAGAAAAAGCTCGTGTACGCGATCAAAGTTGGGATCCGACATCCTTGTGTCCAGCAGAAGTCATAAGGTGTCAGGATCTGAATCGGAAGTTCGCAATGGGCGTATCTGGCGAAGAATCCAGGCCTTGGCGAGGCGCAACTCTCGGTCCACTGTCGCCTCCGAGATTTTCAATGTTTCGGACAATTCCTGGTACGTAAGCCCACCGAAGTAGTGAAGCTCGACCAGATCAGCAAGGCGCTGATTGTTACCGGCCAGCCGTTGAAGGGCTTCGTCGATTTCGATGACATCGATGTCGCCCGCCGTCGGTGGGCCGAGATCCATGCCCTCGAGTTCTTCAACTGAACCGGTGGTCGTCGTGCCGCCGCGTTTATCGCGGAACCGCATCTTTGCATGATCAACCAGGATGCGCCGCATTTGCCGAGCGGCCACCGCGAAGAAATGCGCGCGGTCCTGCCAAGGGATATCCATCTCCACCAGCTTGACGAATGCTTCGTGGACCACGGCGGTGGCTTGAAGCGTGTGACCTGGGCGCTCCTGCCGCATGTAGCGTCTCGCACGATTGCGCAACTCCTCATAAATAAGGGGAGTGAGCCTTTCCAGGGCGCGCGAATCTCCCGACTGCCATGCAGATAGCAGGCGTGTCACTGCCTGGCGATCAGGCGGCGCGATGGCTGCTGCAATCGTATTGCTCAGAGTGTTCTCCGCTATTCGGCTGCTGCTGGATCGATCCAGTGTCGCACCTGCCATTGTCGCAGTCCGCAGATCCCCCGTGCCAACGTCTTCGCCTGAATTCCCCTACGGCGCTCCCTGATTTCCCGCCTTGCTCAGCCGTGCAGGGGTACCCCGTTTTCGGCCCTGAGCAATGTACTGATTGTTATCGAAAACTTGGGAATGTCCAGTCCACATGTGACGGGAGTCTCACCACCACGTCGCTTATGCCCTGAACCCAGCGCTCTGCAAGGGGCGCTTCTATCACGTTTGTCCCGGGAGGGAAGTTGTCATGTCTAGCAGTTTAAAGATCGTCGCCATTTCTCTGTTGGTCGGATGTTCTGTTCAATCAGCGTCCGCAACAGGGGTTGAAGATGCATTTATCGTAAGTACTCGATCTCTTCTCCCGAACCTCGTACAGGTGGCTGACAACATTCCGGTCCGTCCTCCGGTGCCGCGATTAGCCGACAACATTGCGGTTCGTCCACCGGTTCTGCAGTTGGCAGACAATATTCCGGTCCGTCCTCCGGTGCCCCGATTAGCGGACAACATTGTGGTTCGCCCGCCAGTTCTACAGTTAGCGGACAACATTGCAGTCCGTCCACCGGTTCTGCAACTAGCGGACAACATCCCCGTTCGTCCTCCGGTTCCGGCTGTTGCCTAATCGGCGTGGCATCCTTCTTTGACGTGAGACAGTCATGAAAAACCGAATCATCCTTGGAAGCATCCTGCTACTGACGCTTGGTACCGCTGTTGCCGGGACATTTTTGTACGGTCAGGAATCTGCAGGGACTCAACTGCACTTAGAGGCAGCTAGATACGAGGCCACACGCTCAGTGGAGCCTACTGCGGACACCATCGCCCTGTGGAAGGTGAACGCAGTGGCATCGACGTTTATGCCCCCAAAAATTCCTCTCTGATAAATCGACCACGACGACCCGTCGATTGCAGCAAGCGCTGTCTGCGTGCGCAGACAGCGCTTGGAAGTGTGCGCCAGTTCACACGGAACTGCCGGATTTGGTCCGCAGGCGTCACACTTGGTTCGTTGACATATGTTGAGGCCAATAGCACCCTTGTCGCCGTTGTCTAAAGCAACGCAACAGCAATTGTGTTGCTTTGGAAAGGCAAACTCACTGAAAGGTGAGGACGCAAAGCCACCGGTCTGAAAGTTTTCTAAGACAGCGGGGTTGCCAACGGGAGGTCGTTAACCTGCAAGGCCTTATCTCCCCGCGACCGACCGTCCGATGTGTCTGACGTTGACTGTGGCTCATGCGGCGAATCCGCGACTTCACAGCCAACGAACCGAGTTCATGGGACTACGCCTACATACTGGTTTGATTCACCAAGCGATTGGCGGGTGCGTGTCTGCCGTCGCCGCAGCACTCCTTGTCGTAAGTTTTTCGGCCTACGCGGCCCCTTCGGAGTTGGTGAGCCGGCCCGCCAGCGATTTCGCCCTACGTTCTCTGTCGGATGAAAACATTCGATTGTCCGAGCAGTTGGGCGAAGTCGTCATTCTTAATTTCTGGGCCACGTGGTGCGGACCGTGTCGCCAGGAAATGCCATTGCTGGATGAGCTTTACACGAAGTATCGCCGAGCTGGCCTAGTCCTCTTGAGCATCAATATCGATCAGGAAACAGAACCGGCCGCGGAGATGGCGCAGACGCTGGGGGTTTCCTATCCCGTACTGCTCGATACACGCAACGAAGTAGCAAAGGCCTATCAGCTCGGAACGTTGCCGCTGACTGTGCTGATCGATCGCGAAGGCGCGGTGCGCTATGTCTCCGAAGGCTTCAAGCCTGGTTACGAGAAACGTTACACGGAAAAGTTGCGCGAGCTTCTGAATGAATGACTCGCCTTCAGCTGCCGGCCACTCGCACAACAACACTGCAATGACGACTTCAGGGTACTGACATGCTTCGCAAGCTGATCGCGCTTCTCGCCTGTGCACTCATGAGCATGCCTGTGCTTGCGCAGGAAACTTCCTCGGAACCTCCAGCGGGTGCGAGTGAGAGTGACGATTTCAAGAGTCTCGATCAAGAAGTACAGGCGCTGAAGAAAGAGGTGCTGGATTTAAACCGCGAGTTATTCGTGCTGGAAGAAGAGTTGCTGTTTCCTGCCAACACTCAGGTCGCTGTGTTCGTATCGATGGATGTTGGCGAGTTCTTCGCACTGGATTCAGTGACGTTGAAACTCGACAACAAAGAAGTAGCGAATTACCTGTACACAGAACGAGAGGCGCAAGCCCTTTTGAAGGGAGGTGTACATCGTGTCTACATCGGCAATTTGAAAGCGGGCGAGCATGAGCTCATCGCATTGTTCACAGGCCAGGGTCCGAACGTGCGCGACTATCGGCGGGGCGCGACGCTGAAGCTCGAGAAGGGTGTCGGCGCAAAGTATGTCGAGTTGAAAATCAGCGATCGCGCGTCCAAGGCGCAACCTGAGTTCGTCGTCAAGGAATGGGAGTGAGGTCGAACACTCCATGGCGAACGTGTTGGCATCAGGGGATAGCGTGACGGATTCTTGCCTTTCTGCGGCAAGCGGCGATCCGCGTGCGCATCTCCGCGCCGGCAGATACATCAGTGCCGTGCTATCCGATTCACGAATCGCAACCAAGCTCGTCTTTGCTTTGAGCTGCGCTCTCGTTGGCATCTCGGTTTCGCATCTTGCCCAGGCCAGCGAGCGCAGCTCCGCGGCTGCTCCGCTGGTGGGTAGCCCGCAAGCCATCAAGGACCTGCATTGGGGCGATGTGCTGTTCTATTTCTATCAAGGCGAATACCTACCCGCCTTGACGCGCCTGGGAGCGGCGCAAGAGTTCGACCGGCTGGACAATCATGCCGTAGAGGCAGAGCTGCTGAAGGGCGGATTGTATCTATCGCTGGGGCAACACGAAGAAGCAGGCCGGATCTTCAAGGCACTGCTGAATGAAAACGTGCCGCTCGACGTGCGAAATCGCGCCTGGTTCTATCTGGCCAAAGTCTGGTATCAACGCAACTATCTTGACGAAGCTGCCACTGCGCTGGACGCCATTCATGGCGCGCTTCCAGGTGATCTGGAACCCGAGCGGCATCTGCTTCAGGCGCAAGTGTTGATGTACTTGAATCGCTACGACGAAGCGATCCGGGCGTTGGAAAGATGGCAGCCCATCGGCGATGGCTCGGACGCGTGGTCCTCGTATGCTCGATTCAACATCGGGGTTGCGCTGGTACGCCAGGAGCGCATCGAGGATGCGGCGGAGCTACTGAATCGAGTTGGTCAGATCGGTGCGCCGACTGAGGAGCTCGCTGCGCTTCGGGACAAAGCGAATTTGGCTTTGGGATATGCATGGTTGAAAGCCGGGCGGGCCGCGGACGCGAAATCGGTTTTGCAGCGGGTGCGCTTGGAAGGTCCGCAATCCAACAAGGCACTGTTGGGCGTCGGCTGGGCCGATTCCGCGCAGGAGAAATTCACTAAGGCGCTGGTACCGTGGCTCGAATTACGCGGCAGAAATCTGCTCGATGCGGCCGTGCAAGAATCCTATCTTGCGGTTCCCTATGCCTATGCTCAGTTGGAGGCAGATAGGCAAGCCGCAGAGCACTACATGTTGGCAGTGACGGCATACGGCGAAGAAACCCAGCGCATCGACCAATCGATCGAATCGATCCGCAGCGGACAGCTCTTGGATGCCATCATCGGCAATGACCAAGGCGAGCGCGGGGGGTGGTATTGGCAGCTGAAGAATCTGCCCGATGCGCCCGAGACTCGCTATCTATATCACTTACTCGCCTCTCACGAATTCCAGGAAGGACTGAAGAACTATCGCGATCTACGCATCATGCAGCGCAATCTTGCGAACTGGGAGCTGAGCGTGGAGGCGTTCGACAATATGGTCGACACGCGGCGAAAGGCTTATGAGCAAAGGCTGCCCGCTCTTCACGGCACACTGGACAGCGTGGACCTTGATGCACTGGAAGCGCGCAACAACGAGCTGGAGTCCAGACTCTCAGCCATCGAGCGTAAGAGTGATGTCGTGGGTCTTGCGACCGCGCGCGAACTGGAGCAATGGCGCAAGGTGGAGCGAGTGGAGCAAGTGCTTGTGAAGGCGGACCAGAACGATCCGCTGGTTCAAGAAATGCGCGAGAAGACTCGCCTGCTTCGCGGCACGTTGCTGTGGGATTTCAATGCGAGCTACACAGCTCGCCTATGGCGAGCCAAGAAGGAATTACGTGAGCTCGACGTCGCGCACCGAGAAGCTCGCCGCCGCTGGGTGCTCGTCGAGCGTGCACGCGAGGAGTATCCGGCGCGCACCGAGGCCTTCGCGAAAAGAGTCGAGAATCTAAGTCCTCGCATCCAAGGATTGATTGCACGACTTGCGATCACCGCGGAAGCACAGAACCGGTATCTAGCTGCAATTGCGATTCGCGAGCTCGAGTCGCAGAAACAGCGCTTGGCGGCGTATTCCTTGCAAGCTCGCTTTGCACTCGCATCTATCTATGACCGCGCATCCACGGGCACTGGCGGAGCAACACAATGAGCCGTCGCGCCGTTGGTGCCGCTGTCGCGATTGCGTTGGTAAGCGCGGCAGGTATTTCGATGCCGAGCTTCGCTGCAGAGAAATCGGGCAAGACTCGAACCATCAAGGATCTCGAAGACCAGGAAGTGCAGGTCACGCGAGATCCGCCGGTCGACGTGCAGCCGCAACAGGCGATCGAACAATATCGACGGTTTTTGGAGCTGCAGTCCGAGAACGAGCGTATGCGCGCGGAAGCCATGCGTCGTCTTGGAGATCTGCAGCTCGAAGTCGATGAGGGCGCTCGTGCGTCAGGGGCCGAAGACTTCGGAGGGTTAGAAGTAAAGGAGGCGATCCAGCTGTACGAAGGCTTGCTGACTTCGTACCCCGATTATGAGCGCAACGACGCGGTCATCTACCAACTGTCGCGTGCCTACGAGATGGAAGGCCAGCCCGAAAAGGCACTGCAGGTTCTAGATCGGCTCGTCAGTAAGCATCCGAACAGCACTTGGATTGTCGAATCGCAATTCCGCCGAGGCGAGATTCTGTTCAGCACGGGCCGTTATCGCGAGGCAGAGGGTGCCTATGCGGCCGTGATTGGAGCCGATCCCGGCAGTGGATTCTACGAACAGGGTTTGTACAAGCACGGCTGGTCGTTATTCAAGCAGAGCCAGGGCGAAGAGAGCGTCGCATCGTTTCTGAAGTTGCTCGATCGAGTGCTCATCGCCGATGGCAAAGTGCGTCCCCAAGAGTCCCTTTCTCGTCCCGAGCGTGAGCTCTCCGACGATGCGCTACGTGCCGTTGCAATCACGTTTTCGGATTTGGACGGGCCTGAGTCACTGGACGCAGCCCTCAAGCGACGCGGTGATCCGCTGTACGCGCATCGACTCTATGAAGCTCTAGGTAACCTATATATCGAGAAAGAGCGCTATCAAGATGCCGCTCTTGCCTATGAGGCTTTCGCCAAACGCAGGCCAGATGATCGATACGCGCCCTCGTTGCAGATGCGCACGATCGAAGCCTATCAAAAAGGTGGATTTGCATCGCTCGTCTTGGAAGGCAAGCAGGCGTTCGTCGAGCGTTACGCATTCGGCTCTGCATTCTGGCAGCAACGCACCGTCGAGGATGCGCCGGAAGTCGCCGCGCAGCTCAAAACCACGCAGAAGGATCTGGCGGAGTACTTCCACGCTCAAGCGCAAAAGGATAAGAAGCCTGAAGATTACGCGGCTGCCGCTCGCTGGTACCGAGCGATGCTCGATTCTTTCCCGCAGGATGCCGAAGCGCCACAAACGCGTTATCTGTTGGGCGAGGTCCTATTCGAGTCAGCTCGCTTCGCCGAAGCGGCTCGCGAATACGAGCAAACTGCTTACGATTATCCGCTGCACGCGAAGTCCTCAGCTGCTGGTTACGCAGCGCTAGTAGCGTACGACAAGCATGAGGCGACGATCGACGGTGAATCCAAAGCGATGTGGCATCGGCAGAGCATCGAAAGCTCGCTGATGTTCGCGACGAGTTTTCCAGAACACGCTGAGTCCGCTCGAGTCTTGACGAAAGCTGATGAGCAGTTGTTCGCTCTCAACGAATTCGATCGCGTGATCGAGGTGTCCAAGCAGATTCTCGAGCGCACTCCTGCGGTCGATGCGAAGTATCAACGGACCGCGTCGACGCTGCTAGCGCACTCGCTGTTTGATCGTGGCCGATTCAACGAAGCGGAAGCCGCTTACGTGCGTGTACAAGGTTACTTACCCGCGAACGATCCTGAGCGCCCGGCAGTGGAGGAGCGCATTGCCGCTTCGATCTACAAGCAAGCCGAAGCGAAACAAGCTTCCGGCGATCCTATCGGGGCGGTGGACGACTTCTTGCGCGTCGGTGCGCTAGCACCAAATGCCAAGGTGCGCGCTAACGCGGAATACGATGCTGCGAGCATTTTGGTTCAGAACAAGCAATGGGATCGTGCAGCCCAGGTGCTCGAGAGCTTCCGTCGCAACCATCCGAATCACGAGCTTGCCCCTGAAGTAACGCGAACTCTCGCCGTGGCCTATCTCGAAACCGGACGAGCGACAGAGTCAGCTGCCGAGTTCGAGCGCATCGCAGCTCGAGCGGAAGAACCTGCCGACGTGCGTCGCGCAGCGTTGTGGCAGGCCGCTGAGCTATACGAAAAATCAGCCTCGCCGACGAATGCGGCGCGAACCTATGCGAGCTATGTCAAACAATATCCGGCTCCGCTGGATCCGGCGATGGAAGCTCGTCAGAAGCTCGCGGACATGGCGAAGGCGCAGAACGATGTGAAGGCGCGCTCGCAGTGGATCGAAGACATCATTCGGGCCGATAAGCAAGCTGGTGCCGCGCGAACGGAACGCAGCAAGTATCTTGCGGCTCGCGCGACTCTGGAAACCGCAGATCCGCATGTTGCGATGTTCAATGCGGTGAAGTTGGTCGCGCCCTTGGATAGGTCGCTCAAGACAAAGCGCAGCGCCATGGAGAAGGTGCTGACAATCTATGGCCAAGCATTGGACTATGCCGTTGCCGAGGTCATGACCGCGGCGACGTTCGGCATGGCCGAGCTCTATCGCAATCTCGGTGCGGATTTATTGACGTCGGAACGGCCGAAGAATCTGGATAGCGATGCGCTGGAGCAGTACGACGTGTTGCTCGAAGAACAGGCATTTCCATTCGAAGAGAAAGCGATCGAATTACATGAAACGAACGCTCAGCGCGCCAGCGAAGGCGTTTATGATGAGTGGGTGCAGCGCAGCTTCGATGCGTTGGCGAAACTCGTGCCTGCTCGTTACGCCAGGACAGAGATCGGTGAAGACTATGTGCCCACGCTGCGTTGAAAGTGGGCATATGGCTCGCGGTGCGCACCTTGCTCCAGACGCGACCGCGTTTACCAGTGTTATTGCGCGTTCGGCAATTCGCAGCGGATTGTTGTTAGTCACGTTAGCACTGGTTGCTTGTGGGTCCACGCCAACCTCAGCCCCTAACCAAACGGACAAGACAGTTGCCGCCCAGCCAACGTCCCCGGCTAAAGCGCAACGGGGCAAGCGAGACGACAAGCAGGTCGAAAGCGAGGTTGCGTCCCCAGCTGAAGAGCCGCTGCCGGCCGAAGCTGTGAAGCAATTCGAGGCGGCCGTCGTACACATGAATGCGGGCGATCTCGCGGCTGCGGAGCAAGGCTTCCGTGCGATCGCAGCTGCCTATCCAGCGTATTCGGGTGCTCTCGTGAACCTAGGCATTTTACAGTCGAAGGCAGGGCGGTTAGAGGATGCAGAGAAGAGCTTCAACAGCGCGATCGAGCGTGATGCAAAGAACGCTGCGGCCTTCAATCAGCTCGGCATCGTATACCGCAAATTAGGCCGCTTCCAAGACGCCGAGCAGGCTTATCGTCGCGCAGTCGAAGCAAATCCGAACTACGCAAATGCCTACTTCAATCTCGGGGTGCTGTGCGATCTGTATCTGCAACAGCCTGAGCGTGCTCTAGAAGCCTACGAGCGATATCTAGAAGTCTCGCCGTCACCGGACGCTCGCGTGAATGCTTGGGTCACTGAGCTGAAGAAGCGAATCGGTGCCGAGCCGCGCGCAGCGAGGAGCGAATGATGAAGTTGCAAAAGCTCAGCACGTGGATTATTGCGCTTACGGCTTTCGCGGGTGCGACGTTTGCTGCCGAACCGGATCAGGTAAACAGTGGACGGCGGACGGCGGACGGTGAAACAGAGACGAGTCGCTCCGCTGCGGACACTGCGGGTCCGGCAGTCGCTACGAGCCCAGCCGCATCTCCATCGACTACCGAGGCAAACATCGCCGCCCCCGTTTCACCGTCCGCCGTCCGTCGTCCGCCGCTCACGACTGCGCGAACCGGAAGCGATCGTCTCGAACTGGATACCACTGTCGTCACCGGCAACCGTGAGCTCCCCAAGGTCTTGTATATCGTCCCTTGGAAGAAGGCCGATCTCGGTGATCTCCCGGCGCAGCCTTTCAATACGTTGTTGGATGAGGTTCTAACGCCCGTGGACCGTGACGTTTTTCGTCGAGAAGTGACCTATTACGATGCTTTGGGTGAGCGCACAGACGCGACGCAGTCGACATCTCAGCCTGGTCCCTGAAGTGCATTATGTTTGTACGTATCTGAGTTGATTCGGAGGAATCATGTACACGTCGATCGTGGAATTCTTCGTCAAAGGGGGCGCTTTCATGTACCCCATCGCGCTCGTCTTTGCAGCCGGTGTTGCAATTGCAATAGAGCGCTGGGTGTATCTGACGGTCGTTAGCACGCGCAATCGTCAGTTGTGGGGCCAGGTGGTTCCGTTGCTGCAGCAAGGTAACTTCCGTGCAGCAATCGCAATGTGCCAGAAATCTCAGGCTGCAATCGGCCGCATCTTGAATTACGGACTGGCGCGGATGGAATCCGCGCGGCGTCGCGATGACGTCGAGAAAGCGATGGAAGAGAGTTTGATGGAAGTCATGCCGCGCCTGGAGCGCCGCACGCACTACCTTTCGACTTTTGCCAATCTCGCTACCTTGCTGGGTTTGCTCGGGACCATCGTCGGCCTCATTCAAGCATTCACCGCCGTGTCTAATGCGAATCCAGCCGAGAAAGCAGATTTGCTGTCGGCATCGATTTCGGTCGCAATGAACACGACCGCCTTCGGTTTGATCGTTGCGATTCCGCTGCTGCTCGTGCACACGTTGATTCAGACAAAGACCACCGAACTGGTGGACAGTCTGGAGATGGCATCGGTCAAATTCTTGAACACGCTCACTGAGCGTCGCGCTGAGACTGCTGCATGAGCCTGACTCGCTCACGGCGCCGCAAGCCGGAAGAAGAGGAGATGCAGATTACGGCCTTCATGAATTTGATGGTCGTGCTGGTTCCTTTTCTGCTGATCACCGCGGTCTTTTCCAGGATGTCGATACTCGAGTTGAACCTGCCCTCGGGTGGACCTCCGCCACCCGATGTCCAGCAAGGTTTCGAGCTTGAGGTCGTCGTGCGAAAGAACGTGATCGAGGTTGCCGATCGAGGGAGCGGTGTGCTCGGACGGTATCCGCAAGGTGAAAAGGGCTACGACTACGCAGCACTGCGCGAAAAGTTGAAACAGGTGAAGGCGCAGTTTCCGGACGTGATCGCTGCGACGATACTGCTCGAGCCAGAGACACCTTACGATGTGATCGTTCAGGTCATGGATACCGTTCGCACGTTTCCCGCTCAACAAGGATCGCAATTCGTGCAAGCCGAGCTCTTTCCGGAGATATCGGTGGGAGATGCACCCACATGACCAAATCCAATCGTGCTCGACGCATGGAGCGTCATCACGCGCGCATGCGCAAGGGCTCTGGCCTGAACCTGGTGTCGCTGATGGATATCTTCACGATTCTGGTGTTCTTCCTGCTGGTCAACTCAGCGGAAGTGCAGACACTGGAAACGCCTAAAGACATCAAGCTGCCCGAGTCGATTGCAGAGAACAAGCCGCGCGAAACCGTGGTAGTGCACATCTCCCATGACCAAGTTCTCGTGCAAGGCACGCCGGTCACGACGCTTGCGCAAGTCGAAGCTTTGGACGGCAACATCATCGCGCCGCTCAAAGCCGCCCTACAGCAGCAATCCGATCGCGTGCTGCGCGACGCTGCAAGTGCGGATGCTGCAAGTCGAGAGGTCACGATCCTGGGCGATCGCGAGCTTCCGTACCGCATTCTCAAGAAGATCATGGCGACCTGTACCGATGCGGACTACGGCAAGCTTTCGCTCGCAGTCATCCAAAAGCAGGAAGACCTCTCGCAGGTCGCGACGACAGGCTGAGAACAGGCATGGCAACGATGACCGCCTATTATCGTAATTACGAGCTACCTTGGACGGCATCCGAGGAAGAGCAACAGCGCTTACGGCGCCTGCTCGTGATTTGTTTCAGCGTGACGCTGCTGCTGTGCGTGCTGCTGCCGCTGCTTCCGATTCCAGAGCAAACAAGCGATCAGGTACAGACAGTGCCGCCGCGATTCGCAAAGCTGGTGCTCGAGCGAAAGCCGACGCCACCACCTCCGCCTCCTGCTCCGCCGAAAGTAGATCCCTTGCCAAAACCGACGGAGCAAAGAGTCCCACAGCCGCAGACGCAACCGATTCCTCAAAACAGGGTAGAGCAGGCGCGCGAAAAGGCCGCCCAGTCGGGATTACTTCCATTTCAGGAGCAGCTTGCCGCGCTTCGCGAGAACTCCGTTTTGGAGAAGGCCGGTCAAACCAAAAACTTGAGCGGCAAAGCAGGTGCGACGACACGTGCAGAGCGATCGCTGATCACATCGAAAGTTGGAACCGGCAGTGGTGGCATCAACACGGCTAGTTTGAGTCGCGGCTACGGTGGAGGCGCTGGTTCGCTGAGCGGACATGAGACGACGCAGGTGACTTCCACGCTTGCGACTGGGCTTGCAGCTGGAGACAACGTTCGCAGAGGTGGCAGTGGCAAAGCTTCACGCAGCGAAGAAGAAATCGCGCTGGTATTCGATCGTAACAAAGGTGCGATCTACTCCATCTACACCCGAGCGCTGCGAGATAAACCAGAGCTGCAGGGAAAGCTGGTGCTCGAGCTCACGATTGCGCCCGACGGCTCGATCACGCGTTGTGAAGTCGTTTCTAGTGAGCTGAATGACCCGGAGCTCGAGCGAAAGCTCGTCGCTCGCGTCAAGATGTTCCGGTTTGAAGCCCGCGATGTGGGCACGATTACGGTGACTAAGCCGATCGACTTCTTTCCGGCGTGAGGTAGTTAGGGGGTAATGATCAGGGGGTAGGGGATAGTAAGAAAAAGAACGCGCACGTGCGCTCTCGTTCTGACTGCCCCCTAGCCCCTGATCAATACCCCCTTCCTACTCCCGTCCATCGCCTCGTAAGAGCCGCCCGCCGCTCGCGCTTGCTTATTCAGCGCCTATCGCCTGATGATTGGCCAGGGGAGGTTTCATGAACATCGAGTCGGAGATCAAACATTTCTCGGAGATGTCGCCGCTGGACCAAGCGCGCTTCATGACGCGCTTCATGTATGAACTGACCCTCGAGGCTCGAAATTTCTACAGCCCCACAGGTGAGCAAGCGATCGATGCAAACAAGCTGCGATTCATCAACGAGATCCAGCACCGGATCACTCGTTTCATCGAACAAATTCTGATCGACGATCCCGCCCGCACCTCCAACGAGGCAATGCTCCGATTATTGCTTGCGCCGCGGACCGAAAAATCAGTCGATGGGCTCGTCCAAGCCGCTTATGTGAGAACGATCCAGGTCGTCGCTTAGGCAACTCCGGCAGTTTCTTTCTTCGAGCCGATTGTGATGTAGCGACGCCCGTTCGGCTCAAGATCGCATCGACCCTCGCATTCCGACCCCATCCTTCTAGTCGCAAGGCGCAACCCGTCTCCTATCCACTCCCGACCTGTTAGACTGCGCGCCCTCGCGGCTGACCGGATCGGTTAATCCCGTTTAGCCGCTCGACGCACTGATATCGCGACAATGCCTCGCTCCGATATTTGTTTTCCGACCAAAGACGCAGAGCTGCGCGAAGACGTGCACATGCTCGGCATTCTCGTGGGTCAAGTGATCCGCGAGCAGGGCGGAGACTCCCTGTTCGAGGCGGTAGAGAGCGATCGACAAGCCGCGATAGCGCGCCGCGATGGCGACGCAAGAGGCGCTCAGGTACTCGTTCAACGAACTCGAGATATGCCGCCCGCGGAGGCCCGCGACATCCTGCGCGCGTTCTCGATGTGGTTTGAGATGGTGAACATGGCGGAAAAGGTGCACCGCATCCGTCGACGTCGCCAGTACCTGAACGAAGGCGCGACGCAGCCCGGCGGTCTCACGGAGGCGATCGAGCAGCTCAAATGCAATGGATTGGAACTGCCGGACATCCGTCGTTTGATGTTAGGCATGTGGATCGAGCCGGTGTTCACCGCTCATCCTACCGAGTCCACGCGCCGTACGATCTTGCGCAAGCAGCAGCGAATCGCCCAGCTGTTGCTCGGACGCTTGGGATTGTCGGCGAGCGCTGCGGAAACAAAAACCATCTGGGAGCGAATCCGCAGCGAGATCACCTCAGGATGGCAGACAGCCGAGAATTCTCGCGACCGCCTGACAGTAGCGGAAGAGCGCGAGCACGTCTTGTTCTTTATCGGCGAGATCCTCTACCAGATCATTCCGGTCTTCTACGAGGAAGTCGAAGCAGCGCTGGTGAGCGTGTACGGTCCCGAGGCGCGCGAGCTCGAGCCGCCGGAAATCATCCGAGTCGGATCTTGGGTCGGTGGCGACATGGACGGCAATCCCGATGTGCACGCGAAGACCATTCGCGAAACGCTGGCCCGTCATCAGCAGATCGTCGTCAACCGGTACTTCCTCGAATGTCAGTCGCTGGTCGAGACTTTGTCGCAGAGCGCCAGCAGGGCGGCTGTGTCGCAAGCGCTGCTGGATCGCATTCAAAAGTACGCAATCTTGTTGCCTGCGGCTCAGCATGCCTCTCCCGCAAGGCACGATCGCATGCCTTATCGCGTGTTGTTGGGTCAGATCCTGGAGCGGCTGCGTGCGACTTACGATGGGCGCGCGAATCACTATGAAACACCGCAAGAGTTTCTAGATGACCTCAATATCATCGCGAGCAGCTTGCTCGAAAACAAAGGCAAGCATGCAGGCTATTTCCAAGTGCGCCGCCTCATCCGTCGCGTGAAAACGTTTGGTTTTCATTTGGCGACTTTGGATATCCGCCAGAATGCGACGGCGCATCGCGCGGTCATCGGTCAGGGGCTTGCGGAATCGGACTGGGGCAGGCGCAGCGTTAGCGAACGAACGCAGCGGGTAAGACAAGCTGTTGAGCGCGATGAGGGCCCATCGAACGCCTTGGACGGAAGCGGCAAGCGCGCGCTCTGGGTATTCGAGGCCATCGCGCACTGCCGGCATCGTTACGGGCATGAGGCGATAGGCCCTTACGTCGTCAGCGCTGCACATGGCGTCGACGATGTTCTGTCCGTATTGCTGCTTGCTCGCTGGGCGGATACCGCCGACCGTCGCTCCGGCGATGTGCCGATTGACGTGGCGCCGCTCTTCGAATCCGCCGAGACGCTCGAGCGGTGCGGAGAGATCATGACCGAACTGTTTGCCGAGCCTGCATATCGGCGGCACCTGCTCGGCCGCGGTAACCATCAGTACGTCATGATGGGATACGCCGCGAGCAACAAGGAAAGCGGAATCGTGCGCTCGCGCTGGCTGATACGCAAAGCGCAAGAGCTTCTGTTTGCCGCTGCGGATCAGGCGGGCATCGATCTCACGTTGTTTCATGGTCGCGGTGGTGGGCCGGATCGTGGCGGTGGTCGCACTGAAGTGCTCGTGCGCAGTGGTCCCGAGGGGGCGCGGCGTGGCCGACTTCGCATCACCGAGCAAGGTGAGTTGATCAAAGAAAAGTATGGGTTGCGTGCGATTGCGCTGCGCGTCTTCGAGCAAGCATTCAACGCTTTGTCCCTCGCGAGCGCGGGCGCAATGCCACCCGAGAAGGGCGATCCGCGCTGGCGCGAGGCAATGGATATGCTCAGTGAGCGGAGTACTCGGGCCTATCGAAGCCTGGTATTCGAAGACCCCGAGTTTTATGCGTTCTTTGGACAGGTCACGCCGATCGATGTCATCGAACAAATGCAGCTTGGCTCGCGTCCTGCCGTGCAGTCGGAGACTCACGGAATCGGAGCGCTGCGCTCGATCCCTTGGTCCCACGCGTGGTCACAGTGCCGCTACATGATTCCAGGCTGGTTTGGTGCGGGTACTGCACTGGCGAGAGCGCGCGAGACGCTGGGCGATGACTTGGTGGACCAAATGTACTCTGAATGGTTTTTCTTCCGGAATCTGATCGATGAGGTGGAGCTGTCGCTTGCCCGCGCCGATCTCGCGGTGGCTTCAGCGTACGACCAATTGGTCGATGCGCCGCTACGTCGATTCATTCCTGTACTGCGAGCCGAGTACGAACTTGCGAAGCAACAGGTCTTGGCGCTGAAAGACTCACAAGAGTTGTTGGATCGCGAGCCCACCGTGCAGCGATCCATTCTGCTGCGCAACCCCTATATCGATCCTATGCATCTGGTTCAGGTCGATCTGCTAAAACGCTGGCGTGCTGGCCATCGTGAGGATCGAGAACTGCTCGCCGCGCTGCTCGCGTCGGTTAGTGGAATTGGGCAGGCATTACAGGGCGCATGAGGGGTGTGGAGCGTAGATTCGGAGCGAAGCGGGATTGAGGCATACGGAATAAGGAATGAGGGAATGGGGAATTGAAGATCGCGCGATCCTCACCGTATTGGCGCCTTAACTTGCTCGCGCCGCTCAGCTTGCCTCCGCCGAGCGTATATGAGGCTGCAACCACGTCACGATGGATTCGTGGTTCAAATCTTTCGTTTCGATGACCAGATCGGGGCGCTCGCGCAGAATGCGGAATGCGAAGGCCACAGCATCCGTCGCATGTCTGCGACGCGACTCCGGCAATCGAAACCACTCCTGCAGCACGTGCTCCCGTACATCAAGTTGTGCCATACCCCCTCCAGGGCGGCAGGAACATAACAGTTTCGAAACTGCTCCTGCACTGAGTTTTTTGCGCATTCCATTGCTGCAGCGATACTGCTTTGCACAGCACGCATTGCGCGCTGCGGTGTAGTCAGTTCGAACATATACATAGCGCGCACTGTTTAAGCGCAATGCAAGCCTGCACTAAACATGATCCGTCTCACGCGAAGCGCGCACCACCCGAGCTTCTTCACATTTGCGCAAGGGCAATTCACGATTGACACTGCCTGTGTCCTACACAACCGTGTGCCGTTCCGGCAGAATGCGTGCGGTTGTTTAATCGGCGCTCGAGCGCCACTGGATAGTTGTGAGCACGCGAAGTAAAAAAGTCACCCGCCGGCGCGCGAAAAGCGCCTGCCCGTGGATAAATCTGTCACGTAGTGCAACGAGCTTGAATGTCGAGGACTTCCTGACGTTCAGAATTACTCGCTTGTCAAACGCGTTACGCACGGGCCTGACCAAACGCTATCTCGAGGAATTCGAGCTGAGCTTGCCGGAATGGCGATTGCTTGCACTGATCGCGCGCTTCGCGCCGCTGCGATTCTCCGAGGTGACTAGCCGCAGTAGCATGGACAAAGGCCAAGTGAGCCGTACTCTGCGCGAGATGGCCAAGAAGGGGCTGGTCAAGATGAAATCCATTCGCACGCCTGGATCGCGGGCGGCTGAAGCGCTCGCGGCGCCGGTTATGGTTTCCATCACTCCGAAGGGCAAGGCTCTCTACGGGGCGGTCCTGCCGGTCGCTCGGCGCAAACAGGCTGAAATGCTGACGACGTTGACCGAATCCGAGCGAGTCGCGCTTTATTCCACACTGAACAAGCTATTCACGACGATCGGGAGCGCCGCGATTGCTCAGGAAGCAGGCGAATAGCAGTCTATCTCTCTAGCCGGTCCTTCTAAGTGGTCGGCATCAGTCGCGGCACCGATGGCTCGCGTAGAGAGCGCACAGCAGCGTTCACCGTGTTCATCAGCAGGCATGCGATGGTCATTGGCCCGACGCCGCCAGGAACCGGCGTGATCGCTGCGGCCCGCTGAACGGCAGATTCGAAATCCACATCTCCCACCACCTTCGTTTTGCCTTCGCCGGCGTCGATTCGATTGATGCCGACGTCAATTACGAGGGCGCCGGGCTTTAGCCAATCTCCCGATACCGCTCGCGGCCGACCTATGGCCGCAACGACGATATCAGCCTGCCCACAGAGCGCCGGCAAATCTCGAGTGCGTGAGTGTGCGATCGTAACGGTGCAGTCGCTTTGTAGAAGCAGATGTGCCATCGGCTTGCCGACGATGTTGGATCTGCCGATGACGAGCGCTCGCAGCCCTGCGAGCTGCGGCTGCGTCTCGCGAAGCAAGATGAGGCAGCCCAATGGCGTACACGGCACGGTCGCTTCCTCTCCGAGCACCAGGCGACCCACGTTGATTGCGTGAAATCCATCCGCATCTTTGATCGGGTCGATCTCGGCCAGAACCGATTGGGCGTCGACGTGCTTCGGCAGTGGTAGCTGCACCAAAATCCCGTGAACGTCGGGTTGCGAATTGAGTTGACGAATCAGCGACCGGAGATCGGCCGTCGTCGTAGAAGCGGGCAGGCGATGATCGAAATGTCGGATGCCGGCTTCGGCCGCCTGCTTGGTCTTGTTCGAGACATAGATCTGGCTCGCCGGATCTTCCCCGACCAACACGACGGCAAGTCCTGGTACGACATTAAACTTGGCGAGCTCACTTACGCGTTCCGCTACACGCTTGCGTAGGCGCGCGGCGCTCGCCCGACCGTCGATGATCGATGCACTCATGGAAGACCTCGACTCGATCCAAAATGAATATTGTCGGGTCTAGCGCGGAATTTTGCGAGCCGCTGCGAGTCGTTCAGCGCATGAGCGCCTATTCAACCGGCGCTTTCCTTGGTAGCCCGCTTTTCTTCGTACATGGCGGCGTCGGCCCGGCCGATCAGCGACTCGATCGTTTCATCGCCGGAATGATCGACGAGGGCTGTGCCGATACTGAGCTCGACTCGATAGGGGCGCCCGGAATCGCGGTTGAATGCTTCGATGTGCTCGCGGACCCGTCGGGTAAGTGCGTGCACGTCTCCAACATGCGCCAGTGCGACGAATTCATCGCCTCCCATGCGACCGACGATGTCGGCGTCTCGGAACGTTTGTTTGATCAAGGTCGCAGCATCGCGCAGCGCTGCATCGCCGATTAGATGGCCTAAGGTATCGTTGATGACCTTAAGTCCGTTCAAGTCCATGAAGAACAAAGCCAGCATGTGCTGCTCGCGCTTCGCCACCTTCAGCGCTTGCTCCGCAAGCTCGAAAAAACCGCGTCGGTTTTTCAGCTGAGTCAGCTCATCGACGAGCGTCAGGTTTTCTAACAGCTCGGCATTGCGTCGAAGCGCTTCCTCGCGCTCGCGCATTGCGACGTCCGCGCGATGCTTATGCATCGCAACTTCGATCGCGCAGCGAAGTTCGACTTCTTGGAATGGTTTGACGATATATCCGAGAGGACCGGTGAGTACCGCGCGTTGCAGTGTCGCAGGGTCGCTATGTCCGGTGAGGAATATCACTGGAACTTGCGAACGCTCCTGAATCAGACGCGCCGCCTGGATGCCGTCAATCTCGCCACGCAGACCGACATCCATGACAACGAGCTCGGGTTGCAGATCCTGCGCCATGCGCACGGCTTGAGCGCCTTCGCTGGCGATTCCGCTGATCCGGTAACCGAGCCGAGTGAGGGTCTCCTGCAGATCGTGGGCGACGATGCCTTCATCTTCCACGAGCAAGATCGAAGCAGGCGCCGGATTATCCTCGTCGGCGTCCTGCTCCATGCTCATAGCGTGACCTGAAGTTTTCAGGACCTCGATGCTGCTCAGTTGATTCACGCACACACCTACGAGGAAACACGCCCCTTAACGCGCGAGCTGTCCTACAGGTTCAGATGGATTTCGCTAGGACCTGTCGCAACTTACCGCCACTTGCGGCCGACTCGCAGCCACGTAACGAGCTTTTCCTGCCAAAACGCGCAAGGTTCGCCTAGAATCCGCCCCCAAACAGCTCCCCTGCCGGTCGAATATTCACAAAGGCCAATGAATTCAGGCTCAAAAAACGCCCTTATTTGCGGTTCCATCGCGTTCGACACCATCATGGTGTTCCAGGATCGCTTCAAGGCGCACATCCTGCCGGACAAGATTCACATGCTGAACGTCTCGTTCTTGGTGCCTCAACTGCGCCGAGAGTTCGGCGGCTGTGCGGGGAATATCGCCTTTAATCTCAAGTTGCTTGGGGATCGCGGCTATCCGATGGCAACGGCAGGGCGGGACTTTGGTCCGTACGCCGACTGGATGGCGCACATCGGCGTGCCCATGGATTACATCAAGGTTCTCGATTCGGAGCACACCGCGCAGGCTTTCATCACCACCGATTTGGATGATAACCAGATCACCGCTTTTCACCCCGGTGCCATGCAGCATTCGCACTTGAACTCGGTAGCGCAAGCGCGGGACATCGGTATTGGGATCGTGGCTCCGGACGGGCGCGACGGCATGCTTCAGCACGCCTCCGAGTTCGCTGCTGCCCAAATCCCGTTCATCTTCGATCCGGGTCAAGGCTTGCCGATGTTCGGCGGCGAAGAGCTACGAGCTTTCATCTCGCAGGCGAGTTGGGTTGCGGTGAATGAATACGAGTGGCAGCTGCTGCAGGACCGAACGAAGCTGTCGGCCCGCGACGTCGCAGCACAGGTCAACGCCCTGATCGTCACGCGAGGCGCAGAAGGATCGACCATACACACCCTTGATGGAGACATCCCCATACCTGCGGCGAAGCCCTCGGCAATCGTAGATCCGACCGGCTGCGGTGACGCCTATCGTGCGGGCTTGTTGTACGGGTTGCTGCATGGATTGGATTGGGAAACGACCGGGCGCATCGCCTCTTTGATGGGTGCGATCAAGATCGAATCGCGAGGTACTCAGAACCATAACTTCTCGATCGCGCAATTCCAGTCGCGGTATCGTGAGAGTTTCGGACGAACGCTCGATATTTGAGTGTCCTCGAGGGCCCAGGATTGCAGGCTTTCATCAGGATCAGTTAGGCGATTTCATCAGACGGAAAGACACATGAGCAGCAGTTTTTTATTCACTTCGGAATCGGTGTCGGAAGGCCATCCAGACAAAGTATCGGATCAAATTTCGGATGCGATTCTGGATGCGATCTTGGCACAGGATAAGCACTCTCGCGTTGCCGCGGAGACGTTGTGCAACACTGGGCTAGTCGTACTCGCGGGTGAGATCACCTCCAATGCCGTCGTCGACTACCAATCGGTCGCGCGCGAAACGATCCGCCGCATAGGCTATGACAACACCGACTATGGCATCGACTACAAGGGCTGCTCGGTCCTCGTCGCTTACGACAAGCAGTCGCCCGACATCGCGCAAGGCGTCGATGAAGGTCGGGGTCTGAACTTGGATCAGGGCGCCGGCGATCAGGGTCTCATGTTCGGCTACGCCTGCGATGAAACCCCGGAGTTGATGCCACTGCCGATTCACCTGTCGCACCGGCTCGTGGAACGGCAAGCGTTGCTGCGCAAGCAGGGCAAACTCGCCTGGCTGCGTCCAGATGCAAAGTCGCAAGTCACGGTCAAATACGTCGACGGCCGGCCGAAAGAAATCGATACGGTCGTGCTTTCGACTCAGCATCATCCCGATATCGAGCATGCGGCGCTTACGGAGGCGGTGATCGAGGAAATCATCAAACCCGTGTTGCCGAAAGAGTTGTTGGGAGCGAAGGTCAATTTCCTGGTGAATCCGACCGGGCGTTTCGTAGTGGGCGGGCCGCAAGGGGACTGTGGGCTGACGGGACGGAAGATCATCGTGGATACCTACGGTGGTGCAGCCCCTCACGGCGGCGGCGCGTTTTCGGGTAAGGATCCATCCAAAGTGGATCGTTCGGCTGCCTACGCAGCGCGCTATGTCGCAAAGAACGTCGTTGCGGCAGGTCTTGCGAGCAAGTGTCTGGTGCAAGTGTCCTATGCGATTGGCGTTGCGCGTCCCACGAGCGTGATGGCGACGACCTACGGTACAGGCAAGGTGTCGGATGAGCGCATCGAGCAGCTCATTTCCAAGCACTTCGACCTACGCCCGAAAGGCATTATCCAAATGCTGGATCTGCTGCGCCCGATTTACCAGAAGACTGCCTCGTACGGTCATTTCGGCCGCAATGAACCAGAATTCAGCTGGGAGAAAACTGACAAGGCCGATGCTCTGGCCGCTGATGCCGGCGTGAAGAAGGTGGCAAACGGCTAAGTCCCCGGTCCCACAGTCCGCGGTCTAGCCAGAAGGTTTCAGAGGCGGTCAACGCCTCTGTCAGTCCGCAGTCCAACGACTGCGGACTGCAGACTTCCTCCTCGGCCTTGCGCTACACTAGGCGCCCGCTCACCGAGGGGCGCTGCAGCAGTGCTAGGGAACTCTCCCGTCACCTGTCAGGCTCGGTGTGCATCTTGCGAGGCGTTCAGCGGTATCGATCCGATCCGCGCGCCTTAGCAACGGCGCCCTCCAACTTGTAATCGGAGATGATCATGAGCGCAGTTGCGAAACCGACGCATTCCGTCGATCTGTCGAAGGGCGACTTCAAAGTCGCCGATCTTTCCCTTGCCGCCTGGGGGCGCAAGGAAATTCTCATTGCCGAAACCGAAATGCCGGGCCTGATGGCCATTCGCGACGAGTTCGCTCAGTCGCAGCCGCTGAAGGGTGCGCGCATTACTGGTTCGTTGCACATGACGATCCAAACCGCAGTGTTGATCGAAACGCTGCAGGCGCTGGGCGCACAGGTGCGCTGGGCTTCATGCAATGTGTTCTCGACTCAAGATCACGCTGCGGCCGCCATCGCTGCGACCGGCACAGCGGTCTTCGCCTACAAAGGCGAATCGCTGGATGAGTACTGGGATTACACTCACCGCATTTTCGAATGGTCCGACGGCGGCTACTCGAACATGATTCTGGATGACGGCGGCGACGCCACTTTGCTGCTCCACTTGGGCGTGCGCGCCGAAAGCGATCAAAATGTCTTGGCAAAGCCGGGCAGTGAAGAAGAAACCTCCTTGTTCAATTCGATCAAGGCAAAGCTCAAGGCCGATCCGAAGTGGTATTCGGATCGTATCAAGCACATCAAGGGCGTGAGCGAAGAGACCACCACTGGCGTGAAACGTCTGTACCAGATGGCAAAGGAAGGCAAGCTGGCGTTTCCCGCAATCAACGTGAATGACTCGGTCACCAAGAGCAAGTTCGACAATCTTTACGGCTGCCGCGAATCGCTCCTGGATGGCATCAAGCGTGCGACCGACGTGATGATCGCCGGCAAAGTCGCTGTCGTCTGCGGCTATGGCGATGTGGGCAAGGGTTCCGCGCAGGCATTGCGCTCGCTCTCGGCGCAGGTATGGATTACGGAGATCGATCCCATCTGTGCGCTGCAGGCTGCAATGGAAGGCTATCGCGTCGTCACGATGGAAGAGGCTGCCGACAAGGCAGACATCTTCGTCACGACCACTGGCAACTTGCATGTGATCACGCACGATCACATCAAGAAGATGAAGAACAATGCGATCGTCTGCAACATTGGTCATTTCGATAACGAAATCGATGTCGCATCGCTTCGGCAGTACGAGTGGGAAAACATCAAGCCGCAGGTCGATCATGTGATCTTCCCGGACGGCAAGCGGATCATCTTGCTGGCCGAAGGCCGCCTGGTGAATCTCGGCTGTGCGACCGGCCATCCTTCCTATGTGATGAGCTCGTCCTTTGCGAACCAGACGCTGGCGCAGATCGAGTTGTACAAGAACACCGATAAGTATCCGATCGGCGTTTATGTGTTGCCGAAGCACCTCGATGAGAAAGTGGCGCGTTTGCAGCTGGCAAAGCTAGGCGCAAAGCTCACGCAGCTCAGCGAGGCGCAAGCGAGCTACATCGGTGTGCCGAAGGAAGGGCCATACAAGCCGGATCATTATCGGTATTGATGTAGGTGTCGCAACGCGAACCTAGATCGGGCAGTCGCGCTCTTGGAGTCGAGAGCGCGGCTCGCCATTCTCCTGCACCCAGTGTGATCCTCACGACGTCCTGCCCCGACACGACAGGAATCGTGGCCGCTGTCTCCGGATTTCTTGCGGCCAACAATTGTCTCATCACCGAGGCTCAGCATTACGACGATCCATACGCGGACATGTCGTTCATGCGCACGGTATTTCACGATAATGGCAACGGAGCACCATCGCTGCGTGCGTTGCACGAATCGTTCGGCAGCACGGTTGCCGAGAAATTTCACATGCAGTGGCGTTTTCACGAGGCGCAACGCAAGTGCAGAGCCGTCATTGCAGTTTCCAAACACGGGCACTGCCTCAACAGCATGTTGCATCGCTGGAGCACCGGTACGCTTCCAGTGGAAGTCGTGGCTGTCGTTTCGAATCATCAAGACATGCGTAGTCTGACCGAATGGCACGGAGTGCCGTATTACTATTTGCCGGTGTCAGATGCCCGCAGGGAAGAGCAAGAAGAGAGGGTTCTAGAGCTGTTCGGGAAACTGGACGCCGAGTTGCTCGTCCTCGCTCGCTACATGCAGATCTTGAGTCCCCGAGCTTGCGAGGCCTTCGCTGGTCGCGCGATCAACATTCACCATTCGTTTCTGCCGGGCTTCAAAGGCGCCAAGGCCTATCACCAAGCCCATGAGCGAGGAGTAAAGCTCATAGGCGCGACCGCGCACTACGTGACGACAGAGTTGGACGAAGGACCGATCATCGAACAGGAAGTCGCACGAGTCGACCATACGATGTCCCCGCAAGAATTGGTCAGCATCGGCTCAGACCTCGAAAGCGTCGTGCTCAACCGCGCTGTGAAGTGGCACGCCGAACGCCGCGTATTCACGAATGGAAGCAAGACGGTGGTTTTGAAGTAAACGTCACAATTGAGTCCGCAGTCCCTAGTCCCTAGTCCGCAGCCGGATGAAGGTGAACGGCGTGTAGACGTGCGGACGTGCAGAGGTCAGAGCGGTAGTGTCTGCCCATCTTTCTTACCTATGCACCTCTACACCTCTACACGTCCTTCACGCGGCGGCCGCAGCCCGCCGCACAGAATACGTATGCAGGACTCATGCGCCTCACTCGTAGCGCGTTAAGCTTCGCGGATTACCTTCTCAACGAGATTTACAGATGTCCCTATCGCCCTGGTGGCGTGGCGCGGTGATCTATCAAATTTATCCGCGTAGCTTTTTCGATACGAATGGCGACGGCGTGGGGGACCTCCCCGGGATCATCGAGCGGCTCGACTATGTGGCGAGCCTTGGTGTGGATGCGATTTGGATTTCGCCGTTCTTCAAATCGCCGATGCACGATTTTGGCTACGACGTTGCCGACTATCGCAGCGTCGATCCTCTATTTGGAACGATGGAGCACTTCGACGCTCTGCTTAGCAAAGCACATCGCCTTGGGCTCAAGGTGATGATCGACCAAGTGCTCAGCCACACTTCTTCCGAGCACGATTGGTTTCGAGAAAGCCGGCAGTCGCGAGATAACGCGAAGGCGGACTGGTACGTGTGGGCCGAGCCTAAAGAAGACGGCTCCCCGCCCAACAATTGGCTCTCCATCTTCGGAGGCGTAGCTTGGACTTGGGAGCCGCGACGCAAGCAGTATTACCTGCACAACTTTCTCGCGTCCCAACCCGACCTGAATTTCCATCACCCTGAAGTACGCAAGGCGATTCTCGAGAATGTCGAATTCTGGTTGGATAAGGGAGTCGATGGGTTTCGCCTGGATGCCATCAATTTCTGCTTCCACGACGCGCTGTTGCGGGATAACCCGCCCAAGCCAGCAGCGCTGAGGAAGGGAGGTGGATTCACCTCTGACAATCCCTACGCGTATCAGTACCACTACTTCAACAACACTCAGCCGGAGAATCTCGGCTTCCTCCAGGAATTGCGCGCACTATTCGACCGATACCCCGATGCAGCATCCTTAGGCGAGATCTCATCGGAAGATACGGTGGCAACGATGGCGGAGTACACGAGCGGCAATCGCTTGCACATGGGCTACAGCTTCGAGCTGCTCACCGACCATTTCTCCGCAGCTCATATTCGCAAGACGGTGGAGCAGTTGGAATCCAAGATCACATCGGGCTGGCCATGCTGGTCGTTGTCGAATCACGATGTCAGCCGTGTCTTGAGTCGGTGGGGCGGAAGCTCGCCACCGCGTCATCTTGCCAATCTGCTGACCGCGCTGCTTTGTTCGCTGCGCGGCTCGGTATGTATCTATCAGGGTGAAGAGCTAGGATTGAGCGAAGCAGACATTCCATTCGACTGCTTGCAAGATCCTTATGGAATCGCGTTTTGGCCTGCCTTCAAGGGGCGAGATGGCTGTCGTACGCCAATGCCTTGGTCGCAACTCGAGCACGCAGGCTTTACGTTAGGCAAACCTTGGCTTCCTGTACCGGATCAGCATAGAGCGATCTGCGTGCATGTTCAGGAAGAGGAGGCCGACTCCGTGTTGAAAGGCTTTCGTGCGTTCATACAATGGCGCAAAGCTCATCTGGCTCTGCAGCAAGGAGATATTCGCTTCATGAACCTCGGTGAACACGTGCTGGCCTTCACGCGTATGTCGAGCGAGGAGCATCTCTTTGCAGCGTTCAACCTGTCGTCCCAAGTTCTGAGCGCATCTATCCCAGACGGAGCGTGGTCTCGACTCGACGTGCCCGGATTGCTGAACGGCGCACTCGAAGGCGAGTGTCTTGTTCTGCCTGGATACGGTGCGTTGTTTGCCAGCAAAGCATGAGTCAAAAACCGCAGCTCTCCTTCTGGCAGATCTGGAACATTTGTTTCGGCTTTCTAGGTATTCAGTTCGGCTTCGCGCTGCAGAATGCGAACGTCAGCCGGATCTTTCAGACGCTCGGCGCGCAGGTCGATGAGATTCCAGCCTTGTGGATCGCTGCGCCGCTGACGGGCCTGCTCGTGCAGCCGATCGTGGGCTATTACTCCGATCGGACTTGGACGCGGCTGGGGCGAAGACGCCCTTACTTTCTGGTCGGCGCGGTGATTGCCACGCTCGCTTTGTTCGCGATGCCGAATTCTCCGGCATTGTGGATTGCGGCTGGGTTGCTGTGGATTCTGGATGCATCGATCAATGTGTCGATGGAGCCCTTTCGAGCGTACGTGGGCGATCAGTTGCCGCCCAGGCAACGGCCGATGGGTTATGCGATGCAAAGCTTCTTCATCGGTGTTGGATCCGTCGTGGCGAGCCTCTTGCCTTGGCTGTTAGCCAAGCTGGGTGTCGCAAACAGCGCCGGTGTCGGCGAGATTCCCGATACGGTGAAGTACGCGTTCTACTTCGGCGGCGCGATGTTGTTCATCGCGGTGGGTTGGACGGTGTTCAGCACGCGAGAGTATCCGCCCGACGTGTTGGTGAGTTTCGACGATGCGGAAGGTGTCCGCGAAGCGCGGCCCAAAGAGTTGCTCCGTTCCAATCGTAGCGGTTACTTCTGGCTGGTATTCGGGATGGGCTTGCTGCTCCTCGTTTATGGGACGAATTTAGACAAGCAGCTATATCTACTCGGCGCCGGGCTCGCGATCTACGGCACCGCACTCATCTATCTGCAATTTTCCAGATCGGCGAATGCTTTCACCGAAATCATGGCGGATTTGTATGGGATGCCCGATCCCATGCGGCGATTGGCGCTCGTGCAGTTCTTTTCATGGTTTGCCCTATTCGCAATGTGGATCTATACGACGAGCGCGGTGACGTCCGTCCACTTCGGCGCTGCCGATCCTCAAGCTGCGCGCTACAACGAAGGGGCGAATTGGGTTGGTGTGCTGTTCGCGTCCTACAATGGATTCGCCGCGATCGCCGCAATAGTGATACCGCTGATGGTGCGTCGACTGGGCCTGCGTATCAGTCACTTGATCAATGTCTGGTTGGGCTGTGCGGGGCTAATGTCCTTCTTATTCATTCGCGATCCGCAATGGCTGCTTGCATCGATGATCGGCGTGGGATTCGCATGGGCATCCATCTTGTCGCTCCCCTACGCTTTGCTGTCGGACAGCCTGCCCGCGAAGAAGATGGGCGTGTATATGGGAATCTTCAATTTTTTCATCGTAATTCCGCAGTTGCTCGCCGCGAGCGTACTCGGATTCTTGCTCAAGACACTGCTGGGTAACCAGCCGATCTATGCACTTGCGATTGGAGCCTTGAGCCTATTCATCGCTGGGCTGTGCGTATTGCGCGTTCGAGAACCAGCAGCGCAGGGTGCGATGGCCGCTCCAGCGTTGGCGGTGAACAGGTGAGGGTGGCTAACGCTGCGTGGATTGCCTGATCACCAAGGGCGCAGCGATCGTTGTGCCTTGCACGGGGGCACCGTGAATGAGACTAAGCAAAGTTTCCACCAAGAGATTGGCAGCGGCCTTCGTATCTTGCTGCACGGTAGTGAGACTCGGATTCGTGAAGCTTGCGACGGGAATGTCGTCGAAGCCCCCGACCGCAACGTCGATTGGAATTCTGTAGCCCCGTTCCTGCAGCGCACGCATTGCGCCGATCGCGATCAAATCGCTGGCGCAGAACAGACCGTCGAAGGAGAGGTTGCGTTCGACCAATTGGGCTGCCGCTTCATAGCCGGATCGTTCAGTGGTCAGAGCGTTCACCTGCAAAGCGGGATCGGCTTCCAGGCCGGCCTCGCGCAAAGTCTGGGAGTAACCGCGATAGCGTTCCAGAAATTCGGGATAGTGATCCGAAGCGTCCCCTAGAAAGCCGACTCGACGGCACCCGCGTTCCACTAGATGTTTGGTGAGATCGATTCCACCTTGCTTGTTGTCGCAGCCGATCGAGATTCCTGGTTGCCCAGGCAGAACCGCCCCCCAGCGCACGAAGTGCGTGCCTTGCTGTACCAGCTGATCCAGCTTGGCGGAGTACTCAACGTAGTCTCCGTAACCGAGCAGGATGATTCCGTCTGCTTTTTTACTGTCTTCGTATTCGGCGTGCCAATTACTCGATTGTTCCTGGAACGAAACGAGCAGGTCATACCCCTTTGCACCGCAGGCTCGGGTGAGCGATCCGAGCATCGAAAGAAAAAACGGATTGATCAGCGAATCATCGAGTGTCGGATCCTCGAAAAACAACAACGCCAACGTGTAGGACTGCTGGCTTCTGAGGTTGGACGCATTCTTATCGACTTTGTAGTTCAGCTCATTTGCTATTGCCAAAATGCGTTTGCGTGTTTCTTCATTGACGGTCGGGCTGCCACGCAGCGCGCGCGAAACAGTGGGTTGAGATACGCCCGCGAGGTATGCGATGTCGAGCGATGTGGCTTTGCCTTTCATTGAGAGAAATGACCAGTGACGGGTGACATGTGACGGGCAAGAGGGCCTAAAGCCGGACCTGGGCGCTTAGGTTGAACGTGGGTGAACCATTCTGGCCCGTCACCCGTCACTTTATGCCTTCATAATCTAATGGGCGCGCGATTTCGCTCATCATCCGTCACAGGTCAGAGTTGCTGTTCCCATCCACAATCCCCTCTGGCATGCTACGACAACGCTGTCAGCAGCACACTCTAACAACAGCGCTCCTTGACTGAGCGCTCGCTGAAAGCAGGCAGGCTCTGTGCCGAAGATCACAGGGCAACTACAACCCGAATCGAAAGCAGGGGTCGGCACGATGATGAATGTGAACGCGAATTCCGCGCCAGCGTATGCCGCTAATGGCGAGCAGCCCAACTACATGCCGGCGCTGGTGGTCCTTACCACGCTGTTCTTCATGTGGGGCCTGATCACCTCCTTGAATGACATCTTGATCCCGCACCTAAAAGCGATTTTCACGCTGAGTTACGTGCAGGCCTCGTTGATCCAATTTTGTTTTTTCGGCGCTTACGCAATCGCGTCGTTGCCCTCCGGCTATCTCGTCGAGCACGTCGGTTATCGCAAAGGCATCATCCTTGGCTTGTGCGTGGCCGCGGTCGGGTGTCTCGGCTTCTATCCGGCCGCCTCGATGCAGTCCTATCCACTGTTCCTGGGGGCGCTGTTCGTGCTTGCCTCTGGCATCACGCTGCTGCAAGTGGCAGCGAATCCCTACGTCGCGATTTTGGGCAAGCCGGAGACGGCTGCAAGCCGCCTGACGCTGACACAAGCTTTCAATTCGTTCGGGACGACCATTGGGCCTTACTTCGGCTCGGTCTTGATTCTGTCCGTTGTGGCGGGCTCGGCGACGGGAGCTCTGGACGTTGCGGAGGAAATCAAAACGGTGCAGGGGCCGTACCTCGGTTTGGCCGGGGTGCTGTTCTTGATCGCGATCGTATTTTCGCGTTTCAAATTGCCAGTCGTGACAGGAACCGACGCAACGACCGCGCCTGAACCCGTTCCCGGAGCACCGAAGCGTAGTCTGTGGCAGTACTCGCATCTGGTCCTGGGCGCGGTCGCGATTTTCGTCTACGTGGGCGCGGAAGTATCGATCGGCAGTTGGTTAGTCAACTTCATGGCGCAGCCTGACGTCGGCGGCCTTGCGGAGTCGCAGGCCGGCAAGTACCTGGCGCTCTACTGGGGTGGTGCGATGGTCGGGCGCTTCATCGGTTCTGCCGTGCTGCGTTACATCAAGCCATCCACGGTGCTGGCCTTCAATGCGGCGGCAGCCATCGTTCTTTTGGTCATCGCCATGACCGTCGGCGGCAAGATTGCGATGTGGTCCGTGCTGGCGATTGGTCTGTTCAACTCCATCATGTTCCCGACCATCTTTACGCTCGCCATTGCCAAGCTCGGCAGGGATACGGGCGAGGGTTCGGGCGTACTCTGCGTCGCGATCGTCGGTGGCGCGATCGTGCCGGTGATCCAGGCCTATTTCGCCGACCACATCGGCATCCTCACGTCGTTCTTCGTCCCTGCCATCTGCTACGCCTACATCGTGTTCTATGGCGTCAAAGGATACGAAGTGAAAAACGGCAACGGCGCCTAGGCGGTTAGTCAGGGCGGCCCGGCGCCACCGGGCCCGCCTTGCATCGAAGGCCCGCTGCTGCGTGGCCGAGTGCTTCAGTTCAGGTTCCGCCCTAGACCTTCACACGCCGTTTCGTGATGCAATGCGCTGACCGTGCCGTCGGGAGTATCGCATTCTGCGCTCACGCTCTCGGCGGAGTTTCAAGTTCAATGCCTGCAGAAATCATGTCAGCAATTGCCTTCCTCACCGGCGCGCTCGTGGCCATGGTCGCGACCGTCAAATCCGCGAGCAAAGGGGCCGATTTACAGCGCGAGATCCTCAAGCGCGGCAAGATTGCGCAAGGTCGCATTCTGCGCGTGTGGAGGCCACCGGTCGCCGGTAGCTTCACGCGGGTGTATTTCGAGTTTCAGCCTCCCGACACCGAGGCGGTCATCCAGAGCTGCCACATCGATCGCCGCTCGCTTGCGGAACCCTCGGCATCGCTTCCTCCAGTGGGCGCTGCGGTAAGCGTTAGGTACATTCCGGAAAACCCTACCCAGGCGGTAATTGCGAAGCTGGTGTCTCGCTTTACTGACTGATTGCAAGTCCGCGACGGAACCAACCTCCCCCGGCCGCCATTTCGTGGTCGGTAGTTCTATCGCATTGCACGACTTGAGGAGGGTTTTATGGGAATTCTTATCTGGTTGATCGTTGGCGGCGTCGTGGGATGGCTAGCAAGCATCATCATGCGCACCGACGCTCAGCAAGGCATCCTGCTGAACGTGATCGTCGGTATCGTCGGCGCTCTGCTTGCGGGATTCATCATCTCCCCAATGATTGGCGTCGGCACGATCAACGACGGCGTGACCCTGGCGTCGTTCCTGGTCTCGCTGGTTGGAGCAGTGGTGCTGCTCGCGATCGTAAATTTGTTCCGCCGAGGGAGCGTGCGATAAGGCGCATCACCTCCGTGACGAGGTGACGTGGTGGCGGGGTGAGAGAGTCACGGTGTGCAGCAAGCTAGCTGCCCTCTGACTTCCTCACCTCCTCACTGCGTCACCGACACGTTTTGTACGGTCCCCTGTCCAAATGGAAGTGATCTCGGTGGGCCGCGTTGTAATCGGGGCTGAGTACGGCGTCGAAGAATCGGCAGGCGCCGGTTCTTACTTCCTTCAGAAACTGCGCGTTGCGATCGTTCTCGTTCCAATCCGCCAGCACCCGAATTCTCTCGCCGTTCTCTAGCTGAAAGCCGGCGATATCGAAGGCTTCCGCCGTGGCGTGGCGGCTGCGTGTGGCTTGCGGGCGGCCATAGACGTTGCGGCAGGAATAGCTGCCGAAGTGCTCTATTCGGCTAACACGCGAGCCGAAATACGCCGCGGCCGTTGGCTGCAATACGTGACGCTCCCACAATGCTAGCGACACTGCCGCTCGACATGACAGCGAGAAAGGTTCAGCGACTGAGGTGCTTGTTCTGTCGATGCGAACCGCGTTGTGGAATCCGCACGCATAGCCAGTAATGCGGTCAGGCACGGGGGCATACTCGAACCCGGATGTGGCGAGCACATCGAGGCAGGCGGTACGATCCTTCGTAAGTCGCCGCAGCTTGATCCCGGTAAGGATGTTCGGCGTCGCATTCAATTCAAGCGGAGACCAAGGGTTGTAGTCATTCGGGATCTCGATTTCCCCCAAACGCAGGGCCGCAACCGACACAGCAGCGAGCGATACCACGAGCAGGATGAAGATCTTCACGAGCTGAAGTGACCTCGACACAGCTTTTCGAGTTCGTATGCTATCGAGCATGAAACAGGCCGATCTGTTCCCTCTTGAGTTACCTTGGGGTCTGGATTATCGGAGCGACTTCCTCTGCGTATCCGAAGAAGATTCGTTGCTCGAAGCCATTCGCGCATTGCCGCTACAGGAAGCACAGTACAAGGAGTTTACCGCGCGCCGCCGAACGCTCAGTTACGGCTCGTCCTATGATTTCTCCACGAATGAATCGCTACCTGCGGCCGCCATCCCGGATTTCCTGCGCGACCTGCGAGCTAAAATAGCTGCATGGTGTGGCATCGATCCCGAGCGCTTCGTGCACGCACTCGTCGCGGAATATCGTCCTGGTACGCCGTTGGGATGGCATCGCGATGTCCCCGAGTTCGAGCTCATCGCCGGCATCTCGCTGTTCGGCACGTGCCGCATGCGATTCAGGCCCTATCCGTGGACGCCGACGCGCAAGAAGGAAATCTTTGCGCTCGAGCTGGCCCCACGCTCCGGTTATATCCTGAAGAATGAGGCGCGTTGGAACTGGCAGCACAGCATTCCGCCGACCAAGGAATTGCGCTACTCGATCACCCTGAGGACGCGGCGTGCCGGAACCGTGGATACGAATAGGAGTTAGACTCAGTGGCACTTAAGGTAAGGGTTGACGGTTGACAGCAAGAGGTCCGTCTTTGTCTGGCCGTCAACGGTCAACCGCAACGCGCCGCTTAACTAAGCGGCATGGAGTTAGACTCGGTATGTGATGAAAGCGACAAGAATGTACGGTCTGGATGATCCGGCCACTTTCTAGCGTTCATCACTTCATCACATTCATCACATTCATCACTGCACAACTATGAACCCGCAATTCAGAGAACTGTACGCCATGCGCGGTCGTGCCCTGACGGTCATGGGGTATTCAGTCGAGAACATGCAGCAAGAAGATCTCTACGCGGTGATCGGTTACTTGCTCGAGCTTTCCGCGGATCGTTCACCCGAGGTGCGTCTGGCCCAAGAGGCGCCTTTGGGTTCCCCACCTGGCAAGAGCGTGCCCGGTATGGATCCGCCTAAGAATGATGGACTAGTCGAGGGATAACGCGACGCACCGATGTGCGTCGCTGTGACGAAGTGACGAAGAGGTGACGGAGTGACAGGGTGACGACGTCAGAGGTGTGCGCCATGCGGAGTGAGGCTTGCGGACTTCTCGGCGAGAACGCGAGCACGTCTCTTCTGATCGCTGACCGATGATAAAGGCCCTGACTTCATTCCTCCGTTGTTTATCGCAGGCCACACGTCTCTCCATCTGACGTCGTCACCCCGTCACTCCGTCACCTCGTCACATTGAGAACCTGATGCCTCGTTTGCTGATCGTTTTACTGCTATTGCAGCTTCTGCCTATCTGCGTTTGCGCACATGCCGGGGCAGTCGATGCAAACGGATGTCATCGGACTGGCAGCGGTCCTCGGCACTGCCATGGCGAACGCGCAACTGCGCAATCAACGCATGCTCAGTCGTCGGCCGTCCCCAAGGCAGGTGAGGAGGGTGTTCTAGACGGCGTGCTCCAGTGGGTGACCGATGGCGATAGCTTGAGAGTGCTCGTCAAAGGCAAAGACATGGACCTTCGCTTGGCGGATGTGGATGCGCCGGAGCGCGATCAGGTTTATGGCTGGAACGCCAAACTCACATTGATCGATCTCGTGCGAGGCAAACACATCGTCTTCGTGCCCCGCGACGTCGATCATTACGGTCGCGTAGTAGCCCGCGTGTGGGCAGGCGAGACAGACGTGAATCGCGAGCTCGTTCGCCGCGGTTCAGCTTGGTTCTATCCTGAGTACGCCGAAGATGACTCGTTGTACCAGGAAGAGCAGCGAGCACGTGCCGCGAAGGTGGGTCTTTGGGCAATGCCTGGTCCTCGGCTCGAGCCATGGGAATGGCGCCGCCGCGAGCGCCAGCCGACGGTGCGAGACAAGCTCAAGGGTCAAAGAACGCCTGGTGAATAGGAGTCCGACGAGCTAGCTCGAGACAGAGCCGGAAGTGATCGTGCTTACGGTTGCAAGCTCAGAGGGCGAGGAATAACTTTTCAGCGTCTCATCCAACTCCTTCGGATTGATCGGCTTCGTCAGGTAGCCGTCCATACCCGCTGCGAGGCAGCGTTCGCGGTCTCCCGTCATTGCGTGCGCAGTCAACGCGACGATGTTCAAGCGTTCGCCACGGCCTGCTTCACGCTTTCGAATCTCGATCGTCGTCTCGAAGCCATCGAGCTGCGGCATCTGCACGTCCATGAAAACCAGGTCGAAAGTGTCGCGCTCGAGCGCTTCCAATACCGCTGTGCCGGTGTCTGCAATCGTGACGCGGTGTCCACGCTTTTGCAGCAGGCGCTGCATCAAGAGCTGGTTCACCACGTTGTCTTCCGCAAGCAGGATATTCAAACCGGAAGAGCTCGAATGCACCTCTTTGGAACGTCGAGGCACGGCCGCACTCGGTGCGGCGCGAGAGCCCAAAGCGCGAAGCATGGCATCGCGTAGCTCTTTGAGCCGCACGGGTTTGACCAGATAAGTTTCGATCCCGAGCTCACGGCAGCGTGCAGCATCTTGGCGCTGACCTGAGGAGGTCAGCATCATGATCACGGTTGCCGAGAGGTCCGGCCTTGCGCGAACGCGTTCGATGAGCGAAAGGCCATCGGCCACCGGCATGTTGAAATCCGTGACCATCAGGCGGCAAGGATCGCCCGCGCGTGCAGCCTCGTCGAGCTTGACCAATGCCTCCGCGGCATCGGCGGCGATGAGGGGACGCATTTTCCATCGCATCGTTGCGTCGTGAAGAATTCGGCGATTGGTTTCGTTGTCATCGACGATGAGCACGCGCACGGATTCCAGTGCGCGCGGCGCGCTCGTAGCTAGTCGCGGCAGAGCATCCTCCACCACGCCGAAGCGCACTGTGAAATGGAATCGGCTGCCTTTGTCGATTTCGCTTTCGAGCCACATGCGGCCTTCCATCATGGTCGCAAGCCGATTGGAAATCGTGAGACCTAAACCGGTGCCGCCGTACCTACGCGTCGTCGAGCTGTCCGCCTGTACGAACGGATTGAATATCTGCTCGTGCCGGTCGGCAGGAATGCCGATGCCCGTATCGCTCACCGTAAAGTGCAGCACACAATGCGCGCCATCGGTGACCTGCAAGCGCACACGCAAACCAACTTCACCTTTCTCGGTGAACTTGATCGCATTGGCGACCAAGTTGACGACGACTTGCCGGAGTCGATTCGCATCGCCCTTCACGAATTCGGGTACGTCCAGTCCGACATCGCAGGTAAGCTCGAGTTCTTTCTGATGTGCGCGCAGCGCCATCGTTTTCATCGCCGCCTCGAGTGTGTCTCGAACGTCGAACTCGGAAGGGTCGAGCTCGAGCTTGCCGGCTTCGATCTTCGAGAAGTCCAGGATGTCGTTGATCACTGCGAGCAAGGAATCGGCGGAGAGCTTTACGGTTTCCAAATACTCACGTTGCTCAGGCGATAGATCCGTATCCAAGCACAACTCGCTCATACCGATGATGCCGTTCAATGGCGTGCGAATTTCGTGGCTCATGTTCGCAAGAAATTCGCTCTTGGCGCGATTGGCCGCTTCTGCTGCTTCGCGAGCCTTGAGCAACGTCGCTTCGGCTTGCTTGTGCAGGGTGATGTCGTTCGAGATCCCTAGCACATGCGTTGCGAGACCCTCCGGTCCAATCAGCGGTCGGCGCACCGTATGCATCCACAACTTGCGCCCGGCAAGGTCGGTACGCGCCTCTTGTGGAACTATTTTCTCCTGTTGCGTATCCAGGACCTGCATGTCTTCCAGGAAGTATTCATGTGCTTCCTTGTCGATCACGCCGATCTGCGAGTCCGTTTTTCCGAGCATCTCCTCGGGGCGGCGTTCATAGGCATCGGCCAGTGCTCGATTCGCAAGCGTAAAGCGTCCGGCTCGATCCTTCACGAAGATGAAGTTCGGGCACATGTCGATGATCTGACGCAGAAAGGTTCGCTGACTATCCAGCTCGTGCGTCTGCGCTCGCACTCGCTTGCGCAGGACGAATACCCAAAGCATCGCAAGACAGATCGAAAGCGTCAGTATTGCAAGGGCAGGCCACGCGTGACGCAAGTTCCACCAGGGCGCTGCGTCGATCATGTGGACGTCGTTGGCCGATCGCAGCAAGATCCTGAAAGCGGCCGGTACCGAACGCGCATCTCGATAGAACATTTGCTGGCGATGTACGACGCAAATGCCGGTGACCTTCACTAAGCTGCCTTCGCGCATGCGCGGCATCGGCGTGCCGTCACGCAGGTCGGCGTTGAAAGTGACGTACCCGGAGCGCAGCACTAATGTTTGTTGAGTGGCACCATCGACATGGCTCAGCACGCGTGCTTCGATCTCGATAAGCCGGCTATCCAAGTTGCCGTGCAGGATCTCTTCCGGCGTTGCTTGAAGCGGAGCGATGGGCGAGTGTTCTTGAGTCACTTGCACAACCGCGTCGGCTAGCAGGGGGCCGTGCTCGCTAGGCGTCGGATAACCGAGTGCATCGACCACATCACCTGCCCTGGCATCGCTCCTTGAGGCCTGCACTTGCACTGCGCCGCTTTCGTCCTGCACATACAATGAGGCACCGTCATTCAAGGTCACGACGCCACGCACGTGCGCGCGCCGCCCACGGACGGAGCCACCCGAGAACTTCAGCAAGTTCTTCACTGGCTTGGGCTCGGTAGCTACGCTGTTCGCAGGCGCGGGTTTGATGATCCGAATCGCGTCCTCGGAATCAACGAATAGGCGATAGCCGGTCAACACGCCTTCGCTCGTGAACGACGTGCTGAAGACGCCGCGAGCGCGCACTCGCGCGTCCACGAACTCTTCCAGCTTGGACACGTCGGCGGGATGAAGAATGCTCGTGCGAACGGTGCCCACAGCAGTGATTAGGCTGAACGTGAGGTAGCCTCCTGCGGTCTGAATCGGACGCACTAATCCTTCGAGCTCTGTCCACGCAGCGTCGTAAACGCCGGAGGGAGCCAGTTCGGGATCGACCTCCTGAGGTTCGGGAAGCGAGGCAGGGCCGAGGGTGCGCAAATGCGGATGAATGATGACGGGCGCAAATCCGCCTGCCGAAGTCAGACCGGTGACGACTACTTGTTGCCCAGCTCGTAAGTAGTCCAGATTTTGATCCGAGGCATCCACATAGATGCCCTCGTTTCCCATTTGCAGAAAGTAGCAATCGCGCAGCCGGTGGACCGACGTCAACACCGCCGTTAGGCGTACGGGGTATGCACGTTGCGCTTCTTCCGCGGGCAATGCGCGAATCGCCGCGATGTCGGTAATCAGCGGTAGCTTCGGCTGCACGAGCGACGGGCGCGCCGGCGCAGCATGCTCGACTCGAGTTACTTGGGCGCGTTGCAAAGTGATCGTGAAACGTCGCCGTGTCGGCCAGCCTTGTGCCTCGATTACGTCCCCTGGCTTGAAGGATGCAGCGTTCGCCGTTTCGATCGGCATCACGACACCGCCGTTCTCGACCAGCAGAATGTTTTCCGAATCGGCGGCGACAACGTTTGCTTTGAGACGAATGCGATGCCCGCGTGCGACCCACTCGGGATTCGCGACCAGCGAATAAATCGAATCTACATCTTGAACCTCCTTTGCCGGGGGCTGGATGAGGGAAAGATCATCCAAAGACGTGACGAACATTCGCGGCGGAAAATCTTCGATTCGACTAGTCCCAAGCTGCGTCTCATCGTAATCACGCCGCACGATGCCGCGCACGGATACCCGCGAATCGATCAGCGTCTCGGGCGCAGCCTGTGCTCCAATGATGGTCACCGGCATGCGGTAACCATCCTGGCTGAGCTCCAGAACGAGCCGATCTTTCTCGTTGTTTACGGAGCGCACGACGCCTTCGGTTTCCACGCGCACGTATTCGCCCAATGCAGCATCGAAGAACAGCGAGCCGATCGTGCGTTTCTCTGCACCCGGAATCGAGCTTCTGCCCGTTGTCTTCACCCGTATGTCGGCTAGCTCCAAACTTTTCATTCCCAGGGAAGGAACGAATTCGCCACGCAGTTTTCCGGTCACCAGGATGACATCGCCCGGGGTCGGCACGTCTGTCCCGCTCGGGCTTTGAATCCGCATCGCACCGGTCGGATCTTGGAAGTAGAAGCGTTGGTTAGCCGAGTCCGAGAATGTGACCACACCTTTTAGGGTCACCTGATTCCCCGCTCGCAAGCTTTTCAAGTCTTGGACGCTCAGCTCGCTGCTGAACGAGGCGAACGTACCCGTGGGCACGAAAGTACGAACTAGAAAAAATACGGAGAGGCCCGCTAGGAGAAGCAGGGTTACGAGTAAGTAAGGCGCGGCGCGGTGACGCCGCTTAGTGGTTTGCGTCGAGGTTCTCACACAGACTCATCCGATAACGACACCAAGCTCGCTTTGCGGCCCGCTATGAAGCGCCTGGGTGCTGATCCTGTCCTCATTCTCTGGGTAGGTGCGGTGACACAGTTCCGTCCTTGGGATTCCATCGGCTGAATCCGGGAAAACCTTAAATAGGTAGGTGGCTGTGACAATTGGCAATCTTCAAAATTGGGCTCGAAGGCTCAGAATTGCTCGTGGCTCGCGGCCCGAGACGGCTCAGCCCGCGAGCCTGGCTTTTACTGCCGGGCCGCACCACACTTTCGCATTCCGCCATTCTTGACGAGACAAGCTGATGAAAGACCAAACCATTGCGGTTCATGGGGGTTATGAAACCGATCCGACGACTCGGTCGGTTGCGGCACCGATCTATCAAACGGTGGCGTTCGAGTTCGACAGCGCACAGCACGGCGCTGATCTGTTCAACCTCGCGGTACCGGGGAATATCTACACTCGAATTATGAATCCAACTTGCGATGTGCTCGAGAAGCGGGTCGCGATGTTGGAGGGTGGAGTGGCTAGCCTGGCTCTCTCGGCCGGCAGCGCCGCGATCAATTATTCCATCCTGAATCTCGCGCAGGCGGGCGACAATATCGTTACGACGCCTCAACTGTACGGCGGAACGTACACGCTATTCGCTCACATGCTGCCGAAACTAGGCATCGACGTGCGATTCGCGGCGGGGGATTCGGCCGCAGACCTCGAGAAGCTGATCGATCGCAAGACCAAGGCAGTGTTCTTCGAAACGATCGGTAATCCGGCAGGCAACATCGTGGACATCGAGGCCGTCACAAAGATGGCTCGCAGTCATGGCATTGCCACGATCGTCGACAATACCGTGGCGACACCTGCGCTGCTGAAACCCTTCCAATAT
Organism: Steroidobacter sp.; assembly: GCA_025929585.1. Taxonomy (GTDB): domain Bacteria; phylum Pseudomonadota; class Gammaproteobacteria; order Steroidobacterales; family Steroidobacteraceae; genus Steroidobacter. The sequence continues at coordinate 55,160 of JAICPY010000017.1, forward strand.
GGAGCTGACATCGTCGTTCACTCGGCCACCAAATATATGGGCGGTCACGGCACGACGCTGGGAGGCGTTCTCGTGGACTCAGGCGCATTCCCTTGGGCCGAGTACAAGGAGCGCTATCCGATGTTCAACGAACCGGAAGCTTCCTATCACGGCGTCGTGTACGTGGACGCCCTCGGACCTGCCGCTTACATCGGACGTGCGCGAACCGTACCTTTGCGGAACACTGGCTCGGCGCTCTCACCATTCAATGCGTTTCAACTCTTGCAAGGCATCGAAACGTTGCCGTTACGAATGGAGCGCCATTGCACGAACACTCAGCGCGTCGCGGAATACTTGAGCGAGCACAAATCCGTGCAGTGGGTCAGCTATGCAGGATTGAACAACCATCCTCACTATGCGCTTGCGCAGAAATATATGGCGGGCCGAGCTTCGGGCATTCTTACCTTCGGAGTGAAGGGCGGTTTCGATGCGGGCGTGAAGTTCTACGACGCGCTGAAACTGTTCAAGCGCCTGGTGAACATCGGCGATGCCAAATCGCTCGCCTGTCATCCTGCATCGACTACGCACCGCCAACTCACCGAGGAGGAACAGCGCAGAGTCGGCGTGGCGCCCGAGGCGATCCGACTATCGGTCGGAATCGAAGACATCGAGGACATTCTGGAGGATTTGGATCAGGCGCTGAGGTGATGTGAGGTGACGGGGTGACGAGGTGACGGAGAGACGACGTCAGAAACGCGCTGATGATTCGCTGCTGCCCGGTCCAATGTCGTGGGAGCCAACAGCCTTCCTGATTCGTTCTGACTTCGTCACCCCGTCACCCCGTCACTTCTCTTCAGAAATGCGTCCCATCTTCAGCGCACAGCTCGTCAATCGCGCTTTCGGCGATCCTGGTCTGTACCTGGATTTGAAGTTCGAGCGTCGTGCTCTGCTGTTCGACATCGGTGATATCACGGCACTTTCGACACGCAAGCTCCTTCGAGTAAGCGACGTGTTCGTGTCTCATACACACATGGATCACTTTGCGGGTTTCGATCACCTGCTACGTGTGTGCTTAGGCCGTGACACGGGGGTGAGGCTTTACGGTCCGCCGCATTTTATCGAGCAAGTCGGCCACAAGCTCGCTGCGTACACCTGGAATCTAGTGGAAAACTATCGAACGGAGTTCCTCGTCCAGGCTCATGAGCTGCACGAGAATGGACGCATTCGTCGCGCGAGATTTAGCAGTAAGCGTCGCTTCGAGCGCGAGCAAATGGAGGATCTCACGTCGAAGGAAGGTTTGCTGTTGCAGGAGCCGCATTTCACCGTGCGCGCCGCCATGCTCGATCATCATGGGCTCCCTTCGCTTGCCTTCCGCTTCGAAGAAGCGACGCACATCAACGTCTGGAAGAATCGGCTCGAAGAATTGGGCTTGCCCACGGGCAATTGGTTGACCGAACTGAAGCGACTTACACGCGAAGCGGCGCCGGAGCACACTCCCGTACGCGTGCATTGGCGAACTCGTGAAGGCAGCCACGAGGAAATCTTCGAGCTCGGCCTGCTGAAGCAGCGTGTCCTGGAGTTCGTGCCGGGTGAGCGCGTGGCCTATGTAACGGACGTTGCGGGTCACGAGGAGAATACTCAACGGCTGATCGATTTCGTCAGAGGGGTCGAAGTGCTTTTCATCGAAAGCGTGTTCTTGGAGCAAGACATCGAGCATGCGATTCGTAAAGCGCATTTGACTGCGGCTCAAGCCGGCAAAATTGCAAAGGATGCCGGCGTAAAAACCGCGATTCCGTTTCATTTCTCTACGCGATACATGGAGCAGGCAGAGCAGCTGCGCAGCGAATTCGAAAACGCGTGGAGAAATATCGCCTGACGCACCATAAATCTCCGGCCCCTCGCGAGAGTAGCGAAGAGCAGTCAGACAACTAGGCCTGTCAACCGTCAATAGTCTACCGGCCACCGGACTAAGCCGCATTCACGCCGAGGCATTCACATCTAGTATTCGACTTTGTCGGATTTCGCTTGCCAATCTTCGAACACGCGTAGCGCTTCGCCTCGCAATAGTTGTTTCATGGGA
>JAICPY010000293.1 GCA_025929585.1 Steroidobacter sp.
CTAACACCTCGTGTATGGACTCCTCCGTCAAGTAGCGTGATCTGATCTCTTCATTCCAGTCGAGCGAGCTGCGGCTGCATTCGTGTATCCGTCCTGTTGATGGGCAAGCATTGCTGCCCTGGACATCATGAGAGTCGCCGACGCGGAGCCAATCACTGGAAGGGTCTAAGAGACCAGAGGTGTTATCGGCTTATCCGCGCCGGCGGCTGTTCCGCTCCTGCATGAATGGATGAAGGTGCCGCTGGAGAAGTGGTTAGGGATGGCTCGTGAAGTCGCGCTCGTGACGCCAGGTGGCCCACACGATGCGGGCGAGCTTGTTGGCCAGAGCGACCGTGGCCTTGTTGTGACCGCGTCGTTCTTGCAAATCGAGCGCCCAGGTGCGTAGCCGATCGAGCGTGAGTCCGCGACGCTGCGCGGATCGCGCCGCGAGCAGTACGGACCTCGCGCCATGGATGAGCAAGGTCCTGAGATAAGGATCGCCTTGTTTGCTGATGCGCCCCAAGCGTCGACGTTCTCCGGATGAGTGCTCTCGAGAGGTGAGGCCCAAGTAGCTTGCGAAGTGCCTTCCCGATGGGAAGCGCTGGATGTCGACCACCGAGGCACGCAGTGCGGTTGCAGTGAGATCGCCAACGCCTGGGATCTTGAGCAATCTGTCGATAACAGGGTCGTGCTCGTGAAGCCGCTTGAGCTCGCGGTCGAGCTGCTTGCAACGCTGCTCGAGCGAGTCGATCTCGTTGAGCAACTCGAGCAGGCTTGAGTGCAGCAGCGTGGGCACGGGGCTGGCGACATCCGCCAGCGCATCGCGAACCGCTCCGATCGCGTGCATGGGTCCGAGCGGGACGCTGACGCCGAACTCTCGCAGGCATCCGCGCAGGAAGTTCAAGCGCGAAGTGCGTGTACCCATCCACTGCGAGCGCAAGCGATGCAGTTGCTGCAAGGCCTGCTGATTGACTGACTTGATCGGCACCGGCCGGATGTCCGGGCAGCGAGCGGCCTCGATGAGAGCTGCCGCGTCTGCGGCATCGGTCTTGTTACGCCGGACGTAAGCCCGGGCGTATTGCGCCGGCAGTAGACAGACCTCGTGCCCCTGATCGCGAAGGCGCCGGGCGTGGTGATGGGCCGAGCCACAAGCCTCCATGACGATGCGGCAGGCGGGGCGGTTGCCGAAGAAGCGATCGAACCGGGCGCGGGTCAGGCGTTGGCGATCGAAAATATGTCCGCGCTCATCGGCCAAGGCGATCTCGAACACGTTCTTTGCCAGGTCGACACCGACAGTCGTAGCATCCATGGGGGACTCCTCTTGTTGGGGCTAGCTGATGCAGCACATACAGCTTGGCACATCGATGCCGAATCGCCTCGGCAGGAGGAGTCCATCTCATCATTGGAGCGGACGCGTGGGGGATAAAGTGCCAAGCTCATACACCGGCGTGCGCGCCGCTCAGCTCAATCGTTAGGTGGCTCATGGAAACTTCTCAGTCAGGCCCTCTGGTCCGCGCGATCAAACGATTGACGCTTGCCGTTTGGGCACTAGTATTTCTCGTTGGAATCAGCGTGGCGTTCTACTTCAGCGCATACCTCCCGTTCTTCAGCTCATCGGTCCCGGTTGCATCTAGTGAGTTGAGAGGTTCAGGGCCACCACCGGAAGTCGCACAGGAGTTCCAGCAACTTCACGGGCTACCGCCCGAAGAAATGGTCAAGATTTCGAGCGTGATCACCATTTCTATGCACGAAGTGGACGGAAGTCGCGGGAAGTGCGTTCTCAGAGAGGTTCTAAAGCACTCCCCAGGTGTCCGCTTCTATTACAAAGTGGGCGACGAGTTTCGGCACTGCAGCTTCGATCCAAAGGAGGAGCGTAGTTACGGTGAGGGGCAGGTTACATTCTTTGTCGGTAATCCCGCTGAAATGCGATATGCCACCACATTCTTTGGTGAGCGAATCAGCGGCTAGGGCGATATGCCCGTAGGCGAACTCCGCGCAATCATC
>JAICPY010000213.1 GCA_025929585.1 Steroidobacter sp.
GCCGCTCCGACAGGATGTTCACCGATTTTGCGGAAGACCGCTAGACCGTGTGGGCCGCGTGTTTCTTGAGATTTCTATAGCAAGGCATTGGGTAATCACACCCCGATCCGCTTCTAAAAGACAACGGCATGACTTATAAGACGCATAACGTGGCATGCGTGTTAACGGGCATTCGGATGCCGCTCGTGTATGCGGGTGACAGACGAGCTGCTTAAATTTTGGCTCAAGGACCAGGAAGATCGAGCGTGAACAACGGAAGGTCGAATCGCTACGAACGCAATGTGGTGCACGCGGATAAAGTGCAGGCATCCCCCGGGCACGATCAAGCAACGCGTCTCAGTGGGCATCTAGATACTGCGCCGTCATACTCGATCGAGCATTCCGCACTGCCAGCGCAGCAGTCGTTTCTGCGGCCGAGATATTCCGGTCCTGCAGCGATGACGGTCGATCAACGCACCGCTCTGCATTCTTGCAAGGGCAAATTTTTCATCAACTGTGTTTTCGATCTACGAGATTCGATGAGTGTCGAAGTGGCGCAGCGAACGATGGAGCATGTGGTGCTCTGTCACGACGCGTTGCGTGCCCGCTTCGAGTTTGCGCATGGAACGTGGCGACAGCAGATCAGCGCCGATGTCGATCAACGCATGATCTTTACTGAGAGATTGGCTTTCGCATGGTCGGCGCCCGAGATCGCAGCACAACTTTCCGGGGTATTGGAACGTCTGCAAGGAAATATCTCGGTCGAGAACGGCCCATTAGCTTGCGCTGCCATAGTCGAAGACAGCGAAGGAGTTCAAAAGCTGCTGGTCACGTTGAGTCACTTCATCGCCGATGGGATCTCGCTGACCATCGTCATGGAGGATTTTTTCAAGACATACGAAGAGTTTTCCGCTGGTGTGGAACCGAGCCTGCGCAATACGTTGCCGATCGATCTGTGGGCGCCGAAGTACAGCGCACTGACGAGCTCGGATGCTTTTTGTTCGCAGATCGATCGATGGGAGGCATTGCCGTGGCACGAGCAAGCAGCATTGCCGTTAGACTTTCCCGAGAACGATACACCGGAGCTCAATGTTTGCGCATCTTCGTACGGAGTCATCGAACGATTCGAACTTGCCGAGACGAAAGCCATTCAATCGCAAGTCCCACGGTACCTGCGGATATCGACCACCGATTTTCTGACGATCGCGTTGGTTAGAGTGCTGATGCGTTGGAGCGGAGGTAAGGCGGGCGCGGTCCAAGTACATGATCCGGGCCGCAAGATGCTGGGCCAGCTTCTAGGTCTAAATTTTTCGCGTACTGTGGCGGCGATTTCCAGCAGGCGCTGCGTAGTGTTGGAAGGCTCTCTCGCTGGGGATGAGTTGCGCGAGCTCGCGCACATGCAAGCTCAAATGGAAAGCATGTCGTTGAAGGGCGCAGGCTTGCTAATGCTGCAGCACGCCTGCGAGCGCGAGGACATCGCGGCTAGGGCGAATGCTTTGCCGGCCCCCCAGGTATGGTTCAACTATTTCGGCGGATTCGATGCGTTGATGGGTCGTCACGCCGACGATTCTCACAACACTATCGCGCTCTCCAAGCTCAGAGAGTACATCCCTGTCGTATCGAATAGTCCGATGGACAGCCGCAACCGCACATTCATGGTCGTCGGGCAGATCAAAGGCGGCAGCTTGCACATGCTGTGGGAGTACAGCACGAACTTGCATACGCATGCGACCGTATGCCGCTTAGCTGCCGACTACAAGCGGGAGATTCTTCGGTTCCTCGATCTCCTCCCGGCACTCGCCAAGGAGTCGAGGAATGTTGCGAAGCGCACCCGGCAAAGCCTCGCCGGATAGTGCTCTCTCTTTCAGCGTGCCGTTAGGCGGAGCGAAACAGAACATTCCGCATTCGTTGCAACGTCGGCGCGACGAAGGGCACGGTGAGCATCGTGCTGCCGACGGCCATCAATAGCAATGCGGTGAATGTCGCGCTGGTGATGAGTTGTTTGTCGAGCAGCACGTTGACGAAAACGATCATGACCAGTGCCTTGGTTTGCAGCAGCCAGCCGATGAGCGATGCTTCCCCGGGTTGCCATTTCAGAATCCGCCCCGCCAAATGCGTTCCGATTAGTTTGCCTGCCACCGACACAACGAGCAGGAGTCCGGCAGCGAGGAACACGGTCGATCCGGCCATGCTCCAGGCCGTTCGCAATCCCATGCTGAGAAAGTAGACCGGCATGACGAAGATCAATAGATGATGGCGGAGCTGATCCATGTGGCGTTGGTTGAACCAGTGGCTATCTATGACAGCACCCGACAGAAACGCGCCGACCATGTAGTGCAGCCCGCACCAATCGGCGCCCAATCCGCACAGCGCGAGCCACACCAGTCCCACATACCAGCGATCGCTCTCCGGAATACGCGCCAGTAGTTTACGAAACAAGAACGCGGCGATCGCGAACGCGAAGAGGAAGGCGACTTGCCGACCGACGCGAGTCCAATCCATCAGAATCAGCGCGAGTACGGCCCAAATCGCGACGTCATCCAAGCTCGCGTAACGCAATATGCGTTGGCCCATTGGCTGGCGGAGCAGCTCGAGCTTTTCCATCAGCAGGATCAAAACCGGCAAAGCGGTCACTGCGCACGCCATTCCGATTCCAAGGACGAACTGCCACGGTTGCGCCGCTGCACCCATCCATCCGGCGTGACTTGCCATCGTCAGAGCAGCGGCGCAGCCCAGCAGCAGTGGAACGCCTAGCGCGAGTCCCGCTGTAATCGTCGTCTCTCGTCGATGCTTCCAAACTGCGCCGAGATCCAGCTCGATGCCTGCGATCCAAACGAAGATCATCACTGCCCACCACGCGATTCCGTTCAATGACTGAACGACCGCTGGCGTGAACACAAACTCGTAGTACTCCGGATAGGCAGCACCTAGAACTCCCGGACCGAGCATGATGCCCGCGAGAATCTGAACGACCACCAGCGGCGCGTAATAGTCCGTCTTGCCGAGCCGCCAAATCAGATAAGGGACTGAGAAGATAATGACCATCGCGATCAGAAAAACCTCGGTCGTGCTCATGCCTGTACTCATCATTGATTCTGCTTTTGTCGTATCGCGCGATGCGAAGGAGCTTTCGCGCGAGTATTTAATCAAGCGGTGAACGGTGGTTGAAGGGATGCTCCGGTCTATAGGTCCCGCAATGAGCCATCGATGGCTCTCGGAAGGCGGACTAAGGATGGTCTCCATATTGTTGGGCTAGCGGTCTTAAGTTGCCCGCTCAGATGCCCCCTCAGATGCCCCCTCCCTAACCCTCCCCCGCAAGCAGGGGAGGGAATAGGAGTGCCCCCTCGTTAGCCTTCCCGCAAGCGGGGGAGGGAATAGGAATGGATTTCCTCTCGCTTTGGGAGCGACACCTATTCTGACAGCGGGCGAGAGGAGCTTCTTTTTCCCCATCCAATTCCCTCGCGCGCGAGGGCAGGTCTGTCGGATTCCCTCCCCCGTTTACGAGAGGGTAGGGAGGGGACTTCTTCGACGAGGCAGGGGCTTCTTGAGCGATGCCGCTTCTTCGTAGCCGCAAGAGATTTCTTCTAAGCTCGCCGCCGCTCGAACGAAGCGACCTCTCAATCTAAAGATACGCCGCGCTGGCTCTTCAGAAATTCCTCGTGTGTCGGCAGATGCTCGACCATTCCGCGGATGGCGGATCTCGCGCGGCGAAGAGATGCGGCAATGTGCTCTGATGCCAAACTATCGACGCGATGGGAATAGGTCGAAGGTTTGATGCCCATGCCTTCGAAAACGGATTGCCAGCTCGAGCTGCGAAACAACTCATCCACGCCTTCTCGCAAAGCGCCATTGTGCGCGAACAATTCGATCCGTTCCTGAAGAGAATCAGGCAAGGTCATCTCTTTGCACCAGCGCCAGAATGCGCAGTCATCGCGTTGCGTTGCGCTGTAGTGCAGGACGACGAAGTCGCGAATCTCTTCGTAGTCAGCGACCATGCGGCGGTTGTATTCGCGAACCAGAGATGGATCGCAGTTGCGATCAGGAAAGTAGCGCAAGAAGAATTCCATACCGCGCGCGATCAGATGAATCGCAGTCGCCTCTAACGGCTCGATGAATCCGGCTGCAAGTCCCAATGACAGGCAATTCTGTTTCCAGATGTGGCGCCGGTGTCCAGTTTGAAACGGGATGAGTCTAGGCTCTTCCAGGCAAGGGCTGCCGATGTTCCGTATCAGCGTCGACCTCGCGTCCGCATCGCTCGAGAAGCGGCTCGAATAAACGTAGCCCTGGCCGAGCCGATGCTGCAGCGGAATGCGCCAACTCCAACCGGCCGCTTGCGCAATTGCCTTCGTGTACGGCTGCACCGGTCCGTCGTGCTCTGTCTTGATTGCGATCGCTCGATCGCAAGGAAGAAATTGCGACCAGTCGACGAAGCCGGAGTGCAAGGTCTGCTCGATGAGCAAAGATTTGAAGCCGGTGCAGTCGATGAAAAAGTCGCCATCGATTTCTCGACCGTCCGCCAGCACGACGCTCTTGATGAAACCGCTCTCGCGTTGCTTGACGCAAGTCACGCGTCCTTCCGTGCGCTTCAAGCCACGAGCTTCGGCGTACTGACGCAGGAAGCGCGCAACGAGGCTTGCATCGACATGCAGCGCATAATTCGCACCGCCAATCGGTGTGTTGCGCGCCTTGGTCGGCGGAAAGAACCGACCACTCTCGGCCATGACACTGCAAGGAGAAAAGTCTTGCAGCGATGAACAGTCGCCGGCTGCGCGCACCTTCAGCCAGCACTGGTAGAACTCGTGAGTATCGATCGGCTTGCCGATCACGCCAAAGGGATGGAAGTACGTGTCCGTCCGTCGATGCCAACCGGCGAACTGAATCCCGAGTTTGTAGGTGGCATCGGTCGCGCGGATGAATTCCCGCTCGTCGATCCCCAAGCGTTGGATGAGGCCGACAAACGGCGGCACGGTCGATTCGCCGATGCCGATCGTACCGAGCTCGGCGGATTCGATGAGCTCGATCTCGCACAGCTCCGCCTTCAGATGCTGCCGCAGCATCGCTGCCGCCAGCCACCCCGCGGAGCCACCGCCGACAATCACGATTTTGGAGAGGGGAGACATGGGAGGGAAGCGGTTGGCGGTTAGCGGTTAGCGGTTAGTTAAGAAGGGAGATCGTAGCGCCGGGGGCGGCAAATGCCCAGTTCACCAGGCAAAGCGGTTAGCGGTCAATGGTTAGTCAGAGGGGACGCAGCGCCAAGCTCGGCACGGGCCCAAGCGAACCGTTCAGCTTTTCCGATTCTAACCGCTAACCGCCAACCGCTAACCGCTTCCATCCGCCTACCATTCCCGGTTTTCGACGACCAGCCCAGAGCTGTCCTGGCCTTGGGAGGTGTTGTATTTCCAGTA
>JAICPY010000101.1 GCA_025929585.1 Steroidobacter sp.
CCACTAAATCGACGACCACCAAATCGACGAATCGGATAAGCCACTCTATCCTGGAAGGGCATACTCTGGATAGCGTGCCTGTTTGCGCAGCCCCCCGGACGAACAACCCCAATCCACACCGGCCCTGCCGCAAACGTGTGAGTGCTCGAGGCGACGAATTTGGTTCAATTGTGCAAGTGCTTATTGATTGGTCTCGGCACCGCGCTGCCGCGCCTCCTCTTCCTTTCGCTCTCGCCTGATCGTCCGCACCACCGAGAACATCGCCACCGAGACGAGGCTCAACAGCGCCACCATCAAAATAACGAGCCCTCCCGCAAGACGCCACGCCTCGTACAGTCCAATGGCTACACCGATCGGAGTCGTGATTAGAAGTAGCGGTTTAGCGATGCGCATGGGAGAAGAGGGTGAGTCTGTAGTCTTCAGTCCGCAGTCTACAGCCAGATTCCGATAGGAGTAAAAAGCCCCGCACGAAACGATGCTTGGGTGTTACTTCGTTACGCGCGAACATGCACAACGAATGCCGCGAGTCCTATGAACCGATCGGCCACTCCGATTCGGCCCAAGGCGACTGATTGTCGCGTCGTTCGATTCTGAGCTCGTTGCGGATGCGATCGGCGCTGACATAGCGCTCCGAGAGCTCTTCGATCGCATATTTGGTCCAACGATCGGGAACACTGCCGCTGAACGTAAGCTCGCCAGCGCGCACACTAACTTCCACGTCGCGCGCATCGATTCGAGGGTCGTGCATCAAGGACTCGCAGATCAGCTCGCGAGTACGCTCATCGCTTCGCGAATACCCCTTCGGTCCTTTGCCTACATGTTCAGGAACCTGCGAATCGTCCAGGCGGCGAGCACCGGGGCTCGCAATGTCGTAGTTCGACTCGAAGCCACCCCAACCGTGAGGTCGTTCAGCGTACGTTCGCGCTCGATCCTGCGGAGCATCCTCAGCGAACTCGGTATCCGGGGGCGATCGCGTGTCGACGGATTGCGACGCATGCCGCTCATCGGGCGGACTTGAGCGACTGGGTGAGTGTGGCGGCATGACAAGACTCCTGCTGAAGGAGTCTTGTTAACGCACGTTGGGGAGGGCTGTTCCGTTACGTTGACGGGTGACGGGTGACGGCAAGATTATCGAAGCGCCGACTGGTCTTACCTATATCACTTGCATCACTTGCATCACTTTCGTCACCTTCATCACTGCACCGCTCATGCTACCTCGACGATGACTTGCGCGCGCTGCGCACTGTTGAGCTCAGCATTTGCACTAAACGATCCGAGCGTGAGCGCTGCACCGACGATGAACGCCGCGAGAATCATGCATACGACCTGTCGCGCTGCAATTGGCATATCTTCGATCTTTTCCATGGCTGGGTGTCCTCTTCAAGTTCGCGCATCGGGATCGATGCGTCATGACCTTGAGATGCGACCTTCGCTCGAAAGGTTGCAACGCCTCGGCGCGATTTCAAAACAGTTCGGCGATGCTCATTTATTAGGGGACACTCCTCGAAGACGAGGAGCGTCCCCACCGCGGACAATTCGGACAGTATGCGATTGCTCGCATCAAGCCTCGCGAATAAGCGACAATCGGCACCTTCCTTCGCAACTTCGATGCTTCAATGCCACTGCTGACCCTTCGAAATGCCGAGCTTGCGTACGGATTGCATCCGTTGCTCGATTGCGCTCAGTTTTCCATCGAATCAGACGAGCGCGTTGGCTTGATCGGCCGCAACGGGACCGGGAAATCTTCTCTTCTGAAGGTCATCGCTGGTTTGTCGAGTCTGGATGAGGGTGAGATCGCACGTCAGGACGGGCTCAAGATCGTATTCGTGGAGCAAGAACCCGAGCTGCCTGTCGCCGCGACGGTACGCCAGAGCCTCAACATTCGCGCGGGTTTCGATGAGATCTCGGACGAACGCGAACGGTGGCGTTTGGACGCGCGCCTGAACGAATACTTGCATCGATTGCAGGTGGCAGCCGATCGCGATCCGGAGTCCTCATCCGGCGGTGAGCGCAAACGAGCGGCGTTGGCGTTAGCGCTAGCCATGCAACCGAATCTGCTGCTGCTCGATGAGCCGACGAACCATCTGGATATCGAGGGGATCACGGGACTCGAAGACCTACTGCTGAAAGGGCCCTCAGCCATCATCATTACGCATGATCGCGCCTTCCTTGATCGCGTCGCCACGCGCATCGTCGAGTTGGATCGAGGCCTGCTGCGTTCCTACCCCGGGAATTTCGCGACCTACGAAACGCGCAAAGCCGAGCAGCTCGCGGCGGAAGCGACCGTTAATCGCAAGTTCGACAAGTTTTGGGCACAAGAGGAAGTCTGGATTCGCAAGGGCGTGGAAGCGCGACGAACACGTAATGAAGGCAGGGTTCGGCGGTTGCAGGCATTGCGTGAACAGCGTGCCGCCCGGCGAGAACGCATGGGCAATGTAAAGCTCTCCCTGGACTCCGGCGAGCGCTCTGGAAAGCTCGTCGCAGAGCTCGAGGCCGTTTCGAAATCCTTCGGCTCACGCGCAATCATTCGCGACCTGTCGCTGCGCGTTCAACGAGGCGACCGATGGGGCTTCATCGGTGCGAACGGAGCAGGCAAATCCACACTGATCAAATTGATCCTCGGGCAGCTCGAACCGGATGCCGGTTCGATACGCCTCGGCACCAACGTTCAAGTGGCCTATTTCGATCAGATGCGCGAACAACTCGATCCGGAAAAATCCGTCGTCCAAACGATTAGCCCTGGTTCGGATTGGATCGAGATCGGCAGCGAACGCAAACACGTGATGACATACCTGGCGGATTTCCTGTTTCCGCCTCAGCGCGCGAACTCTCCGGTGCGGGCACTCTCCGGAGGAGAACGCAATCGGCTGCTGCTTGCTCGCTTATTCGCGCGACCGGCGAACGTGCTCGTGATGGACGAACCGACGAACGATTTGGATATCGAATCGCTGGAGCTCCTGGAAGACACATTGCAGACGTACACCGGGACACTCTTACTCGTCAGCCATGACCGCACGTTCATCGATAACGTAGTGACGCAAACGCTGGTCGCCGAAGGCAACGGTAAATGGCAAGACTATGTCGGCGGATACAGCGACTGGCTCGCGCAACGCCCTCGTCCCACTGAGGTCGCTGCGAAGCCGAAAGCAGACGCCAAGACCGCCGCTCCCAGGGTTGGCGCGCCCGCGAAGCTAAACTTCAAAGAAACGCGCGAGCTCACCGAGCTGCCACTTCAGATCGAGCAACTCGAGCAGCAGCAGCGGGATCTCAACCAGCGGATGAGTGGCGGGGAGTATCACAAACAGGGCCAAGCTCAAATCAAAGCCGACCTGCAACTCGCCGAGCAACTCGAGCGTCAGCTCGCCGAAAAGTTCGAGCGTTGGAGCGAATTGGAAGCGAAAGCCGCTTCGATGGCCAAGGGGTGAGAGGAACCAGTGACGAGGTCGTAAGGTGATAAAGTGATGACTACCGAGGGGTCTCTCGGGGATGATTCGCTAGCTCGTGCTCTATCGTTATAACCGCATCACCTCAATCATCGGTTTCAACATGCGCGCCACGTTGATTGCTCATCCGACTACGCCCTGCCCCTTCATCGAATCCTTCGAAGTGGTCGTGCAGCGCAGCGATCCGCGAGGGTTGGTTGTCGGCTTCGTCATCACCGGCGATGTGGAGAAGATACTCATTCCCGCGCCGAGTCCGCCCGAGCGGACCGAAAACCTATGGGAGCACACTTGCTTCGAGGTCTTTTTTCGACCTGTCGATTCGCAAACTTACTTCGAGCTCAACATTTCACCCTCGACTCAATGGGCGGCGTATCGTTTCGATGACTATCGAACCGGAATGAAAGACCTGGCGCTGCCATCCATACCGAAGATCTATCACGACGAGAGCATGGCGCGCGTCATGGACATCGAGGTGGCATTCGACTTGAAGGCACTGAGAGCATTTGCCGCCAACGATATGAGGGTCGGTGCCTCGGCGGTGATCGAGGATCGTAACGGGCGCAAATCGTACTGGGCCGTGCGTCATCCAAGCTCCAAGCCGGATTTTCATCATCGCGATGCCTGTTCTCTGTTGCTGCCAGGCACCGGAGCTCAGACATGAAGTTTGGGATCGATCGGTTGCTCGAGGATGGAACGCTGCGCGCCCAACTCGATGGGCGGCGCGTCGCTTTGCTCGCCCATCCCGCATCGGTCACGCGGGGCTTGACGCATTCGCTCGATGCTCTTGCGGCCAGCGGCATCAAACCGAGCGCGGCATTCGGCCCGCAGCATGGCTTGCGTGGCGATAAGCAAGACAACATGATCGAATCGCCGACCTTCCATGACCCTGTGCACGGCATTCCGATATTCAGTCTATACGGCGAAGTGCGACGCCCCACATCCGCGATGATGGAAGCTTTCGACGTATTGCTCGTCGACCTGCAGGATCTTGGCTGCCGCATCTATACATTCATCACGACCTTACGATATGTGCTCGAAGCTGCAGCGGGCCATCAAAAGGAAGTGTGGATCCTGGATCGCCCTAACCCGGTGGGCCGACCCATCGAAGGGTTGCGGCTGCGACCAGGTTGGGAAAGCTTCGTCGGCGCAGGAGCATTGCCGATGCGTCACGGCCTGACGCTCGGAGAATTAGCGCATTGGTTCGTGCGGACACTGAAGCTCGATCTGGATTACCGCGTCATCGAGATGATCGATTGGCAGCCTGAACAGAGACCTGGATATGGCTGGCCGCTGGGCGAGCGCACGTGGATCAACCCGAGCCCCAATGCGCCCAATCTGTGGATGGCCAGATGCTATGCCGGCACAGTCATGCTCGAGGGTACGACGCTTTCCGAGGGGCGCGGAACGACTCGCCCACTCGAATTATTCGGTGCACCGGACATCGATGCACGCGCACTATTGAGTGAGATGCATGCGCTCGCGCCTGAGTGGCTCGCGGGTTGCCGGCTTCGTGAGTGCTGGTTCGAACCGACGTTTCACAAACACGTCGGCAAGCTCTGTTCAGGTGTACAAATCCACGTCGAAGACGACAGCTACGAGCACTCCGCGTTCAAACCTTGGCGGCTGCAGTCGCTAGCATTCAAGGCATTGCGTCACCTACAACCTGAATACCCATTGTGGCGCGACTTTCCCTATGAATATGAAACCAATCGTCTCGCCATCGATGTCATCAACGGCAGCGACCTGCTGCGTATGTGGGTAGACGACAGCGCATCGACGCCCGCCGATCTAGATGCAATGGCAAAAGCCGACGAGAAAGCGTGGCGCGAGGAGCGAAGGGACTACCTTATTTATGGTGGTGAGGTGATGTAGTGATGAGGTGATGTCGTCAGAACAGAGACCAGAGCTTCTGTCTTTATCACTTTATCACTTTATCACTTCATCACCTCATCACCCCCCTTCGGAACCCCCTCTACTGACAGCGCGTTGCGCAGGCGGACTAACCGCAACGAAGGAGACCGTCATGGCTCGACGTTACAGTAAGAAAGCATCCAAAAAGGTCGAAAGAGCAATGCACGAGCGTAAGCGCGGCAAGCTCAAGAGCGGGCGATCCGGAAAAAAGGTGACTAGCCGCAAGCAGGCAATAGCCATTGGGCTGTCTGAAGCGCGGCGTTCAGGCGCGAAGGTTCCGAAGAAGAAAGCGGGAAGCCGAAAGAAGAAATCCAGCGGCAAAAAGAAGGCGAGCAAGAAGAAGTAGTGACTCGTGATTCGTGACTAGCGGATCGTAAGACGAGGCGATGCAGGCAGTCCCTCCGATCTTCTCTTGCTACCCGCGACCCGCTAATCACGATCCGCCAATCCCCAGGTTCGACGGGTTCCAGCTCGATGCCTGAGGAGTTAGTTACCCAGCTTTCTCACCCCCGAGAATTTTCCGGTGCCCATCGGGCCGAATTGCACAGTACCCGACATCGTGTCGCCTTCGACGGTGCCAACGTAATCGAACTTGAGCGGCTGACCTCTGACTTCGAGGCTCATGCCGAAATTCACTGATTTTCCTTCTAACGTGCCTTCGATCGGCACATTTGTTCCTGCGCTCTTCATGAAGCCGCCCAGCCGGTGACCTGATTGCTCGAATGTGGTTTCGACCTCGTCGCGACCCATGGGGCTTTCCACGGTGAGCAGCCAATTACCGCTGAGCCCAGCCGATGGAGGAATGTTCTCCGGGGTCGCAGGCACCGATCTGGGTGCCGTCGAACATGCCGAGAGGGCGATTGCGATCGACAAAACTGCAAGACGAAGCACAGTCATGCGGCATCCATTCTCGGCAGGTTGAAACTCAAGACAAGCACAACACCTTTCCGACACTAGATTAGCCACTGGCGGTGCTCGCGTCACGCGCGATGGATCAACATCCCAATAGCGCGCAGGATGTGTCTACGCCCCTGAAACGTGACGCAGCTCGCACTGACTCACCGCGTGGTAGAGCGGATGCTCAACACCTCGCCTCGTTATGCCCGCGCCTGTTAGGCAGTTCCCTGAAAGGATCGCCACGAGAATGTTATCGGTATCACAAACGCACACTTTGGTGCGCGAATAACGCTCGGTTCCGCGGGCTTCGTGATGCGATTGCTTGTAGCTTCGCGGACCGATGCAGAGAATCGTCAGCATCGCAGAGTATTGCCGGCTGGATGCCCAAGACCGGGAGTTGAATTGTCCTCATACTGGCTCGTGTTAGCAGTGTCGATTGCAGCAGCGCTCGCGCTGTGGGCGATGCGTCGCGTTTACACATCGCGCATCTCGAAGCTTATTCAGTCCGAGGCCATGTTGGTTCGCGATCGGCAGATCCTACGCACATTGATCGACAACGTGCCGGATCTCATCTACGCCAAAGATGCCGATTGCCGCTTCGTGGTGGCGAATGCGGCCGTCGCTCGCCAGATGGGGAGCGACACAGCAGGACTGGTCGGAAAGAGCGACTCGGATTTCTATGATCAAGAGATCGCCGAGGCGTACTTCCAAGACGAACGAACGGTGCTGCAGTCCGGCGAGCCTCTGATCAATCGCGCGGAGAAAGGTGTCGATCCTCAGGGCAACGAGATCGTCTTGCTCACGACCAAGGTTCCCATCAAAGACGATAGCGGCAAGCTCATCGGCCTTGTCGGAATCGGGCGCGATGTTACCGAGCGGGTCCGCGCAGAAGAAGATTTGAGACTCGCGCGCGACGCAGCAGAATCCGCCAACCGCGCGAAGAGCGACTTCCTGGCGAACATGAGCCACGAGATACGCACGCCGATGAACGGCGTCATCGGCATGACCGAGCTACTTTTAGAGACGGAACTCGATGTCACTCAGCGCGACTACTCGGACACGATCCGTGAGAGCGGTCGGGCGCTCCTCACCATCATCAATGACATTTTGGACTTCTCCAAGATTGAAGCGGGCAAGCTCGAGCTCGAGTGCATCGACATGGACTTGCGCGCGACGATCGAAGATACGGCACGCGTGATCGCAGTGCAGGCTCACGCCAAGGAAATCGAGCTGACAGTATCGATCGACCCGATGTTGCCCGAAATCATCGTCGGAGATCCTGGCCGTCTGCGTCAGGTCATCACGAACCTGGCCGGCAACGCCGTCAAGTTCACTTCCAAAGGTGAGGTGAACATCGAGGCAAAGCTCATCGAACGAGATGATTCCGTGGTGCGGGTCCGCTTCGACGTTCGCGACAGCGGCATCGGCATCCCACCGGATCGCATCAATTCGTTGTTCCAGCCCTTCGTGCAGGTCGACAGCTCGACAACCCGGCGCTTCGGCGGTACGGGCTTGGGCCTATCGATCGTGCGGCAGCTCGTTCAACTCATGGGCGGGCGTACCGGCGTAGAGAGCACGCTGGGTGTCGGCTCTACTTTCTGGTTCACGACCCAGTTCAAGGCGGCAAAAGCGAATGCTCTTGCTACCGAGCGGCTGACACCGGCTCAGCTTCGTGGCCGCCGCATTCTCGCGGTCGACGACAACTCCACGAATTTGAAGATCCTCATGGGTCAGCTTCGATACTGCGGTATGGACGCGCAATTCGCACGTTCGGCCGATGAGGCAATGCAGAAGCTGAAGCTGGCTCGAGACTCAGGTCGACCGTTCGAAATCGCGCTGCTCGATCACGACATGCCCGATACGAACGGCGCCGAGTTGGGGCGGCAAATCGTAGCGGATCCCACGTTGCGCTCGACTCGGCTCATCATGCTCACGTCCTCCGGACAAAACGCAGATGGTCGACGTTTCGGAGAAATGGGCTTCGCGGGTTACTTGCTCAAGCCTGTCGGCCAACGCGATCTGACTGACTGTTTGCTATTAGTGCTCGGCGTCCAAGCCGAGGAGTGGCATGCACGATCTCAGCCGATCGTTACCCGCCATGAGATTCTCATGCATCGTGCCCCTTCGAACAAACGAGTGCTGATTGCCGAAGATGGTCTGGTAAATCAGAAAGTCGCACGACGCCTGGTCGAGAAACTCGGCTATACCGTGGACGTTGCGAACAACGGCAGGGAAGCAGTCGCCGCGTGGGAAGCCGGTCGCTACAACTTGATTCTGATGGATTGCCAGATGCCCGAGATGGATGGCTACGAAGCCACTCGGGAAATTCGCCGCCGCGAACGCAATGGCGAACGCATTCCAATCGTTGCTCTCACTGCGCACGCAATGAAAGATGCAGATCTCGAGTGTAAGGCGTCCGGGATGGACGACTACCTGACCAAGCCCATCGACCGAGAGGTATTGAGCTCGATACTTGCGTCTTATCTTCGATCACCGCGAGACGAAGAGCCGGAGAGTCGCCTCGCGATTGGTTGAGGAATAGGCGGCGCGTGCTTGGTAACCTTCTGCTCACGCAGAAGAGGCCCCCTCCCTAACCTCTGATACACATGGACGTGTGAATTCCGCGGGGTGCATGGATGCACCGGAGCGCCCCCGCAAGCAGGGGAGGGAATCGGAAGCGCCGCGGCGCGGTCAAAAGGAAGAGAAGAAAGATCCCTTCCCCCGTTTACGGGGGAAGGTTAGGTAGGGGGCTTCTTGGCTTTGTTTCACAACGGCGGATACGCGTTCCGCAGCAATTCCTCGAACTGCGCTTGGAACCAATGACCTGAGATCGGCGCGTTCGGCAACGCACCTGTCATGTTGTTATTGTTCCTCGGATTTCCTCCATAGGTCGGATCGCACATCCGATCGAAGCCCTTGCCTTCGTCATTCTCGATGAACTCGCTCGAGCCGTCCGACTCACCCGGCGGCTTGATCCAAACATAGGCATCGATGCCTGAAGCCGGCGCAGCACGTGGTCTTTCGCCAAGTCCAGCGCCGCTCGGATTGCACCAGTTGCCCTTGTGAATGCGACGATCCACTCGCGACTCGTCGATGCGAGTGTTCAGATCGCTCGCCGTGCTCGGACCTGCTGGCCGTGCGGCACCACCCCATCCATTACGCGACGTGTCGATCAACATGCCGATGTTGGCCGAGAAACCCGCTTGGACCGCACGCTGCCTGAAAGCTTGTGCGTACGTGAGCTCGTCGTTGAACTGATTCCAATCGATCCAACGCGAAGGCCGCGTCGTGCTGTCGACGGTGATGTACGGTTCTTGCAATGCAGATGTGTTAGCCGTGTTCGTGATGAAACCATGCACATTCGCCAGAGTGCTGCCGGATGCGTTTGCTGCAGTGGCGATGATGTCCACGGACGGGCCGAAGTTGGTGTCCCACCCAAGCCAGCCGTGATGCCCGGCATCCACGTAGTTATAGACATTTGCAATCGCGCCGAAGGTCGCAAGCGCATAGCCCACGCCATCCACGTAACCACGATTCGCGAGCATCACATCGCACTCCGCCGTTCCTGTCTCGCGGCTCGTGATGTTAGTGACCAGGTTCGGCAACGAATCGATCTCGATGATGGTCACTATTCGCAAGTTCGCGTACTCGGGGCGGCGGAAGATCTCCGCGATCACGTCGATGTACTCTAATTTGTAGCGCGGTAACTCATTCGGCCCCAACTCGCCGTTAGAGGCCAGCGCTGAGCAGTCTCGTCCGGGCAAGTTGTAGATGACGATCTGAATCACGAACGGATCGACACCATTTGCCTGATCTTGAATCAACGCTTCATTGAGATGGTCGACCAAGCCCATGCTGCCCGTCGTGGGGCTGCCGTTGCCGGTGATCGCGCTGATGCGATCCAGCCAAACACCGGTAGGTAAGTGTGCTATCGCGCTGCCTCCGCCTGCGGCGGCGTTCGCTCGCCACAGCGGATTGTTGTAGACACCGGCGTTCACATACGGATTGTCGACGCGGCTGACGACGACAGTGCTGCGCGTCACGGTCACCGTTGCAGAGGTATAACCGGTTGCCGCCGCGGTGAAAGTAGAGGTTGCAGAGGTTGTTCCGGTTGCCGCAGTGAACGTGACATTCACACCGCTCTGCCAATTGCTTGTGGTCAGTGTCACCGACGATGGCGCAACCGAAATCGCAGTGCTGCCGGATCGGGTGAGATTCACGACGACGTTGCCCGACGGCGCAACGTTCAAGCGCACACTCGCTGTGCCGGTCGCACCGCCACTCAGTGTCAGCGATGTGGGCGTTGTAATGATCGATGGCTGTACCGAGCCTTGAATTGTGAACGACACGGACGCGCTAGTCGTACTGAGCGCAGGCGTGCCGTTGTCGAAGGCGATGGCTTGCACCGTATGCGTCCCTGCTGCCAGGCCGGTTGCATTGAACGAGTACGGTGCACTCGTATCCGTGTTCACTAAAGCACCGTCGATTCGAAACTCCACTCGAGCGACTAATCCACCTGGATCGCTCGCCTGCGCAGCGAGCTGCACTGAAGAACCCGCGGGAAACGTTTGCCCACTGGTGGGGCTCGACAGCGTGACGATCGGAGGCGTGTTCGTGTCGCCGCCACCGTTGCAAGCCACGCCATTCAAAGTGAACGAAGTAGGCGCATCGTTCGTGCCGCTAAACGTTCCATTGAAACCTACCGTGAACGTTGCGCCGCTTGCGATGCTTTGATTCCACGATGCGTTGCTCGCAACCGTGACTTCCGAACTGTTCGCAGGCTGCGAAAACGAAACCGGCCAGCCGTTTTGCAAACGCTGACCATTCGGGAAGGTAAAGATCAGCGTCCAGCCATTGGTGATGGCAGGTCCGGTATTCTGAATCGCGATGTTCGCACCGAAGCCATTACCGCCCTGCCAGCTCTGCGTGTAAGTCACCTGGCATCCCGCACTCTGGGCAAATGCGCTAGGCACGAGTAACAGTCCCAACATAGCCAGCATCGTGAGCTGCAGCAGGACTTTCCACAGGACTGTGTTTTGAAGGGCGAGATCGAGCCGACCGGAGTCTCTCGGCGGGGAATGAAACATCGCACTCATGGCCTTCTCCTTGGAAACGAAACAACGGTGGATCGTCGATGGTCACGGATGAGTCCTCGCGCTCGCGCGCGAGGACTCGAGCTTCCGCACCGGGATCAGAACGTCCCGCTTTGTGTACGCGTCACGCCTCCCGTCGTGTACGTCACGCTGTAAGTGTCGCCGCTCGTCGGATGCGCCGTGCCCGTTCCGCCGAATTGAACGGCAAACGTGCGGTTCGTGCCGGCAGACAAGCTCTGCCCAGATCCAAGAGCAAACTGATACGTGATCGCGCTGGAAGTGCTGCTATTGCTCTGCGTGATCTGACCGCCAACGGTGTTGTACTGGCCACTGTGACTCACACCGGTCGTTCGTTGAACGACGACCGTGACCGACAGCGCGGTGAGCGGTGCCGTATTCGCGATTCTCACTTGCTGTTCATTGAACCACGGGCTCTGACTCGTCACTGCTGAGGTGACGGTCACGCCGCCATTGTCCGTAGTGCTTTGCGGTGTGACGCTCACCTGCGCCGAGATCGGACTTTCGCCGCTCGCGTTCACAGCGGTCACGACGTAGTAGTACGTCGTGCCATTCGTCAAACCTGTATTGGTGTACGAGGTCGCTGTGACATTCGTTGCGACATTAGAGTATGGGCCACCGCTGGTCGCCGACCGCTTGACGTTGTAGCTCGTGGCTCCGGATGAGGCAGTCCAGCTCACCGTCGCTTGCGCATTCCCCGCGGCGCCCGTCACTCCGGTTGGTGCACTCGGTACGTCGCCCACTGCTCGCTGCAAGAAGGCGCTCACGATGTTCGCATTGGTTTGCGCGTAAACGCGATTCGTCGTCGCGTTACCCTGAGGGACCACTTCATTCTGTGCGTTCAATACACCGATGCGTACTGCGCCGTTTTGGGCATTCACCGCGTTACCGAGCGCAAGAGGCCACGCCGTCGGCGCTGTCGTCGTAGAGGTGATTACCAGGGGCTCGGTTGGCCAATAGGCATCCTGTCCGCTCTGCGATACGGTTCGAACCTGAACTCGATCTCCGACCACCATCGTGATCGGGTCGACGCTCAAAGGTCCAAGATCGAACCACGCTGAATTGGTCGTCGGCGAGTGAACGATGGTGCGAGTCGCATTATCGGAAACGCCGTTTGCCGTCACGGCGAGCGAGATCGTGACATTGCTCGCAGCTTGCGGCTGCGCGAGTGTCAATGTCGCGACACTCTGATTTGCGTTCGTCAACGTATAGAGGCCCGGATTCGGCGCGCTCACGCTCCATTGGTAACTCAGCGCCGCCGTCGGGTTACTGGAGGAACCTCGACCGTCTAGTTGTATCGACCCGGCACCCTGCACTTCCGACACGTTCGGATTCAATGCGATCACAGCATCTACTGTTTGGCCCGTGCCCTGGAAGACGACGTCGATGCAACCGTGAAAGCGCTCGAACGTGAAATGGTTGCGGCCCCACTCTGCGTAGATGACGTGGCGACCGGTTCGCTGCGGCACATTGCAACGTGTCTGGAATCTTGCGCTTCCAGGATTCGGAATGACGTCTGGATTGCCAGTCGGATTTGCGTCGTCATAGTCCAGCGAGCAAAACGGTTGATCCTCGAAGTCGCTGAACGATAACGGCGTGCCGACCTGATACTGGAAGCCTGACTTCGTGATCCAGTATCGAAAGTCGGCTGTATCCGAGAAGTGAGGTCCCCACGAGATATCCCAGGTGAAGGTGCGAGGCCCTGCTGAGATATTGTTCGTCGGCCAGTTGATCGGCTGATCCCAGGGCGTTGCCGCGCCATTCCACGTCTCCGAGTTAAAGCTGCAAACGTTCTGACGTGGACCGACGCCTGCGCGCCCCGTCGTGTGAGTGAGTACACTCATAAAGCTATAGCCGGCTGTCGGTTCGAGCCCGGGCGCACTGAACGCTTCTCCGCAAACTGGATACTGCGCCGTGCCATTTGGAACATGATCAGGTTTGGTGATGGCGCCGCAAAACCAGTTCCGTGATGGAGGATCCGCGACTAAGCCGTGGCCATAGACATTCAGGACAGCGAGAAGCAACGCACACAGACTCAGCAATCTAGCGAGTGTTCTGTTCATCGAAAAATCCCCCGTGGGTGCACTCCGGGTTGATGCCCGGAAGGAATGGAGTACTGATGACTAAAACGGGAATCACATGAGCGACCGAGGCGGTCGCGTCGGAATGCACCATCGAGCCCGATGACTGACTTCAAATGGCAGATCGATGGAAAGAGGTGGGCACGAAGCCAAGGCGCGATACCGTGCGCTCATATGAGTTCCCTGCGTTCAAGTCGTGGTGCCCCCACCCGCTTGGCTGCTTCTTCACACTCTGCTCGCGTCCGTTCGCTGCAGAGGATGTCCCGCGCGCGATAATTGCTAAATGGATTCCTGTATGCAAAAGGGATTTGTGCTTACGCCCGAATTACGTACTGTTGACTCATCAGCAGGCCGAAGAACCCCCGATCAGTTTCGGTCACTCGGCATCGATAGCAATCACGGCTGAACTGCTCTCGTTGATTGCGATTTTGAAAACGAGTCATATCGACAAGATCGCAAAGGAATTTTGTCGGTCTGCGTCGTGGACACTTCATCACTCCATTACTTCAACACGACGCTCTTTACAGATCCTGTTTGACTTCGAAGGCGTTCTCGCGGAGCGTACGAATATTGGCCTGACCACGAGAACGACGAATGACTTTGCGCCTTCTGATACCACTAACCTCAGCACTCCTGCTCCTCTGCGACACTGCAGCAAGCGCCCAAGGCGCATCGTCACAGCGCGAGACCTTTCCCGTCGAGATCACGATCGACGCGAGTAAGTCGCTCGGCCAGCTGCGACATATCTGGCGCTTCTTCGGTGCGGACGAACCGAACTACGCGACGATGAAGGATGGCGAGAAGCTTCTCGGAGAGCTCGGAAAGCTAAAACCCGGTGCCGTTTACTTCCGCACGCACAATTTACTGACGTCCGGAGATGGCACGCCCGCGCTCAAGTGGGGAAGCACGAACGCATACACCGAAGATGAGCAAGGCAATCCGATCTATTCTTGGACGATCGTCGATCGCATTTTCGATACCTATCTCGCTCGGGGCGTCCGGCCTTACGTGGAGATCGGCTTCATGCCGCAAGCACTTTCGGTGCAGCCGCATCCCTACCGCCCAGATTGGAGGCCGGGGTTCAAGTACGAAGCCATTCGCGGCGGCTGGGCCTTTCCGCCGAAGGATTACACCAAATGGGGTGAGCTCGTTTACCAGTGGGTGAAGCACTGCGTCGAGCGTTATGGAAGAGAAGAGGTCGAACAGTGGTATTGGGAAACTTGGAATGAAGCGAATTACCCCGCCTATTGGTACGGCACGCCGGAGGAATTCTACAAGCTCCACGACTATGCGATCGACGCAGTTCGCCGCGCGTTGCCGACTGCGCGTGTGGGCGGGCCCGATACCGCGGGAAGCGGCGGCAAGTTCATGGATGATTTCCTGCAACACATCGACAGCGGCACGAATTTCGCGACCGGCAAGACCGGCACACCCGCCGACTTCCTTGCCTTCCACGCGAAAGGCAACGCCACGTTCGCTGACGGCCATGCGCGCTTGAGTCTCGCAAATCATCTCAAGACCATCGACGAAGGCTTCGCGAAAATTGCGGCGATTCCCTCGATGAGGAACAAGCCCATCATCATCGGGGAATCGGACCCAGAAGGCTGCGCCGCATGCCAAGGCCCTCATCTCGCCTATCGCAATAGCACGATGTATTCGAGCTATACCGCCGCAAGCTTCGCTCGCAAGCAAGATCTAGCCGACAAGCACAGCGTAAACTTCGAAGGCGCACTCACGTGGGCCTTCGAGTTCGAAGATCAGCGCTACTTCGCCGGCTTTCGCGCGTTAGCAAGCAATGGCTTGGATCTGCCTGTGTTGAATGTCTTCCGCATGTTCAGTTTGATGAACGGCGATCGCGTCATTGCGAAAAGCAGCGCTGAGATTCCTCTGACTGAGCTGCTGGCAGAAAGTGTTCGCGCACGCCCGGATGTCGGCGCCTTCGCAAGCTTCGACGGCAAGAAGGTTTACGCAATGGTCTGGCACTATCACGACGATGATGTCGCTGGTCCAGATGCTGCAGTCAAGCTGACTCTTAACGGTCTCGGGCGCAAGTCGAGCGGCGCATCTCTACTC
>JAICPY010000297.1 GCA_025929585.1 Steroidobacter sp.
AAATTTCGCGACGAAGTGCGGCCGCGCTTCGGCCTCATGCGCGGGCGAGAGTTCATCATGAAGGACGCTTACAGCTTTCACACTGACGTCGATGACTGCAAGCGCGAATACGACAACATGGTCTCGACTTATCGGCGCATTTTCGATCGCTGCGGCCTAAAGTACCGGCCCGTGGAAGCCGACACCGGGGCTATCGGCGGCAGCTTGTCGCATGAATTCCAAGTCCTGGCAGAATCAGGGGAAGATGCCATCGTCAGCTGTAACAGCTGCGACTACGCAGCTAATCTCGAGAAGGCGGCAGTCAAGGCCCACCAACCGGCAGCGCGCGATCTTACGGCAGAGGCACCCGGCTTTGAGAAGGTCTCCACCCCCGGAAAAAAGAGTGTTGCCGAGGTCGCCGGATTTCTCAAGCTTGCGCCAGACAAGTTCATCAAGACAATGGTCTATCAAGTCAACGGTGATGAGCTGGTAGCTGCTCTGGTGCGCGGTGACCATGAGATCAACGAGGTCAAATTACAAACGGCCCTGAGCTGCCGTGAAATTACGCTTGCCAATGAAGCAGCCGTTGTCGCTGCTACCGGGGTCGCGCCGGGCTATCTAGGACCGATCGGTTTGAAACTGCGAACCATTGCCGATCTTTCCGTTCAGTCGATGCGCGGCGCGGTCACGGGAGCCAATGAAGCGAACGCGCACTATATCGAAGTCGATCAAGAGCGTGATTTTACCCCGACGGCCTTTGCCGACATCAGGCTGGCGTTAGCCGGAGACCACTGCCCACGCTGCGATCAAGGTCGGCTCGAAGCCAACCGCGGCATCGAAGTGGGACAGGTGTTTTATCTTGGAAGAAAATATAGCGAATTGATGGGTGCTACCTATCTAGATGCAGAAGGGCGCGAGCGCCCCATCGAGATGGGTTGTTATGGCATCGGCATTAGCCGTCTGGTCGCCGCCGCGGTTGAGCAAAACCATGACGACAACGGCATTATTTGGCCGTCATCGATCGCGCCATTCCAAGTACTGGTGTTGCCGATTAACTATACCGACAAGGCGACCAGAGAAGCGGCCGACCTCTTGTACGGGGAATTGCGCCAGCGTGGCCTAGAAGTGCTTCTCGATGACCGGGATGAACGGCCCGGAGTCAAATTCAAAGACGGCGATCTGATTGGAATTCCTTTGCGCATCACCATCGGCGCCAAAGGATTGCAGAAGGGCAGTCTGGAGTTGCGCTGGCGTCGTGAAGGCAAATCGATAGACATACCGATTACTGGAGCCGCGCAAACGATTTACAGCCATTTCAGTAAGTCATCCTAGTCAACGACATGACCTCCAAGCTGGAACTGCTCCGGGCGCGGCGACCAACCCGCGAGCGTCTGATTGTCGCCCTCGATGTCGACGATCTCAATCAGGCCAAAGACTTGGTGCAGGCGCTTGCCAACGAAGTGGGTATGTTCAAGATCGGCAAGCAGTTGTTCACTCACGCTGGGCCGCAGGCGGTGCGCCTGATTCAAGAACTCGGCGGCGAGGTTTTTCTCGATCTTAAATTTCACGACATACCCAATACGGTA
>JAICPY010000193.1 GCA_025929585.1 Steroidobacter sp.
GCTGTTTCGCCTGAGGTATCGACGTAATCCAAATCGATGACCGCTATCGGGATTGGATTACGCTCCCCTTCCGCGCTGTACGCCTGAGAGATAACCGAGAACAGAATGATCGGCAGCCATACCGACCGCATCTTCCACGAGATCCACTTCATCATCGACCCTCGTTAAACCCCGATAACCCGCTGCCATTAACCTGAAGTGACAGCATCCCACATTCTGTCGTCATCACTCTATCACCTCATCACTTCATCACCCTTATACCCGTCGCTGTCGACAAATGTGAAGGCCATTCCTCTCGAGCCTGCGCATTGCTATCGTGGCTCGCACTATGAACATCCTGAACTGTGTCCGACTGCTATTGATAGTCACTTCTCTCAGCCCGTTCACGCTGTCCGCGCAAACCCCTAGTACGCAGGAGAAGAAGGCCCTAGATGTGCCCGAGTGGGCGTATCCAGGAACGGCGACTCGTCAACAAGTGGCTCCCCCGCCGGATTTCCGTCGGGCGAGCACGCACTTCAACACGCCGATCGGGCTCTTCGAGGGACAATCCGACGTCGGCAGCGCACTCGTTCCCGGCAGCGCTCGTTACGACACGTCGACGAAGCAGTACACGTTGGATTCCGCCGGTTACAACATCTGGTACACGCGCGATGAATTCCGCTTCTTGTGGAAGAAGATGTCCGGCGATGTTTCGCTTGCCGCCGACATCGACTTTCCCGATCCCACAGGGTACGGCGACCGCAAAGCGGTGCTGGTTATTCGACAAGACCTAGATGACGATTCCAAGCAGACCTTGGTCGCGCTACATGGTGAAGGGATGCTGCAGCTTGCTCAACGGCCGGAGAAAGGGCTGCGGGTCAAGGATATGGAGTTTCGCGTCGGAGGCCGCGGTCGTCCAAGCGGCAAGAGTCCCGATAGCTTGGTGAACGTAATGGCAAAGCGCATCGGCATCGAGAAACGCGGCGATGAGTTCGCGCTATTCGTAAGCCTGGAAGGCGAACCGATGCATCAATTCGGGCCACCGATCAAGCTGAAACTGTCCGAGCCTTTCTATGTCGGCCTCGGCTTCTGCTCACATCTGCCGGACAAATCAGACACCGCGATATTCTCGAACGTCGTGCTCGAGAATTCAGCCGGCAAGGTGCATTGAGTCGAGGCGCTCAATCTGGCGAGTACGCAATCACTTCGCCTAACGATCGTGCACCGGGCGCGTAGACAGCCATTCCCACGCCGGCGAGTCCGAGAATGATCGCAACCAGCGTGAAGGGTCCGAGCGTGCGGCGCAAAGCAGTTTGCAGCCAGTGAGTCGTCTCGAGCTTCTTCAGCCGACGATACAGTGTGGTCGCCAGAACGCCATCTAGCAGCAGCTCCGCAAATAGAATAGGCGCGGAGTAAACGACGGAAAACGACGCGAACAGGATCGCGCCAACCAGTACTAAAAGGAACACGGGAATCGCGAACTCGTCTGCTCCGTCCGCTGCACCCGCGATTTGATCGAGCGGCCCGGACAAAGGCTCGCCCGCATCGATGTCTATCTCTTCGGAGGAGTGGTGCGCAGGAGCAGTATCGTATCGGCCGGTTGCGCCTGCGCCGCCGAATCGTCCTCCGCCTCCTTCCCAGGCTGCGGCAGATCGTGATGACCCACCTTCCGGCAGCAGATCGATCAACTCATCCGCCCCATCGTAGTCTTCTGCTTTGGTACGCAACCATAGCCAAAGCAAAATAAGGAACGTGACATAGGCAACAGCCACCGACAGCATGTAACGCAAGGGCATGGCGTACATGCCGTAGCTCAGCATCAGAAAGGAAGACAAAAATCCAACGCCGCCTGTCAACGCAACGAGCAGCATCATCTGCAAACGCGGGTAGCCATGGCGTTCGAGTTGCGCCCTGAGTCGACTTACCAGTCTCGCTCGCATGGAACCGGATAGCCGCTTCCGGCTTTGCTCGATGCTTGGCCTCACCTGTACCCCGATCTGGAAATATTTCCGAGTATGCGAAATTGAGCCGCGCGCTGAATCTGCGCTAATTCAGGGGGCCGTGACTGTTGGTATGGCTCTGCACGATACTGTTTCCATCCGGCGACGCAAGCAGTCTCACCTTTGTCGGACGCAATTCTCTCGTTTAGGTGTCGGTCCTGGGCTCTTCGCACCGTCCTTGGATCAGAGATACTGATAAGTAACCAAGCCGGGCTCCGCGATCCTTGCGGCAACTTGGCTGCGCTTCAAAACAGGAGAATCGCCATGCCTAACATCCGTCATATTCGCCCTTGCCTCTGGTTCGATAATCAGGCCGAGGAGGCCGCGAACCATTACGTTGCGATTTTCAAGAACTCGAGGATTACCCAGATCGCACGATACAACGAAGTGGGATTCGAGACGCATCGCCGGCCGGCGGGCTCGATCATGACCGTGGCATTCGAGCTCGATGGTCACAAGTTCATGGCCTTGAACGGTGGCCCGATATTCAAATTCAACGAAGCCGTTTCACTGGAAATCGAGTGCGATACTCAGGAAGAGATCGACTATTTCTGGGAAGAGCTATCCGCAGGCGGTGATCCAAAGGCTCAGGTGTGCGGTTGGCTGAAGGACAAGTATGGGCTGTCGTGGCAGGTCGTGCCCTCGCAGATGAATGAGTACTTCGTCGACCACACCTCGCCGCAGTCGAAACGAGCAATGGCTGCAATGCTGCAGATGAAGAAGCTGAACATTGCAGAGCTCGAACGAGCGGTAAAGGGGTAAGTAGGCGCGCCCAACTCAATTTCAGACGGATCGCAAGTAAAGCGGGCGCTCTACTGCGTCATCCTTGCGGAGGCGTGCCAACGCGAGGATCTATCTTCGATGTTCGCTGAATCAGATGGGCCCTCGCGTACGCAAGGGTGACGGGAGGAGGAGTCGACGGTGGCAGTAGTCCAACTCGTCATCCTTGCGGAGGCGTGCCAACGCGAGGAACTATCTTCGATGCTCGCTGAATCAGATGGGCTTCGCGTACGCAAGGGTGACGGGAGGAGTCGACGGTGGCAGTAGCCCAACTCGTCATCCTTGCGAAGGCGAGGAGCTATCTTTTCGTCATCCTTGTGGAGGATCTCTCTTCCTCCTCGTCACTTCAGGCGCCGCCCTTCTCACTCACTGCAAATGCTTCGCTACCAGCTTTCGAATACTCGTCACGTTGCGCATCGTGCAGTCCGGCAGACGCAGAGCTTTCATCTCCGGCGTCTTCCAGACATCGGAGTCCACGACTTTGACACGGCATAGCCAGTAGTACTCGCGCCCGGCAGCCTTGAAAGCGTCGTGCTTGGTCCGGATCTTCTCCAGCTTACGAGCGATATCGGGACTCAGTGCATCGTGCAGGAAGCAGACATGAATGGCATGGCTATCCTCTTCTTCTTTGGCGAATACTTTCGATTCGCTGATAGCAACGATCTGCTCTGCCGTCCTTACGAAGGTGTCGACTTCATAGCCGAGCGACGCTTGTAAGTGCTTCGCGATCTTGGATTCCAGTTTCTGCGTGTCTTTCGCTGCGCTATTGAAGATGACATTGCCGCTTGCAATGAAGGTCTCGACATCTGTGAAACCCGCTTGTTCGAACAGCGATTTCAACTCCGCCATCGGCGGCCGGCGTTTGCCGAGATTGATTCCTCTCAACAGGGCGACATAGCGAGGCATCGGAATTACACGCTGGCTTCCGCTACAGCGACTCGGCCCACTGAACCCACTTCACGCCGCGGCGGTGCGCCGAAGAGCCGGCGGTATTCACGATTGAACTGCGATGCACTCTCATATCCTACCCGGTGCGCTGCGGACGCGGCATCCAGGCCGTCCGCGAGCATCAACCGCCGCGCCTCATGCAATCGAAGATGTTTCTGGAACTGCAACGGCGACATCGAAGTCACGGATTTGAAATGATGATGAAGAGAGGATGAGCTCATGTGTACGGCCTGCGCCAACGCCTCGATGCGCAGCGGATCGGCGAATCGCGCTCTGATCAAACTGATCGCACGCGCTATGCGCTGCACGTTTGCTCCCGTGTTACACAATTGACGCAAGCGCTGGCCCAATTGGCCCGTCAACGCACGATAGTGGATTTCTCTCAACACCGACGGCGCCAATACGGCGGCATCCTGGGTACTGTCCAGCAATTTCATCAATCGAACGACAGCATCGAACATCTCATCGCTCATCCGAGCAACATACAAGCCACGGTCCGGCTCCGGACCCTCGGCACTGACTTCGGGCAACTGCGCGAGCAGATCGGCAATCACCGGCACGTCGATTCCAATCCGCAAGCATAGATAGGGACGTTGCGGATCAGCCTCGATGATTTGGGAGCACAGAGGCAGTGTGACGGAGACGACGAGATAGTGGAGCGCGTCGTACATATACACTTCGCCGTCGAGCTCAGCGCGTTTTCTACCCTGGAGCACGAAGCACAAACTAGGCTCGTATAGCGCGGGCAGCGGTTGAGTGACGGAATTTGCACGTATCACCATCACGCCGGGAACCGGCGTTAGGTTCACGCCCTCTTGCGGCGTAAGAATACCTGCGCGACGCACCAGCTCGCGTTGTGCGGAAGATTCATTTGAAGGATCGATGACTTTCGCGTGCATGCTTGAACTCGACGTGGATGCTGTCAGTTTACGCTCGATGCAGTCTCGGATATGCCGCAGGATTAGGCAATCAACCGCGAGCAATGAGACTACACGGACAGGGGTGAGAGCCTTAGCCTACTCACCAACATCAGGCACCGCAACGAGGAATCGATATGAAGCACCAGCTACCCCGCCGAACGCTCGGCCGTCAGGGTCTCGAAGTCTCCGCCATCGGGCTTGGTTGCATGGGAATGTCGGATTTTTATGGCGATGCGGACGAAGCAACGAACTTGGCCGTGCTGAATCACGCGATCGATATTGGCGTGAATTTCCTAGACACCGCCGACATGTACGGTGTCGGCCGCAACGAAGAACTGCTCGGTCGCGTTCTCGAAACTCGCCGCAGTGAAGTCATCCTCGCCACGAAATTCGGCAACGTACGCGCCGCGAACGGTGATTTCCTCGGAATCGACGGAACACCGGAGTACGTCGCATCGGCCTGCGATGCCAGCCTCAAGAGACTCGGGGTGGATCAGATCGATCTGTATTACCAGCATCGCGTGGATCCGAACGTTCCGATCGAGGAAACCGTCGGCGCCATGGCACGCCTCGTCGAATCGGGCAAAGTGCGATTCTTAGGCTTATCGGAAGCTTCCGCCGAGACGATCCGGCGCGCCGCTCGCATTCATCCGATCGCAGCACTACAGAGTGAATATTCACTGTGGACGCGCGACTTGGAAGATGAGGTATTGCCGGCCTGCCGAGAGCTCGGCATCGGCTTTGTCGCCTACAGTCCCCTCGGCCGCGGATTCTTGACTGGCACAATTCAAAACCCAGAGCAGCTCGCGAGCAATGATTGGCGCCGCTCCAACCCACGTTTCCAAGCCGAGAACTTCGATCAGAATCAACGGCTCGTTCATGCGATCACCGACCTAGCCGAAGAGCGCGGCCGCACACCCGCACAGCTAGCCCTCGCCTGGCTGCTTCATCAAGGCAAGGACATCGTACCGATCCCCGGCACCAGAAAGATTTCGAGACTGGATGAGAACGCCGCGGCCGCTCATCTGGAATTGACGGACGAAGATTTGCAACGCATCGACCAAGTGTTGAGCACCAACGCCGTCGCGGGCACAAGATATCCAGCTGGAGGGATGCAGTCGCTGAATAGATAGCAGCAGCTTCGCTGAGTGATGAGGTGATGCGTGATGCGGTCAGAGCGTACGCCAGGCTCGATCCGGTTACTGCCTCTTATCCGGTTCCTTCCCCCGTTTACGGGGGCCGCTCCAGTGCATCCATGCACATCGCGCCATTCGCACGTCCGTGTGCATCAGAAGGCTAGGTAGGGGCCTCTTCGACTTCGGCGTTGCGTGCGCTGATTCGGGTGCGCTGCTTCAATGCATTCATGCACATCGCGGCATCTGGTATGCGTCAACACAAACTAAGAGGCTCGTTGATCTCTCTGCGCAAGTAGTGGCTAAGAAGCCCCCTCCCAAACCCACCCCCGCAAGCAGGGGAGGGAATCAGACGCCCCCCTCCTTCGCGCCTCCGCAAGCAGGTGAGCGAATCGGACCAGATTTTTATTCATCTCTTTCCCCTGCGGGCCCTGCGTCTCCGCGAGATTTTCTTGTTCGATTTTGATCCGATCCCCTCACCGCCGCGCCGCTGCGAGAAATTCTTGATGACGATTGCC
>JAICPY010000294.1 GCA_025929585.1 Steroidobacter sp.
GCGCGCTGCCCGAGCTCGTCATCCTTGCGCACGCGAGGATCCATCTTTTCTTTCTAACCGCTAACCGCTAACCGCTTCCGGCTCGATGGCACAGCAGCGTTCAATGAACGCCTGATGCGTCGGCATGACATCGACGCAGCGATCGATTGTCTGCGCCACGCCGTCGAGGAAGCGGTAGACGTCGTGAGCGGGCACTTGGTCAACGAGAGGGTGATACGCGCGAGGCTCGATTCGTTGGCCGAGCATGACTTCGATCCAACTGATGTCGGCGAACAACTCTTCGTTGTTTCGATAGAAGCGTCCGCTATCGCGGAACAGGTCGATGTTCGCTTGAAGCTCGGGCGGGATCGACATCGTTCGGCAATAGTTCCAGAACGACGTGTCGTCGCGCTCGGTCGCGTGATAATGCAGCACGATGAAGTCGCGGATCCGATCGAATTCGAACGCGATGCGTGCGTTGTATCTCTGCGCGACCACGTCGTAGCCTTCGCGCGGAAACAGCTCGAGAAGCTTCGAGATGCCGGATTGAATCAAATGTATGCTCGTGGATTCGAGCGGCTCGAGAAAACCGCTCGCGAGCCCAAGCGCGACGACGTTCTTGTTCCATACTTTTTTGCGCCGACCGGTCGTGAAGCGCAGCAATTTCGGATCGGCGAGCGGCCGGCCGTCGAGATTCGAAAGCAACGTTGCCGCCGCTTCGTCGTCGCTGATGTACTGACTCGAATAGACATAGCCGTTGCCTGTCCGGTGCTGCAATGGAATACGCCATTGCCAGCCGGCCTTGCGCGCGGTCGAGCGTGTGTAAGGGGTCGGCGGCCCGACTTTTTCGCAAGGTACCGCAAGCGCGCGATCGCACGGCAACCAATGCGTGAAGTCGAGGTATCCGGTGTGCAGCGTTTCCTCGATCAGCAATCCGCGGAATCCGCTGCAGTCGATGAATAGATCGCCCGCGATCGTCTCCCCGGACGCAAGGCGCACCGATTCGACGAATCCCGATTCCGGATGCAGGAGGACTTCAGTGACGGTGCCCTCCGTACGACGTACGCCGCGCTGCTCAGCATAAGCACGCAGATACTTCGCATACAGCGCAGCATCGAAGTGGTAGGCATAGGCAATGTTGGCCAACGGCGATGCCGGCGGGACATCGCTCGCCGACACCATGAATTTTCCGCGTCGCGCCGCCACCGTGTTGAGCGTGTAGGCGCCGATCTCTTTCGCGCTCCCCGCGAGCCACGCCTTGATCCAGTACTGATGAAAAGGCAAGAGGCCGAGATTGGGTCCGATGGTCGTGCCGAAGCCGTGGATATAGCTATCGCCGATACGGCCCCAGTCGACGAACTGAATGCCGAGCTTGAACGAGCCTTTCGTCTTACGGACGAAATCCGCTTCGTCGATCCGCAACAGATTATTGAATGCCTTGATATGCGGCACCGTCGCTTCGCCGACACCGACCGTACCGAGCAAGTCAGATTCGATCAGTCTAATGCGACAAGCTTCCCCGAGAACTCGTGCGAGCGCCGCCGCCGCCATCCAACCGGCCGTGCCCCCTCCGACGATGACGATGTTGCTGATGGGGGCGGGAATCATTTGTGGGTTGACAGTTGACGGTTGGCAGTTGACGGTCAGAACGTTTGCCGCTGGCTCAGCGTCACTGTCGCGGTTGACGGTGACGCTAGAGAAAGCAGATGCCTGATTTCTAAGAACCCTTCGATGAACTCAGGGCGAACGGA
>JAICPY010000157.1 GCA_025929585.1 Steroidobacter sp.
AAACCCGTCAGCTGAGTACCTGCCGCGAGCGATGGATCTCCCACTGCTACTCGCAGCGCTTCGCCTGCTTCCGCACTGTCGATCCCGTACAACTCCGCCGCGATCGATTGCCAAGTCGCGCCTGGTAGGACGGTGTAGTAGGGGGTACCAGAGGTGCTCGTTCCGAGCGTAATGCTTGCGGGGAAACCTGTTAGCTGCGTGCCCGAAAGCAACCCGGGATTTCCCATTGCATCGCGCAGTGCCTCTCCCGCCTCGACACTATCGATGCCGTACAGTGCGTTCGCTATCGACTGCCATGTAGCGCCTGCGGGGACGGTGAACGATGCTCCTTCGCCCGAAACATTGAACGTTCGTGCGAAGACTTGTGGGCTTCCGTCTGCATCGGGTGCCGTCCATGTGATTGCGTACGTGCCGTTTGCGGCCATCCGTGCGGAGACAGGTTCCGGAAGAACAAAGATCTCTCCCGGCGTGAATGTCTCGATGTCGCCCGCAGCGACCACAGCTGGATCGCTCCATTCTCCGTTGTTGAGGTGAACGGCATACAAGTACTGCTCGTCAACATTGACTAGGTTCAGCCAAGCGACAACAGCCGCGTTGTCGTCCATGGACGCAGAGATGTATTCCGTGCCGGAGAAGCCCGGCTGAGGCGATCCCATCGGCGCATCGATCTGCGTCACTGGCGACCAGGTTCCCGTTACCGCGTCGAACTCCCGGATCGATAGCGTCCCGTCCGTGGACCATGCGACCAGTGCATCCCCGCTGGGCGCCATCGCCAGCGAAGGAATGCTGGGCAACATATAGTCGAGATCGAATGCGCCGAGTGTCACTCTCGTGCCCCATGCATTCGTACCTGCGTCGAAGCGGTGCACGTATAAGTTCTCACCGTCCGTGGAGAGTCGCAGTGCGTTGCCGTTGGCATCCGACTGCATCGACAGCGTGAGGGCTTCCGCATCCAGCGCGGTTACATTGCTCCAAGTACCAGACGTGGCAGAGTATCGAACTTCATTTCCGACGACTCCGTCGAAGGCGCCCTCTGTACTCTGCTCTACTGCATCATTCCATACGAGCAGAACATTTCCCTGACCATCGACTTCCGCCACCGGCTGCCATGCCAAGTTCGTTATCTGTGTAACGAAAGGTGTCGTCCAGCCGTCCGGAGTAAGCACAGCAGCCCTGACGAACATCTCGCCGGATGTGATCGAGAAGTCTACCCAACTGAAAACAACTGCACCCTCGCCCATCGTTGCCTGGCTGAACATTGGGACCGAAGGCGTTGCCGCATCGGTCACGGTCAGTGGCCCGCTCCAAACGTTCTCGTCCGCAAGGAAGATGTTCGTGCGTAGCTGCATTGCTGCTCCGCCTTCCTGGAGCCAGCTAACAACCGCATTGCCACCTTCATCGACCACGAGGCCGGACACCAAGGCGTTGCCCAGAACAGCATCATCGATCCTAGAATCCTCAGACCAGGTATTCGTTACGCTGTTGTAGCGGCGAGCGTAGATGCGAGTGCCTCCCGAGGGGTCTGCCTCACTCCACACCGCGAATCCCTGACCGGCTGTGTTGAACTTGACCAATGAAGCTGTATCGGCCGCAATCGGCTCAGCCACGGGCCATGGGCCCGAATTGCCGGCTGTCAGGGCTTGCCAATCCAGATCGTATGTCGGTGCGGGATCGGGCACCCTAAAGAGGCGTCCGTATACGCTCTCCGCGGTGCCATCAGACTGTCGCCAAACGGCACCGAGGTTGCCGGCTACATCGAGTGCTATAGCCGGCCCCGAGACTGCAGTGCCTTCAGTATCGATCGCTGTCGGTTCGGACCATCCGGACGTAGTGAGTCTCGAAACGTGCATGCGGTTGACGGAACCGTTCGTCTGTAACCACGCGACGGCAGCGCTTTCGCTGTTGATCGTGGTGACGAGATTGCCGTCCCCGCTTGCAACGACGGCAGCGGATTGTTCCAGCAGCGTCGGGGTGCTCCACGCCTGGGTCAAAGCGTCGAACTGGGCGACATAGGCGGAATTTGCCGTACCATCACTTTGAACCCACGCCGCGATAGCGTTGCCCGTTTGTTCGTCTACCGATAAGGAAACCGATTGGACCGTCGAGGTTCTGTTGTCGAGCAGTACGGCAGGTGACCAGGTTCCCTCCGCGATGGAGTATCGGCGTGCGTAGACATTGTTGCTTGCACGCCAGATAGCGATGGCATTGCCTTCACCGTCGAAGCCAACTTTGGGATCGTTCGCTGCCGTCCCGGATGTCTCGAGCAGCGAAGGTCCCGACCACTCGTACGCGTCGTTGTCCCATCGGTTCACGTAGATGCTGTTCGCGGTTCCGTCCGACTGCCGCCACACCACGGCCGCATTGCCGTCCGCATCAATCGAGACTGAGGGTTGAGACGCCGCGTTATCGCTGCTCTCCAGCAGATCAGGCGGAGAGAACCATTCGCCGTCCCACATTCCGCCGAAGTACAAATTGTTGCGCGTGCCGTCGCTTTGCAGCCAAGCAACGCCGGCGCGATTGCCTCGCACCGCAACCGATAAGCTGAAGGTTGCTGTTGCCGCAGCAGGGGCTGAGCTTTCCAGTAAGACCGCGCCGCTCCACGCGCCCTGCTGTGCATCGTAATAGGACGCCCATACGGAATTCGCAGTGCCATCGCTCTGCACCCAGCCGACCATAGCGTTGCCGTCGGCATCAACGGCGA
This sequence comes from Steroidobacter sp., assembly GCA_025929585.1. GTDB lineage: Bacteria > Pseudomonadota > Gammaproteobacteria > Steroidobacterales > Steroidobacteraceae > Steroidobacter. Next base: position 2,702 of record JAICPY010000157.1, read on the forward strand.
GCGCGGGCGCGTAAACCGTGTTGCTCCGGCTGTCGAGTATTTGCGGCTCGCTGATCGTATTTGTTGCGCTGTTGTACTGGCGCACGAAGAGGTCCCCGCCGGCACGCCAGATTGCGAATCCATTGCCGTTCGCGTCGAAGGCGATACGAGCATCGTTTGCTGCTGTTCCGGAGGATTCGAGCAAGAATGCATCGTCCCAGCTGCCTTCTGCGGACGGTTGTGTCAGTACGCCTTCGTCCAACTCATGCGTGGTTGTCGTTGTTTCGCTGTCGCTGGTCGAAAGCTGCTCAGTGTCCGCATCTACCGTGACTGTGCCGGATGCGCCGCCGCTCGAGGTGCCTTGAGAATATGTCAGCGTCGTAACACGACCTTCGGCATCGGTGTACGTGCGGACGCGATACTCGCCATCGGCGAGCTGATAGGTGAAAGCAACCGAGCTGCCGTCGCTCTGCGCGATCGTCGCGATTCGCCGGCTCGTGCCGTCATATGTATAGGTGGTGATGTAGGTTTGGTTCGCCGTCGTCTCGTAGAGACCATCGGCATTCGCATCGGGAAGCGGCGCCGTGTTGTCGCTCGGCGTGAGATCGACCACCACTTGACGCAGACGATCCTCGGCGTCGTAGAAATAGCGAGTTAAGGTTTGGGTCTGACCGCCGCTCGAGACACTGATCTGAGCCAGATTATTGCCGCTGTACGTCAGTGTCGTGATCTGACCGGAGCCATCGATGATCTGAGTCAGCAACCCACTGTTCGCGTCGTAGGTGTAGCTGATCGAGTGCCCATCGGCATCTGTCGATGCAGTGAGCTGGCCCTCAGCGTTGTAGGTCTCGGTGTTGCGACCCGAACCATCGGTCCAGGTCCATTCGCCCTGTGCGTATTCGAGCGTGTCGTGCGCGCCCTCGCCTTCGCTGCTCACATAGACCGAGCGAGTGGCGTCGTAGCGATAAACGACTTCACGCCCATCACCAAAGACCTTCGTGATCGTGCTATCGGCCGCGTTCAGGGTGCCGCTTAGTCCATAAACCCGCTGATGAACACCCAGGCGCCAATTGTCGCCGTTGTCATCGTTCATCAATCCTTGGGAGTTGTAGGTGCGGACCAGAGCGAGGTCCAACCCCAGCGCGCTGAGCACTTCGTCCTGACTTTGGACGATCAGGTTGCCAGTGGCGGTATTGACGTAGGCGCGGTCCCCGCCGCGTCCAACGTTCGCATTCCCCGCCGCACCTGCTCCACCGAGCGCGGAGACCGAAGAGCCAAACAACCCCAGACCTGAACCGCTGACGACCGCAACCATGTGCTACACCTTATATATGTGTGGGCTCTTCTTCTGGCGCCCGAAAACCACGGGCGACAAAGCCTGCACACGTATATCCACGCTCTGCGGGAACGGTTTAGAGCGGAACGGAGAAAGATTGGGCGCGTACTGAAGCCGAGCTCGCAGGTGCGAACAGGCGCGGACCTCAGGAAAGAGGCTTCCCTTTAGCGGCTCGGGAGAGCAAACGGCTAAGGGCACTTCCATCCTTGGCGGATAAGGTAGCCGCCGTGTCAAGGATATTCTGTCGTGCCTTGGCGGAATCACCCGCGTTGCCCACGAGCACCGATTGAGCGAACTTCGCCGAGAGGCAGTCCTGATCGAGCCGAAGGGCGACATCGATCAGGTGTTCGGCTTTTGTTTTCTCGCCTCGAATTGCCGCGACTGACGCGAGCCCCCCGTGTGTTTCCGCGAAATTTCGATCGAGGTCCAAGGCTCGATTGAAGTTTTCCTCGGCGGCATCCAATTCACCCGATAACAATTGAGCCCAGGCCAGTACATGCCACGAACCAACGTGTGCCGGCATCAGCTCGAGGCCCCGAGCCAGACGCTGCTTCGCAGTCGGCAAATCCTGAGCTAGCAAATCCAACGTCCCTAGCCCGATCCAGGCACGGCCCAACTGAGGTGCCTCCCTAACCAAGGACTCAAGCACCGCGCGGGCTTTCTCGGTTTCCATCCGAGCCGTGAGCAGCGTGCTTTGCGCGAGGCGACCCTCGATCGAATCGGGATTCAGCTCTAATGCCGTCTTAGTCCATCGGGCGGCTCGCACGATGTCGTCCGCATCTATATAAAGCAGCGCGTAGATTCCGGCGAGGGCTGGATTCGATGTAGCGGCTTCTGCGTTATCGTTTGCGATCGCGACCGCTTCGTCGACGAGCCCCAGATGATGGTAGGACGAGATCAGCAGACGAAGCGCATCCGCCGTGCGCACGCCCGCGCCATAGCAGCTTTCGAGCAATGGGCGCGCTCTATCGTAGTCACGCAGACAGTAATGGCACAGCGCGATATTCAACCTGATGCCGACTTCATCGGGTGCCGCCTGCTGCAGAACCAGAAGCGATTCAAGCGCCTGCTCGTAGCGCTGACTGCCGATGAAGGCGTTCGCAAGATTGAACCGTGCGAGCGCATCGTTGGGATCCGAGGCGAGGATTAGCTCCGCCTCGCTCTTCACGAAGTCGAACCGCTTTGCGGCAAGAGCAGTATCGAACAGGTGCTGGCGCAGAGATTGGTTACGCGGGTCAACGGCGAGCATCTGCTGAAGTCGCTTCAACTTCGTCTCGACCTCGTCGGATCGTGCCGTCTGCGCGCCTTGTTCCGTGGTCATTGACACACCAGCTGAGTGAAGAAGGTGAGCATACCGGCATTGTGCCTACATCGAAAGCCACGAACGCGCGGAGTTGGTGTCCGCCTCACATCATCATCTTCGGCAATAACCTCACCGTTTGTCCAACACGAGTGAGTCCATGACGTTTTTGAACTTACCGCGAAATTCTTTGTTGTCCCCTTCGACGACCAATACCATCGTCTCGCCGGGAAACTCCACTTCGTCGGCGATCATCGAGGTAAGCTCTTCCGGCTTTGCTTTGCCAGTGACATCCCAGAATCCATCGCGCTGTTCGATCCCGAGCACGTAAAGCGGTTGCTGGGGCCGATGCTTGACTGCTTTGCGAACCAGACGAGCGCGAGTGATAGCGTACTTCTCCAGTTGACGAGCGAGCGCATCGACCGCTTCCTTGTTCAGGTCATGCGGCAGGAATGTGTCGGTCGTGCGGATCAGATTGCGTTCTTTGTGGGCTGACTCCTCGATCTCACTCGCCTGGATGTATTGATCGATATAGGGTCGAGTTTCCGAGTCTCTGCCGTTGCGCCTCAAGAATGCGACTATGAGTTCGCATGCGGCCTGCGTTGCCGAAGCGTCGTGCTCGCAGACTTGGCGCAGGTATTCGATTCCTTTCTCGTCATCCTTGGCCAGCAACAGACGCCCGATTGAAAATAACGCACTGAGGTGACGTGGCTCGCGCTCCAAGAGATTCTGATACAGCATGAACGCATCTTCCGTGTTGCGGAATTCTTCGGTAAGCCGAGCGCGCTGCCACTCCTCCTCGAGCGTGATCTCATCGAGAGCGTCGTAGCGTTCGAGTTGCTGCTTCGATTCTTTGATGTAGTCGTGCCGCTGAGCCCACCACTCGCCAACCGAATCTTGCCAATCGCGATCGAACTCCCCGGCAAGGTTCGAAGCAGTCGTTCCTAGCAGCACCTCCGCGGCGTTCGAATCGATTGCCGTCGGCTTTGCGGGCTCGACACTTAGTGCGCGTAGCCGATCGGCGAGGCACGGATGTGTATCCGCATAGCCGGTACGGGCGGCCAACGCACTTCGCAGTGAATTCTCCAGCTCCGAGTTTTGGCAACCCTGTGAAAACGCAGTGCTCATCGCGCTGTATGGAGTAGCCAGAGGATGCGCCTCGGTCTCAGCGCGACGAAACACGTCGTTCCAATAGCGGTTGGATAAGAAATCTCCGTGCGTATTCACGCGAACGAGCGCCGCTGCAGCTGATTTTGGCCCCGCGACCTCGGCGGACACTCGATCTGCTTCGTACTCTTGCTGCCGCGCTTGCACGAAGGAATACGCAGAGAATGCCGGCGAAAACCAACGGAAGAATGGAACGAACAAGAAGCTTCCCCAATGCTCTTGCTCACTCAAGGCATGAGTCAGGCGTGCCCAACCTTGGCGCACGCGATAGATCCACGCACCGAATTTCCCGTGTGCTCCCGAGAGATGGCCTAGCTCATGGGCGACCACCGCCTTGAACTCATCGAGGGACAATGCTTGCATCAGCGGCAAGCCGAGCACGAGATAGTTCTTCGGCCAACCGAAGATCCCGAGTCGCGGCTGCTGAACTACCGCTGCATTGAAGTCCTGCGTAACCAACACGCTATGGACCGCGGGTGCACGCGCCTTGCTTCTGATCTGCTCGATCATCTCGAACAAGCGTGGAGCTTCCGATGAGACGATGCGACGTCCACTCGGCGGGTCGAACTTCACCCACATCGAGCGTGCGACGACCAAGATGAGGCCCACCAGCAGCAGGCCGATTTTCTTCACCAGAAGAAGCCAACCCGCGCCGCGAGTGGCCATGATCACCATAGCTGCTACGAGTGTCAGCAGCAGCGCGAGCACACCAGCGACGTAGACATAGCCAAGCATCGCAAAGCATGCGAGCTTGAGCTTGTATAGCTTCGGATCCCGAGCGGACTCTTGCTCCAGCCGAGTAACCAATGACTCGAACTGCTCCTGGGTCAGGGCCATCGGATGCTCCCCGCTGATTCTCAATTATGCGTGATTGCCTACGAATCAGATCGTGCCCGTGCTGAGAACGCACAGCAATGGGTGGGCAAATGAAGTGGACATAAGATGTCCTAAAGACTCGATGAAGATCACAGCAGCGCACTCCTGCTCTGCTCTCCATCACTACATGGTGCGATTCGCCGCGAGTGGTTGCAGTTGGAAGCCCTGTGCTGCCAGCTCTTCTCCGTCGACAGTTTTGACTGCGTAACACTTCAAGGTGTTGCCGCCTTTAATCCAGCGCCATTCGAAATCGCCGGTCACGAGCACCTGCGTGCCGTTCAGGTGAGGATGCCGCGTGAAATTCCGTGCGACAGCGACATCGCCCGCTTTGAATGTCGGCGGCGCTCTGTCAACGCTTGCGCAACCCGCAGTGAGTCCAAGAATCAGTAATAACGAAGCGGGCGTCCGCATGCTGCACCTTGTCATCTTCCGTTTGCGTGCGGCCGTCATTCAAGCCGCGAACATGATTTGACTATCGAATAGATCGGCCAGCGCAGACTGCGCTTGAGTACGCACTTGGTGAGCTCGCTCGTTTCTTGACCTAAGAATGCGACTCAGTGCGCAGATCGTGATTCGTGATCAGCGGGACGCGGGTAACCAAGGGGAAGCGCCCGGGTGGTGTGTTTCTTGCGGCCCGCGAGTCACGGATCACGAATCACAGGAAGAAGCGGGTCGTGACTAGCGGGTCGCGGGTAGCAGGAGGAAGAGGATCCCACCGTCGCTTTCTCTGACTATCCGCGAATCACGGATCACGAATCACTAGTCCCGTCATTGCGGTACACTTATGTCCGAAAATGATCGATGTTGGTCCGGTTCAAACGGGCCTTCGCGCGTTTTCGCGTCTAATGTCACCTCCTGCTTTCTCATCCTAGGTGACCGAATATGAGCGCTTGTTTACTGGTAATCGACGTGCAGCAATCGTTTCTTCATCGTCCTTACTTCTCGCCGCGAGATCTCCCCGAATATCTGCAGGCGCAGAACGCGCTGATCGAGGGAGCCTCAATGCGAAACATTCCGGTGATTAGAATCTTTCATGTGGAATCGGATCCGAGCAGCGCTTTTTCCCTCGCATCAGGCCACGTACGTCCTCTGGAAGGCTTGAGAGACTTTTCAGCGGCAGCGGAATTTCGCAAGAGCCGGCATAGCGCGCTCGTCGGCTCTGGCTTGGATGTATGGCTCACGCAGAACAGCATTCAAGACGTAGTCGTGAGCGGCATTCGAACCGAGCAGTGCTGCGAGACGACGACTCGGCATCTTTCCGATCTTGGGTATCGCGTTCATTACGTTACGGATGCGACGTTGACGTTCGATATGCAGCATCAACACGGATCATGGCTATCCGCGAGCGACATCAAACATCGCACTGAAACCGTACTGCATCAACGGTTCGCGAATGTGTGTTCAGTGGAGCAAGCTCTTGAAGCCCTCACCAATTGAAGTTCTGTTTGTCGTTCTGCCCGATACGCTCATGCTGGATTGGGCCGGTCCGGCGGAGGCGTTTCGCATTGCGAATCGGAGTGTCGCGGCGAGTGCCCAAGCTCCTTTCGTCCTGCGCTTTGCGGGCCCGCGGCAGAACGCGACCAGCTCGATCGGCGCGGTAGTGAGCGAGCTCGAGCCTCTTCCTTCTACGTTGCGAGCGCAGAGTTGGGTCGTCCTGAGTGGCAGCCCCAGCCGTCCAATCCATGCGAGTCCATCTGCCACTCGCGAAACGCTGGAGTGGCTGCGCCGCGTGCGGCCGGGAGAAGGCGATACCAAACTCATTACGATTTGCTCAGGCGCACTCCTCGCCGCGA
>JAICPY010000020.1 GCA_025929585.1 Steroidobacter sp.
AGGCGACCGTTGATGTCGCTGTTGTAGATAATTCGTACCAAGCGGCTGACTACGGGCACGCGTCGGCGGCAAAAGAACAACAACAGGTTGGTCGCGCGGGGATTCTTCTGCGTGGACAGGGGCAAGTGCAGCCATTCGGCGGTACGGTTCTCCAAATGTGCGGCTATCGCGCGTTCGGCTTCAGCGACGAGTCGATCGAGCGTCGGGCGAGCATCGAGCACGACCACGTTCTCATAGCCCTTCAACAAACGCCGGTACTCGCCGCGTTGACGAGATGATTCTTCCGTCGAGATTGTCGCGTTGCGCGAGCTGATGAGCTCAGCGGGTGCATCCAGCACCAACCAAAGATCGGGGCGAGGAATCCACGGTAGCAAAGCGCGCGCGAAAGCGAACGGCCGCGCCATGCGATAGCGCAAGGGATCCACCAACACGTCGTCGTAGTAGCGGTTCGAAACGACCAGCATGCCGTTCACGAGACGTGGCCGGATCTGCAAACCATACCCAAGCCAATAATCCAGCGCGAACATCAGCAGCTTCGCGATCGTTGCCAAGCGTCCGCGCGGCTGCTTCGGCTGAGCGGACGGCGGCGGCTCGGCTCGAAAGATCCGCGGTCGCAGTTCCATCGTGTGAACTTGCAGGAACGGGGCTAGTGGTCTCTCCTTCAGTGCGCCGATCACCTCTGTCTTGCCGACTCCTTCCGGGCCAAGGCATGCGAGCAGTAGGCCCGGAGGTTGAATCTGCGCACGTAGCCATGCGCGCGCGGCATGCAGCCCATCGAGAATACTGAATCGCGTCCGGCGTCGAACGCCGGCCAGCAATAGCGGGATGATCTCGCGCACTGCATCCCAGCTGCCGTTTTCGACGGCCCGAACGATGACGCCACCCTCACGATTCGCTGCCCAAAAGCGACCCACTTGTTGGGCTGCTGCTGCCGGATCGCGCTGCCAGCATTCCCGAAGATGCTGACCTTGTTCGTCCGTGAGTCTGCCCTCGTACGCACACCGCAGGAGGTAGTAGATGAATTCGGTCCCGGGCGCTGCGACATAGAATGCGGGACGCAGACGCAACTGACCGCTCTCGCTGTTTTCGATCGTACGGCTCTGAAGTATTTCCCGCGCACTCAACAGTCGCCGCGCGCGTCGGACGAAATCACCAAAGATCTCGACCGACATGAATTCGGGGCGTTCATCGCGATTCAGCCAGCTCAGCAAGCAACGCCATCCCTGTCGCTGAACGCGCAGGCAGGTGACGAGCTTGCCTTCGGTTCGCTGGCAGAACTTGTGCAGCAGTAGAGGCACATCCGCAACTGCGGACGGGGCGATCACGACCTCCACGCGCGAAGGACCCAGCTGAGAGGGAACGCTGGCATCGCCCATCAGGGCGTAATGCACCTGTTCCTCTTCCAGGAAACGACACAGCTCGATCGCAAGCAGATGCGGGCTTCGCATAGCGATCCCGCGATCAGTAGGCATTGCTGTCGCGCACGACCAGACGGACCGTCCGCAGCAAGATCGTGATGTCCAATCCTAAGGACCAATTGCGCAGATAGTGCAGATCGTATTCCACACGGCGCTTCATTTTATCGAGGCTTTCGGTTTCTCCACGGAAGCCATTGACTTGCGCCCAGCCCGTGATGCCTGGACGCACTTTGTGACGCAGCATGTAGCCATCGATGAGCTTGCGATACTCCTCGTTGTGAGCGACCGCGTGCGGACGCGGACCCACCATGCTCATCGTGCCGAACAGTACGTTGAACAATTGCGGCAATTCATCCAGTGAGGTTCTTCGAAGAAAACGTCCAAAGGCAGTGACGCGTGGATCGTCGCGTCGCGCCTGCGTCACCGCACCGGCGTCTTCGCATACCGACATCGTCCGGAACTTGTAGACCTGGATTCGCTCGCCATACAGACCATAACGACGCTGCTTGAAGATCACCGGCCCAGGCGATGTGAGCTTCACGCCGAGCGCGATGGCCAACATCACCGGCCACAAACATGCGATCAGAGCGCTCGAGAACACGATGTCGCTCGCACGCTTGAGCACGCCGTTCATTCCGCAGAAAGGTGTTTCGCAAACTGCGAGAACCGGAATGCCATCGATCTCCGCGAGCTGAGCACGCATCAAATCGAACATGAAGATGTCCGGCACGAAATAAACCGAGGCGGTGGTATCCCGCAGTTCCTCCATCAACCGCAGCACCCGCTCCTCGGCGCGAATCGGCAGACAGATATAGATGTTGCTGACGGCATTCAGGCGCACGTATTGCGCGATGTCGGTCATGGTGCCGAGTACTTGCTCATCAGGCAGATTCGCCAATCGATCGCCGATTCGATCGTCGAAGAATCCCTTGAACGTGCCCAGGTGGGGGTTCGCCTGCAGCCGTTGCGCGAGGCGGCGGCCGCATTCATTCGCACCGATCACGATATGGCTCTGCGTGATCGACCCGCGCAATGCCGAAAAAGCGGCGAACCGGCGCAAGCCCATTTGCGCAGCGATCACCACAAACGGCGTCACAGCGAACCATGTAAGGATTACCTTACGCGAAAACGTGTCCGTCACCTTGAACGCGAATGCCATGAACAGCAGCACCGCCGATACCATCAACCATTCGCCGAAGATGCGGTGGCGCACGATCGCGGACAGATCGTTGGAGGACGCATCCAGGATCGGATCGCTGACGATCTGCGCCGCGACGAGGAACGTCAGGACGGCGAGCGCGAAATACGAGGTGGTGATCGGTTGCCCGTACAGCAGTGCGCACCACAGTAGCGTCAACACGATGACCGCGGGATTGAAAGTGTGCTTGAGCAGCGTGAGCGAAGGCGGCTCGGCCGTGCCTCGCTGCACTCGCGTGTTACCGCTCCATTGGTTGGCGCGCGCGCGTGGCGCGGCCGGGAGCGGTGCGCGAATAACTTTGGCTTGTGCGGTCTCGCGCATTGAACAAATCGCGTCGGTGAAGCTTAGACAGACACAGTGCGTAACTGTCGCCTAAAGCAAAAGTTCCGAGCGTCGCGGTGCTGCAATAAACGAGGCGCTGCGTGGCTTGCGAGTGTTGCGTCACGCAGACGCGATGAATCTGTCGCTGTCGGCACAGGCCGACGTCAGCGCCGAGCGAGGCGGCAGCTTCGCGCACGAACTGCTGCAATCAAAAGAGCTTATCGAGCCGCTCTACGCGCGAACGTGTCCCAAACCTTCTTCGATCTTTCGCACCAGATCCAGCAGTCTCGGGCGGACATCTTTCAGCAAATATTCCGAAGTCACCTTGAACGCGGGCGCGCCGCAATTGATCGCCATCGCCGGCAATCCATTCCCAGGATGAAAGGCAACGGCGATCCCGTTGACATCCGGCTGCCATTCGCCGAATGAAGTGCAGACGCCGTGTTGCGCATACATCGCAAGTGACTTGTCGATGCCCTGCTTCAAGGCCGGCCATGACAAATGGTCGAGCTCTTTGAGCTGGTCGAGTAGATCCGCGCGCTCAGTGTCACTACAGACAGCCAAGTAGCTGCGCCCGATTGCCGAAGATCCCAAAGGAAGGCGCATTCCGACTTCCATGTTCAGCGACAGCACCGCATTGCCTTTGCATACCTCGACGCAGACCATGCTCAACCGCTGCCGCGCACCTAGCGCAACCGAAGTGCTGGTCGAGTCCGCCAGCTCCTGCATGAGAGGCCGCGCGAGATCGCGCACTTCGAACCTGCCCAGAACCGCACTGCCGAGCGCTAACGTCGCCGTACCCAGCCGGTACTTTCCGGACTCTTTCACGTAGTGCAGATAGCCGAGTTTCGTCAATGTGTACGTCAAGCGCGAAACGGTCGACTTTGGCAATTTGCAACGCTCGGAAATTTCCTGATTGCCCAACATGCGGCTGCCGCTTCGAAAGCATGACAGCACATCCAGTCCACGAGAGAGGGCTGTCACGAAATGCCGGTCCTGCTTACCGACGTGGGGTCGTGGCTGCGCGGCATCCGCTTGGATCAGCCGTGCCGTATCGAATTCTCTGGTCGCCATATCGATTGAACCTTCTGGATCGCTTAATGCACGCTTTGAGCGCGTGCCAACTCAGCTTCCTGCAATAATCTCCACTGCACTTTGCCGGTTGCCGATTTCGGTAACTGCTCGACGAACTCGACAATGCGCGGAACCTTGTACGCCGCCATGTTCTGGCGGGCCCATTCGATGATTTCTTGCGCGCTCACTTGTTCTTTGTGCGAAGCGCGCAAAACGATGAGCGCTTTGACCGTCTCGCCTCGATGCACATCTTTCGCGGCAATCACGCACGCCTCTTGAATCGCGGGGTGCTGATACATCTGAGCTTCGACCTCGGCGGGCCAAACCTTGAAACCCGCTGCATTGATCATTCGCTTCAAGCGGTCGACCAGAAAGAAGTAGCCTTCCTCATCGACGTACCCCAAGTCCCCTGTTCTGAACCAACGCTCGCCGTCTAAGTCCAGGAATGCAGCGGCAGTGGCCGCATCGTTACGCCAGTAACCTTTGAATACTTGCGGGCCGCGCGTCACGATCTCGCCAACTTCTTTCGGCGGCAGCTCGAGGAGGGTCTCGGGGTCTACGATCCGCGACTGAGTGTTTAGAACAGGAATTCCCAAGCACTGAGGTTTCGGACGATCGATCGGATTGATATGCGTCGGAGCGATGGTCTCAGTGAGCCCGTACCCTTCCACATACGGCGCGCCTACGATCTGCTGCAATCTATGCGCGACTGCGGCCGGCATTGCCGCACCGCCTCCGGTGACTCGCTGCAGCGACGACAGGTCGTATTCTTCGAGCTTCGGATTCGCCAAAAAGTCCATGACCATGGTCGAGATCGCCGTCCATAGTTTGATTCGATAGCGTTCGATCAATTGCGCGGCGACGTCGCGATCCCAGCGACACATCAATACGATCGTGCCGCCTGAGTAGATCGGTGAGTTCATGCCGCCCTGCATGCTCGTGACATGAAAGAACGGCAGCACGATGAGCTGACTGGTGTCTTGGTGCGAACGAAACCAAAGAGCATTCACAACCGCGGTGTGCATGACATTGCGATGAGTGAGCATGCATCCTTTGGATCGCCCAGTGGTGCCAGAGCTATAGGGGATGACGCACAAATCATCAGGGCCCATCGTCAACGCGCCCGCGCGATCAGTTGCCCGCATCGCATCGCTCCATGACGTGACGCCGGGTTCGTCGACCTGCATCGGCGCTGCTCTGACAACGTCAGGCATCCGAATGTCCGTCGATGGATCGATGTAATCGACATACGCTGCAAGAACAGCATGATCGATCGAGCGTTCGGGACCTTGGATCAACGCAGCGATCTGCGGGTAGACTTCCTGCCCGACGATCGCGACGCGTGCACCGCTGTCACTTACGAAGTACTCGAGCTCGCGCGTCACACTCATTGGATTCACCGGCACGACGACGGCATTCGCGCGCAGCACCGAGTAGTACGAGATGATGAATTGCGGACTGTTCTGCATCACCAACAGCACGCGATCTCCGGGGTTCACACCGCACTGATGCTGCAGGAATCCCGCGAGCCGTTCTGCTTCGGCCTTGAAGCGCGCATACGTCAGCACACCGCCGAAGAAAATCACGAAAGGTTTCGAGCCATACCGCGCAGCGGAGACTTCCGCGTTATGGAAGAGATTCGTCGCAGGGACGGTGGCATCGTGAGGCAGGCCGTTAGGCCAAAAAGATAAATGCTTGCGGGACATTGGTTCCCGTCATCTCGTTGGGAATGGGAGCCTTGATTTGTACGCTGTCTGTTCCGGCATGCAGGCCGGTATTCTGAAGCGACGCTAACACATCCGCTTTCGAGCGGCCAGTAGCCGCCATGGCGATTCATGGATTTCCCGGAACGCGACGGGAACCCGCAGGTGATTTCGGAAAACGACCACGATCTTCGATTGCAGTGCTTTCGAGCGCTCCCTATCATCGTTCAGCACACCACTCATCTGTTCTGCACTGCGACCTTCTCGCAGCACGAGGTCCATCGCCGAAATGGATTTGAACTTCACTCCCGACGAAATCGCCTTCCGCGACGAGGTGCGCGCATTTCTCGCGGCGAAACTACCGGAAGATCTCAGCACACGAGTGAAGGCCGGGTTGGCTATTCGCGCAGAAGACTTCCGACGCTGGCAGAAAATACTTTTCGAGCAAGGCTGGGCTGCTCCCACTTGGCCGAAGCGATTCGGCGGCACTGGCTGGAGCACCGTGCAGCAACACATCTTTGAAGAAGAGTCGGCCATGGCGGGGGCGCCGCGCACACTGCCGTTTGGATTGCGCATGGTTGGGCCGGTCATCATGGCATTCGGGAACGAGGAGCAACAACGCCGTTTCCTGCCGCGAATCCTCGATGCCGAAGATTGGTGGTGCCAGGGTTACTCCGAGCCAGGCGCGGGCTCTGACCTCGCTTCGCTCAAAACCCGTGCTGAACGCCAGGGCGACTTCTACATCGTCAACGGCCAGAAGACCTGGAACACGCTCGGCCAGCATGCCAACTGGATTTTTTGCCTCGTGCGCACCGATCCGAATGCTTCAAAGCCGCAGCAGGGTATTTCCTTCCTCGTGATCGATATGAAGACGCCTGGAATCAGCGTGCGTCCAATCATCACGCTCGACGGCGCGCACGAGGTGAACGAGGTGTGGTTCGAGAACGTCAAAGTCCCGATCGGCAATCGCATCGGAGAAGAGAACAAAGGATGGACGTATGCGAAATTCCTGCTCGGACATGAACGCACCAGCATCGCAGGCATCGGTTCTTCTAAACGTGAGTTGGGCCGCTTGAAGGCGATCGCTCGGCAAGAAATCAAGAACGGCCGCCCATTGATCGAAGATCCACTTTTCGCTGCACGCCTCGCGCAGATCGAAATTGACCTGATGGCATTGGAGATCACGAACCTGCGCGCCTTGTCGCAAGAATCCGCTAATCATGCGCCAGGACCCGAAGCGTCCGTGCTCAAAGTCAAAGGCACCGAAATTCAGCAAGCGCTGACCGAGTTGATGATGTATGCCGTCGGGCCCTACGCGCTTCCATTTGAGCGTGCCTCCGCCGAGGAAGGCGATCTGCGTTCGGCGGCCGGACCCGACTACGCTGCCCCACTTGCAGCAGCCTATTTGAACGCGCGCAAGGTGACCATCTATGGCGGCTCGAACGAGATCCAACGGAACATCATTGCGCAGATGATTTTGGGGTTATGAGATATGAGATATGAGAGAAGGCGATAGGGGATAGGGGATAGCGGATAGTCAGATCTCCAGACGCTGATCGCACCTACCTTATTCCTATCCTATCCCCTATCCCCTATCCCCTATCGCCTATCGCCTATCCCCTATCGCCTTCCCTCCTATGAACTTCACCTTCACAAACGAGCAGCAACTTCTCGCCGACACTGTGCAGAGGTTCGTGCGCGAGACCTACTCGTTCGAAGCTCGTCGCGAAATTCTGCGGTCCAAAGAAGGATGGAGCCGCGAGCTTTGGGATGGGATCGCAGGATTGGGTTTGACTGCGTTGAACGTGCCCGAAGAGCACGGCGGACTAGGTGGCGGCCCGATCGAAACCATGTTGGTAATGAACGCGCTAGGCGCGGGCCTGGTGCTCGAGCCGTTCTTGAGCGCAGCCGTGCTCTGCCCCACTCTCCTTTCGAAACTAGGCGATGCTCAGCTAGCCGCAGAACTTCTTCCCGGTATTGCAAGCGGTGAACGCATCGTCGTGATGGCTCATCAGGAATCGGCATCGCGAGGCCTACTCGATAGTGTCTCGACGCGCGCGGAAAAAAGCGGCGATGGCTACATTTTGAATGGAGGAAAGAGCGTAATCGCACACGGAGGCATCGCAGATGAGTTCCTGCTCACCGCTCGCACGAGCGGCAAACCGCATGATGCTGCCGGAGTGCGTGTGATAAGACTGCCGGCCGACACACCTGGTTTGACGGTGCGCTCCTATCGAACGTTCGACGGCCAGAGCGCGGCGGATCTCGAGCTCGAACGCGTTCAGGTTTCCGCCTCCAGCTTCGTGGGTTCCGAATCGGATGTGCTGGACGCGATCGAAGCAACGCGCCACGTCGGTTTGAGCGCCCTATGTGCCGAGGCAGTCGGCATCATCAAAGCCGTGAATGCAACGACGCTCGAGTACACGAAGAATCGCAAACAGTTCGGGCAACCAATCAGCCGCTTTCAAGCGTTGCAGCATCGCATGGCGGACATGTTCATCCATGCCGAACAAGCCACTTCGATGAGCTACCTCGCCGCCGTCAAATGTCAGGAAAGCGACATAGTCGCACGCAGACGCGCTCTATCCGCCGCGAAGGTCATCATTGGCCAAGCAGCCCGGTTTGTTGGACAGCAAGCCGTTCAACTGCACGGCGGCATGGGCATGACGGACGAAATGCTCGTCAGCCACTACTTCAAACGCCTCACCGCGATCGACCTCACCTTCGGCGACACCGACTACCACCTTCAAGAATTCATCAGCGCAAGCAGCGGGAGCTGAACGCGGGAGCAATCTCGGCAGTGCAGGCGGCGGGAAGGAGCGAAAGATCTCGCGCGGAGATTCTATGGTCTAACGCAAGCACGCGCAGAGCGCTAAACAGATTAAGAGCAAGCGACGAACGTTAAGTGGTGCATTAGAGATCCGAGTACATGCGAGCTCCGCAAGCTTTCTCGCAGCGGCGCGGCGGCGCGAGCGGTTAAGAATGGTCCTCTCCCTTGCGGGCTCTGCCAGAATTCATCGCGTTGTCCGCCGCGCCGCTGCGCCGCTGCAGATTCGACGGCACAAGGATCGCGAGGGCACGACGACGTCGGATATCGCGAGCACAAGAGGGCGAATCTCATGTCCTGATCTCTTAAGCTCACTGCGTCACACCGTACGACCGCCGTACTCCGCCGCCCGATCTCGCTCTTGTTGAATCAGCGCATCGAAGCTCGGCCCCGATGCAACGCGTTCGAGGGCTCGTGCTTGTTTATCCAACTGTTCGATTGCCGCAAGCTTTTCATCATTGCCTAGCTTCGCTTGATCCACCGCGTGTTTTAGGACGCGGATCGTCTCGTCGTAGGCCTTTAGAGGCACAGGAAACGGATGGCCGTCCTTGCCGCCATGAGCGAACGAAAATCGAGCGGGATCGGAGAAGCGTGAGGGAGCGCCATGAATGACTTCGGCAACCAGGGCAAGCGATGCGACCGTTCGAGCACCGACACCAGGCGTCAATAGCAGCTCGGAAAAATCTTTCGGTCCGCGCTCCACAGCGGCGGCCAACACACCGTGCAATCGTCGGAGTACTACATCGCTCGCGCGTACCTCATGATGTGCCGGCATCTGCAAGTGAGGTAAAGGTTCAGCGCGATCCGGCAACGGATCCAAATCGCTAAGCAAGTCGCGCGCAGCGTTGCCATCGCGCAGCCGCTTCAATACTGAGATCGTGCGATCGGGGCCGCTGCGAAGCAACTCGAGGCCCGCCGCTCGATTGCGTGCAGCGCGGGCATCCGCGAGATTGACGATGGAACCTTCACTGCGGCCTTCGATTGCCGCATGCGGGGAATCCAAGAAGCTTTGCAAATTCTCCGAAAGCCAATGATAGCGGCGCGCCTCACGACGCACCTCGTTCATGCCTTGCTGAACCACGCACCAATGACCTTCCGTGGTAACCACGAACGTGTGCAAATACAGCTGGTACCCGTCTTGAACTGCTGCGCTATCCACCTTGGCAACCAGACGGCTCGCGTGGGTCAGTGAAGCGCCATCCATTCCGGTGCGCTCTGCGATGCTTATCAACTCAGCCGGTGTCGCTCGCGAATGGGCCCCCTTTCCTCCGCAAACGTAGACACCCAATTCTTTCTCGATAGGTTGAAGTCCGCGCTTCAAAGCGCCCATGACGCTAGTGGTAATTCCGGAGGAGTGCCAGTCCATTCCCATCACGGAGCCGAAGGATTGAAACCAAAACGGATGCGCCAGACGGCGCAGCAACTCATCACGGCCGTACGCTCGTACGACCGCTTCGACGATCACGCGACCAAGCCGTCGCATGCGCGCGCTCAGCCACGCAGGAACGTGACCTCCATGTAGAGGCAAATCTGCACTGCCGGTTCGTCGAGCCATGCGCGAATTGTGGCCTCGCGTGGATTTCATCGCAAAGGATTCGCCGACGATTGACGCACTGCATCCTAGACTTAGGAGTACACTCGGTCGGGACCTTACGAACCACTCGCGAAAGCGGCCTTGCGCTTTCGGATCAATGGAGAACACTTTGGCGAGACCACCGAACTATCGTCAGCAGAAAAAGCAGCGCGAGCAGTCCAAAGCGAACAAGAACGAGCAGAAGCGTCAGCGGCGCGCGAAACCCGAGTCACCTAACGCAGGAGAGAAAGCGCCATGAGTAAAGGAATGGATCAGAAAAAGCAGCAGAAGAAGAAGCCAGCCAAGACATTGGAAGAGAAGCGTGCTGCCAAGAAGGCCAAGAAGGCCGAACGTTCGTCGTTCCAGTTTCACTAGCCGACCGTTCAGCTCGTCACGGCCAGCTCGTCACGGCCAGTGTTCGACCAACGTTTGATGTTCGCTCGAACACTACCAGGCCCAAACGGCCCAGACAGAGACGGTGGAACCTGCGGCAACATCGTTCGCGACTGCACGCAGAAATTGAACCGGGTGGATGTGGATTAGCGCAGAGATGGAGTGTGCGGGCCCCATGTTGAACCAGGGTGCGTCCCGCGCGATGCGACCTTGAATCTGGACCTCAGCCGTTCCCTGCACGGATATTTGCACGGCCATGTGCCCAGGCGGCTCGCGTGTTCCGATGATGCGCAGCGAGGTTTCCTGACCAACCGTACTGGCGCTCACGTCCTTCATCAATACCGTAACGGACATAAGCGAGTCTCCAAGATACTTACGATCGGGCAAGTCACACGATCGCACATAAACACGCCAAGTGCTGGACCTACCGCTCACTTGCACCGCTGACCTTCGCAAACGCAGAGAAACCCCGCGTGCCAAGATCATTGGGTGCGCTACTTCTTGGGTCGATAATTCTTGTTTCTGGCCTCGAATGCGCGGATCTCTCGCTCCGCTTCGGAACGATTGATACCGTAGGCTTCCAAGATCTTGCTCAACAACAATGCTCGTTTTCCGCCGATAGCGTCGAGCTGCGACTCATCGAACTTAAGCCAGCGCGCTTTGACCGTGCCCTTGAACTGTTGCCAGTTGGCTTCCGCTAGTTCCCAATTCATGATTTGCTCCGAGCGAGTGCAGGCTCGCCGTATGAGGGCCGCGCAGCCTACACGTATTCGGCCGATGACGTCGGCCTTTGCATGCTGGCCCTCATCCTGTCGATTCGGAGTCTTTAAATGATCGGAGCCGCCAATATGACTCGTATGTTCTGCACGCTGGCGCTGGTGTGGTCGATCGCCTCAGCTGCCGCGCCTGCCGCGTGGGACGGCCCTTACGTCGGCCATGATCCCGCCAATCAATGGACGGCATTGTGGATCGAATCGGAATCAGGATCTTTGGACGTTCGCCGCCAAAAGGTGTCGCTCGGCGATGAAATCGACGTGCCCAGCGTCGGCTCACGACCTTCATTCAAAGTTCGTCTGCGCGACAGCACCGAGCTCGCGCCCGATATCGTCGAGCTCCCACCTTCTTCCGACTTGTTCGTCGTCGCGGACACTCATGGTGAGTACGAGATCGCGACCGAGCTCCTGATTCGTCATCGCATCATCGATGACGAGCTCGCATGGTCCTTCGGTAAAGGGCATGTGGTTTTTCTCGGCGATGTCTTCGATCGCGGCCAGCACCAAACGGAGCTTCTCTGGCTCATCTACAAACTGGAAGCAGAAGCACACCAGGCGGGTGGACGCGTCGATCTGATCCTTGGCAATCACGAATCCATGGTGCTGTTGGGAGATGAGCGCTACTTGCATCCGAAATACCTGCGCTCGCCACGTCTATTGAACGCGCCCGGTTACAAGACGCTATGGGGCACGAACACGCTTCTAGGACGTTGGCTGCGCACGAAGGCAGCCGTGATGAAGATCGGCGATTATTTGTGCTTGCATGGCGGGCTCTCACCGGAAATCGTCGATCGCAAACTCACGTTGCAGACGCTGAACACGACGGTGCGCGATGGTCTGAAAGCCCGACACGCTCTGCCGCAGGCGGAAGCGCACAATTTCACGTTCATCATGGGTCCCAACGGCCCACTCTGGTATCGAGGCTATTTCGCGGATATGCGCCAGCAAGGCGGACCCGCACAAGCAACCTCGGAGGACATACAAAAGATCCGCACCCACTTCGACGCGCGAGCCATTCTAGTCGGTCATACGCGTGTCCCAACGATCACTGCGCTCTACGGCGACAAGGTCGTCGCGGTGCAGGTCTATCCTCATCGCGAGGAAGCCTCGGGCGAAGCCATCATGGAAGCTCTGCTGATCAAGAGCGGGAAGTTCTTCCGAGCGAAAGCCAATGGATCGCTGGAGCCGTTGGATGGCAAGGCAGAGTAAAAAGAGCGTGTTAGAGGTGTAGAAGGTGTAGATGTGTAAAGTCAGAACAATCCAGAGGCGCTCTTATAGTCCGACCTCTATACGTTACACGCCTACAGCCCGTTCACTCCCAAAGCGGCCATGGCGTATGAGGTGGATTGGTGTAGAGGTGTAACGTCAGAAAGGGCCAGAGGCACGCTTCCTGAACTCTGAACTCTGACCTCTACACGCCTACACGTCTTCACGCCCCAAAGCAGACTCAACCTGCTCGAGCGTGTACAGGTGTAGAAGGTGTAGACGTGTAAAGTCAGAACGAGTCAGAGACGCACCTCCGGTGTAGACGTGTAAAGTCAGAACGCCCATGGGCGGCTCCTAACTCCGACCTCTACACGTTTACACGCCTACACGTTGTCCGCGCTCTCATGCAACGTCAACCGCGCATCTCATCCCACTCCCTGCGCCTTCAAGTACTCCTCGTACGTGCCCTGGAAATCGATCATTTCGCCGCCGGCACGTAGCTCGATAATTCGAGTCGCGAGACCGCTCACGAACTCACGATCGTGTGACACGAAGATCAAAGTGCCGGGATACTTTTCCAGACCGATCTGAAGGGATTCGATGGTCTCCATGTCCATATGGTTCGTAGGTTCGTCCATCAGCAATACGTTCGGTTTGGTCAGCATTAATTTGCCGTAGATCATCCGGCCTTTCTCGCCGCCCGACAGGACGTGAACGGACTTCTTCGTTTCATCGCCCGAGAACAACAATCGACCCAGCGTTGCGCGTACGATCTGATCGTCATCGCTTCGGGCACGCCATTCAGCCATCCAGGTAAACAAGTCGAGCTTCTTCGCGAAATCGGCTTGCGGATCCTGCGGCATGTAACCCGGTTGGGCGTTCTCGACCCACTTCATGGTGCCGTGACTAGGCGTCAAATCGCCTGCGAGGCAACGCATCAGCGTCGTCTTGCCGACACCGTTGGCACCGATGATGGCGATGCGCTCGCCCGCCTCGACGTTGAAGTTGATGTTCTTCAGAACAGCAGCATCGGCGCCTGGATAGGTAAATCCAAGCTCCTCCACCGAGACGACGTTGCGATAGAGCTTCTTGCCTTGCTCGAAGCGGATGTACGGGTTCTGCCGCGACGACGGTTTGATGTCCTCGATCTTGATCTTGTCGATCTGCTTCAAGCGCGATGTCGCTTGCCGCGCCTTCGACGCGTTCGCCGAGAAGCGGCGCACGAACTCCTGCAAGTCGGAGATTCGATCCTTCGCCTTGGCATTTGCAGCTTCTACCCGCTCTCGCGCCTGAACGGATGCGAGCATGAAGTCATCGTAATTGCCCGGATAGATCTTGACCTGACCGTAGTCCAGATCCGCCATGTGCGTGCAAACCTGATTCAAGAAGTGGCGATCGTGGCTGATGATCACCATCGTTGCGTCGTATTCGTTGAGCACACCTTCGAGCCAGCGGATCGAATTGATGTCCAAGTTGTTCGTCGGCTCATCCAACAGCAACACGTCCGGCTTGGAGAACAGCGCCTGCGCCAACAACACGCGCAGCTTCCATCCTGGAGCAACTTCGCGCATCGGACCGTTGTGCAGCGAAGGATCGATGCCCGCGGCTGTCAGTAAGCTCGAAGCACGCGCTTCGGCATCGTAGCCGCCATACTCGGCAAACTTCTCTTCGAGCTCCGCGGCACGCATGTAATCGGCATCGCTCGACTCCGCATCGGAGTAAATCCGATCGCGCTCCTGCATCGCCTTCCACATTTCCGCATGGCCCTGCATCACGACGTCGAGCACGCGCTCATCTTCATAGGCGAATTGGTTCTGATTCAGCTTGCCGAGCCGCAAGCCTGTTTGCAGCATGACTTCGCCGCTGCTCTGCTCAAGATCACGCGCCAGGATCTTCATGAGCGTCGACTTGCCGCAGCCGTTCGCACCGATCAAGCCATAGCGATTGCCGTCCACGAACTTGACGGTGACGTTCTCGAAAAGCGGCTTGGCTCCGAACTGGATCGAAATATTGGAAGTAGCGAGCATTGAAAATCACAAGTGAAAAGCAAACGAAAGCGCCAGGGCACCTTTTGGATACCCCGGCACACGACAACCCGGTGTTGATGAGTGCTCAGCGAGCCGGCTGTGCGGCTCTTTTCGTGCGGCTTATCCGACACGCACCCAGCTTGAGTTCGGGCTCATTCTACTATAGGACGCGCGGATGAAGTGACGATGTGACGGGGACGGGTGACGACAGGAGATTAAGACAACAGCAGGCATTGCCTGACGGGCATTCTGACGTCGTCACCTCGTCACCCCGTCACCTTCACTTCGCTGTGAGCTTCAACAGACGCCCGCCCTGACCTTCGCGCTCATCTTCGAGGATCCACAGCGCCCCATCTGGGCCCTGCTCGACCTCTCGAATACGAGCGCCCATCGGATATCGCGCTGCTTCCTTCGCTTTCTCGCCATCGAACTCCACCCGAATCAAGGATTGCGCAGAGAGCCCACCGATAAATCCATCGCCTTTCCAATCGGGAAACTCGCGTCCGGAATAGATAACGAAGCCGGCTGGAGAAATCACGGGCTCCCATTTTACGACGGGCTCCTCGAACTCCGGCCGCTCCTCGTGATCGGGTATCACTTTACCGCTGTAGTGATCGCCTTCCGAGACCGTTGGATAGCCATAGTTTGCGCCCTTCTTAACTAAGTTGAGCTCATCGCCTCCCTTGGGCCCCATCTCATGATTCCAAACTCGGCCTTGAGCATCGAACGCGATACCCAGTGGATTGCGATGTCCGAGCGACCAAATCTGCGCAGTGACATCGCCTTTGTCTGCGAATGGATTGTCTTTGGGCACCGAGCCGTCATCGTTGAGACGCACGATCTTGCCAAGGTTCGACTTCATGTCCTGAGCAGGATCGAACTTCTGCCGTTCGCCGGACGTGATCCATAGATATCCTTCGCGATCGAAGGCAATCCGATGACCGAAGTGCCCCGCGCCTTCCACCTTCGGCACTTGGCGCCAGATCACTTTGAGGTTCTCGAGCGAACCGCCGTTTTGATTCAACTTGAGCGTCGCTCGCGCGACGGCCGCCCCTTTGGTCGTACCTTTTCCAGGCTCGGCGTAGCTCAGGTACACCCAGTTGTTTTGCGCAAACTTGGGATGGAGCACGACATCGCCAAAACCGCCCTGCCCTTCATAGGCAACGGCCGGCACGCCGGACACGTCTGCCGCGGTGCCTCCGATCTTGTAAACCTTGAGCGCACCTTTTTTCTCGCTGACGAGCAAGCGGCCGTCGGGAAGAAAAGTCATCGCCCACGGCTCGTTGAACTTCGCGATCTCGGTCACCTTGAATGGCAACGTCTGGCTCTCTTGAGCACCGGCCTCGTGACCAAAGCCAGCCAATACGACTGCAAGAGCAGCGATAGGCAGTTGTTTCATCATGGTTGCACTCCAATGCGCCTGAAGGGTCAAGGACACATCCTCCACTCATTCGGGCTAGGTATTCAATACAGAAATGCCAACGAGCCTACGAGCGCGAAGTTCCCGGGCGTCGTAGATGGCAAAGAATCTCTCGCAGAGGCGTAGAGAACGCAGAGTTCAGAAGCACTATGAGGGTGACCATCGCGTCTAGCGTGAAGACCCAGCACGTTTTAGCTCCGCAGGAATTTCTCGCAGCGGCGCGGCGGCGCAGCGGGTTAGAGATAAAGCTGCTCCAATCTCCTCATCTTCCTCTTCCTCTGCGAGCCCTGCGCCTCTGCGAGTTAATTCTTCATCTTGCCTGACCTGACTATCCGCGCGCCGCTGCGCCGTCGCGAGAAACTCTCGTGGAGATCGAGCTTGCGCAGTTCGTCTAAATAGCGCGAATGTGATCTCGCAGTTGCGAGACTTTGATGTGACGAGGCTGGAGGCAAGCAGGAATTCATCACCCCACCGTCTTCTCGATGATTTCGGCGCCGCGCTTCAATAGGAAGCTGCGAAATGCAACGGTAATAGGAGACAAGCGCTTATCGCGAAGATGAATGACGTACCAATCGCGCAGCAACGGCAGGCCACTGACGTTCAAGGTCACGAGTTTGCCCGCTGCTAGTTCCAGGCTGACGGTATGGCGAGAGATGAAGCTGATCCCCATGCCGGCCATCACAGCCTGTTTGATCGTCTCGTTACTACTCACTTCCATCGACGCTCGATAAGCAGCGCCGCGCTCTCGGAACACATGCTCCATCGAGGCGCGCGTTCCGGAACCCTGCTCGCGGATCACGAAGTTCTGCGAGCTGAGCTGTTTCAGCGGAATCCGCTTCTTCGAAGCCGCCAGCGGATGATCGGGCGAGGCGATGATCACGAGTGGATGCTTCGCGAACGGTTCGGCCGTTGTCACTAGTTCGCGAGGAGGACGGCCCATGATGACGAGGTCGATCTCATTGCCGGCGAGCTGACGAATGATCTCCTCGCGATTGCCAACGGTGAATTTGATCGTGACCTGAGGAAACTCGACGGTGAATGCCGAGAGCAACGATGGCGCGAAGTACTTCGCGGTGCTTACCGCGCCGAGCTTCAAGATACCGCGCTTCAAGCCGCGCATCGCGGCAAACGATTCGCTTGCCGAACGCATGATTTCATTGATCTGGTGCGAGTAGCGCAGCAACTCCTCTCCCGCATCGGTGAGGTGAATGCCGCGCCCGACGTGCTCCAGCAGCGGCAAACCGACCTCCGCTTCCAGCAGCTTCAGTTGCTGCGACACGGCGGGCTGCGTGAGATGCAGCTCGCGCGCGGCCCGCGTGAACGATTTCTGCTGCGCGACGGCTGCAAACACACGGATCTGCCGCAGGCTGACGTTACGCACATTGACTCCTCAACCGACTCATAAGGATATCTTATACGAGAGCAAACAATATTCAATTGGATCTAATGAGCGCAACGCGCGAGGCTCTACTCGCCACCACGACAACGAGGAAGAGGTCATGAAACAGATCGGGGCTCGAACCGCCGCACCCGCGGATCGCTACAAGGCGGGCGTGCTCAAGTACGCCGACATGGGTTACTGGGATGCGAAGTACCAGCCCAAGGAAACCGACGTGTTGGCGCTCTTCCGCATCACACCTCAGGACGGTGTGGATCCCGCCGAAGCCGCTGCGGCGGTTGCCGGCGAATCGTCGACTGCGACCTGGACGGTAGTGTGGACGGACCGCTTGACCGCTTGCGATCGCTATCGAGCGAAAGCGTACAAAGTCGAACCAGTGCCTGGGGCACGCGGCCAATACTTTGCGTACATCGCCTACGACCTCGACTTGTTCGAACCCGGATCGATCGCGAACTTGAGCGCTTCCATCATCGGCAATGTCTTCGGATTCAAACCGCTGAAGGCCTTGCGCTTGGAGGACATGCGTTTCCCAGTGGCGTACGTCAAAACTTTTGCGGGACCTCCCACGGGAATCGTGGTGGAACGCGAGCGGCTAGACAAGTTCGGCCGCCCGCTTCTCGGTGCGACGGTTAAACCGAAGTTGGGTCTGTCGAGCAAGAACTATGGACGTGTGGTGTATGAGGCGCTGCAGGGCGGCCTCGACTTCACGAAAGATGACGAGAACATCAATTCGCAGCCCTTCATGCATTGGCGCGATCGTTTCCTCTACTGCATGGAGGCGGTCAATCGAGCGCAGGCCGCCACCGGCGAGGTCAAAGGTCATTATCTGAATGTGACCGCGGCGACGATGGAGGACATGTATGAGCGCGCGGACTTCGCCAAAGAGCTCGGTTCGGTGATCGTCATGATCGATCTGGTGATCGGCTACACCGCTATCCAGTCGATGTCGCGCTGGGCACGAAAGAACGACGTGATTCTGCATCTGCATCGTGCGGGTCACGGTACATACACACGCCAGAAGACGCACGGAGTGTCCTTTCGCGTCATCGCTAAATGGATGCGACTCGCAGGCGTCGACCACCTTCATGCAGGAACCGTCGTCGGGAAATTGGAGGGCGACCCGAATACCGTGCAGGGTTATTACAATGTCTTGCGCGAGACTCGCAATGAAGTCGATCTACAGCGCGGCATTTTCTTCGAGCAAGACTGGGCGGGTCTGAACAGCGTCATGCCGGTCGCATCCGGTGGCATCCATGCCGGGCAAATGCATCAACTCCTTCACTACTTGGGTGAAGACAGTGTGCTGCAGTTCGGCGGCGGCACGATCGGTCACCCGATGGGAATTGCCGCTGGCGCCACCGCGAATCGAGTGGCGCTCGAAGCGATGGTGCTCGCACGCAATGAAGGTCGCGACATCTGGAACGAAGGGCCCGACATCTTGACGAAGGCCGCTCGGCATTGCACGCCCCTGCAGGCAGCCTTGGATACCTGGCGCGATGTCACCTTCGACTATACGAGCACAGATACGCCGGATTTCGTACCGACACCTACCGCGGCGTGATGGCAATCGATCCCGCTGAAGCCATCACCGCGTTTCTTTTAAATTCGGCCGGAGAGCACGCATGAGAGTTACGCAAGGCACGTTTTCCTTTCTTCCCGATCTGACGGATGCGCAGATCACCTCGCAGATCGAGTACTGCCTGAAAAACGGTTGGGCGTTGTCAGTGGAGTACACCGATGACCCGCATCCGCGAAATACCTATTGGGACATGTTCGGGATGCCGATGTTCGATCTCAAGGACGCGGCGGGAATTCTCCGCGAGGTGAATGCCTGTCGAGAAACCTTTCCGAATCACTACGTGAAGGTGAATGCTTTCGATGCCACCCGCGGCACCGAGTCGCTGCGCCTCTCGTTCATCGTTGGGCGTCCAGAAAAAGAGCCAGGCTTTGGATTGACTCGACAGGAGGCCGCCGGCCGACAAGTTCATTACACGACTCGCTCTTACGCCACGGATCGACCCGCCGGGGAGCGTTACTAGTGAACGCTGCCAGTGACCAGCTGACTCGACCTGTCGGGGACGCAGAGCACTCAACCTTCGATCTCGAAGACGTCTTTCATAGCTCTCGAGTCGGGGAAGTGCTCGATGAGCTCGATCGGCAGCTCGTAGGCCTCGCGCCCGTCAAGCAACGCATCCGCGACATCAGTGCGTTGCTTCTCGTGGACTCGGTGAGGCGCCAAGCGGGTTTGAACACGGACGCACCCTCGCTACACATGAACTTCACCGGCAATCCAGGAACCGGCAAGACGACGGTTGCGCTGCGCATGGCTGAGATCCTTCATCGGTTGGGCTATATCCGCAAAGGTCATCTGGTGGCAGTGACACGCGATGATCTCGTCGGTCAATACATCGGCCATACAGCGCCCAAGACTCGCGAGGTCTTGAAGCGAGCGATGGGCGGCGTGCTGTTCATCGACGAAGCGTACTACCTATATCGCCCGGAGAACGAGCGCGATTACGGACAGGAAGCAATCGAGATCCTACTGCAAGAGATGGAGAATCATCGTGACGATCTGGTCGTAATTCTCGCCGGCTATAAGGATCGAATGGAGCGCTTCTTTCGCAGCAATCCAGGCCTGTCTTCACGCATCGCTCACCATATCGACTTTCCGGATTACAGCGCCGATGAACTGCTGGCGATCGCGCAGCTCATGCTGCAGCAAATGCAGTATGCGATGAGCGCTGAGACGCTCGAGACGCTGCGCGAATACATTCGATTACGCCAGATGCAACCGCACTTCGCCAATGCACGCTCGATTCGTAACGCATTGGATCGCGCACGCTTGCGTCAAGCAAGCCGTCTGTTCGCCAAAAAAGCATCGCTCACGAAAGCAGACCTGATGATGATCGAGGAAGAGGATTTAAGAGCCAGTCGAGTCTTTACCGCGGGGATCACCTCATGACATTCGCACCCAAGACATTGACCCGATTCTTGATCGAGGAGCGCCGGCTTCACGCGGACACCAGCGCAGATTTCATCGCCTTGGTAAACGATGTGCGACTGGCGGTCAAACGTATAGCCGCTTTGATCGGCAAGGGCGCACTGTCCGAGGCCAGCGGCGATGCGGGCACGACAAACACACATGGCGAAGCGCAGACAAGGCTCGATGTGCTCGCGAACGAAATCTTTGTGCACACCACGGAATGGGGCGGACAGCTCGCAGGCATGGTGTCGGAGGAAATGACGGAACCCTACGCCATTCCCGCTCAGTATCCGCGTGGACGCTATCTACTGCTCTTTGACCCTCTCGATGGATCTTCGAATCTCGACGTGAATGTTGCCGTCGGCAGCATCTTCTCGATCTTGCGCTGTCCAGACGGGGCGAAGACGCCACTGGAGACCGACTTTCTGCAACCCGGTTCCGCGCAGGTTTGTGCGGGCTACGCAATCTACGGTCCGACGACCGTGCTCGTGCTCACGACCGGACATGGCGTACACGGCTTCACACTCGATCGCGAGGTCGGCGAGTTCATGCTGACGCATCCTGATCTGCGTATTCCGGAAACGACTTCGGAGTTTGCGATCAATGCCTCCAATTCGCGTCACTGGGAGGCGCCGATCCGACGTTACGTAAGCGAGTGTCAGGCGGGTGCAGCAGGTCCCCGCGAGCGCGACTTCAACATGCGTTGGATCGCATCGCTGGTCGCTGAGACGCATCGGATTCTGATGCGAGGCGGCGTCTTCATGTATCCGCGCGATCGCAAAGACCTGAGCAAAGCCGGCCGCCTTCGCCTTCTTTACGAAGCGAATCCGATTGGATTCATCGTCGAGCAAGCGGGCGGCGCCGCGAGCACCGGACGCGAGCCACTGCTCGAGATCACGCCCACGAGCTTGCACGAGCGCATCGGCTTGGTATTCGGCGCCCGTTCGGAGGTCGAGCGAATCGAGGGCTATCACCGCGACTACAACGACTTCGAATTCGATGCCCCGTTGTTTGGGACTCGCACGCTTTTCAGGAGCCACGCCTAATGTCTGCGATGCACCCCATCATTGCCGTTACCGGTTCTTCGGGTGCGGGCACGACTTCGGTGATGCGCACTTTCGAGCAAATCTTCCGGCGCGAGAACATCACCGCTGCCTTCGTCGAGGGTGACAGCTTCCATCGCTACGACCGCGTCACGATGAAGCAGAAGATGACTGAGGCGTTAGCGAGCGAAGATGTGCACTTCAGTCATTTCGGCCCGACGGCCAATCTGTTCGAGGATTTGGAAGGATTATTTCGAAGTTACGGCGATACTGGCCAGGGTCGCAAACGTTCTTATCTTCACGACGAACGTGAGGCTCTTCCCTATCGTCAACCACCCGGCACGTTCACGGAATGGGAACCCCTCCCAGAGGACACGGATCTGCTGTTTTACGAAGGCTTGCACGGCGCTGTCGTCGGCGACGGAGTGGACATTGCACGTCACGTGGATCTTCTGATCGGCGTCGTTCCCGTCATCAACCTAGAGTGGATCCAGAAGCTGCATCGCGATCGTTCCACACGCGGATACTCGGCCGAAGCGATCACCGATACGATCCTGCGACGCATGCATGACTACGTGCACTATGTCTGCCCGCAGTTCTCGCGCACGCACATCAATTTTCAACGCGTACCGGTCGTCGATACCTCGAACCCGTTCATTGCTAGATTCATCCCTACCCCGGACGAATCCTTTCTAGTCATCCGTTTCGCTCGGCCTCAAGGCATCGACTTTCCTTATCTTCTATCGATGCTGCATGGTTCATTCATGTCGCGCGCGAATACCATCGTCTGCCCAGGCGGGAAGATGGATCTCGCGATGCAGTTGATCTTTACGCCGCTGATTCTGAGACTCCTGGAACGGCGCAAGGAAGCCATTGCTCGCAAGGCACCGGCTCGCAGCGTTCTACCCTCGACGATCGCTGCCGCGCTGCCGGCCCTCAGCACGGGAGGCGTGGGATGATTCGTGCGATCGCATTCGACCTGGACGGCACGCTCATCGATACGGCGCCGGATTTGGGAGCAAGCGCGAACTTGATGTTGGGACGATTAGGACGTCGACCCCTGCCATTGACCGCGATTCCGAACTTGATTGGCGCTGGCATCAGCGCGTTCGTCCAAAGAGTGCTCGAGGAAAGCGGCGCGGAGGTTACGCGCGATCCGGTGCTGCATGCCGGCGCGGAAGCGCTCTTTCGACGGCTCTATCGCGAGCATCTATTCGAACGCAGTCGTATTTACCCCGACGTGCGTAGCACGCTCAAATATCTGGTCGAAACGGGAACGGCATTGTGCTGCATCACCAATAAAGAGAGCAGTTTTACATCGCATCTACTCACAGCAGCGCACTTGGATGTCTATTTTCAACATACTCTGTGTGCGGACTATATCGAGGATCGTAAGCCGAGCCCGAACCTGCTGCTGCAGGCTGCGGCTCGGCTCGGCATACACCCTTCGGCGATTCTGTATGTGGGAGATTCTCGCTCGGACATCATCGCCGCGCGCGCAGCCGGTTGCCGAGTAGTCGCAGTAAGTTATGGGTATCACGACGCTCACTCACTCGACCAACTCCATCCAGACGAGATGATAGATAGTTTGAGTGAGATCACCGAGCTGACCACGGCGTTGTGCGTTACGAACGAACGTTCTGATCGTTTTCTAACCGCTACGGGCGGCCAGCCCTGACCGCGTTTCCTTCTAGCCATCTGCAAGTTCGACCATCCCACATCGCACCCGAGCTGCTCTAGCGGCCTAGGACGGCTCTCGCCAAATAACTGAGGCATCCTATAAACAGACAACGAAATCAGCGATCCCTTCTGCTGTCCAGAACACCTAACTAGCCAAGCAGCCAGAAAACGTGGATTCATAGAAGTCGCGGTTGTAAGCTCGTGATCCTAATTCACCGTTGTGCGGGCCTGACGTCAGAGCTTGTTTGTTGGGACCGCCGTAAATACATCCCTGTAGGCTGCAACGAGAACTTCCTGTTCTCGATGCTCCCAAAAACAAGTTCTGACGTCAGGCCCGCTCACCGCATCGAACGGCAACGAAGACAAGGAACAGAGTAGAAGAAGTGCCTCACGCTGTTCGAGCGCTGAGACATCAAGCACACTCTTCGAGGGACTGGAAGGACGGGCAAGCCACTTGTCGAGCACCTTGAAGATCCCAGGAGCCAGTCAAGCGGCACTCTTCGATCAATGTCCTACAACGCGACGCGGAATGCGCAGCGTAGAAAAGGTTCCGTCCCGCGCTGAGCAGATCGTGCGGCACCCTCCACGCAATTTGGTAGAACCTCACCGAAGAGGCCGACAAGGGGCTTGCCCGGCCTCGACAGGCACTCGCGGCCGAAGGCGTGTGCGGTGTTGTCGCTATAATGCCGTCAGACGCGTATTCCGAACACCAGTGCGCACCTAGTACCGAAGCGGGATTCAAGTTGAGTTGTGCGAGACAGGCAGGCCGATAGACAGGCATTGAACCTTCCGGCGCGCTCATCGGTTACGTCGGCTCGATTCTCGACTGCTTAGTCATGACTCATGTGAACACGATGGCGCGAAAAACAACGGGCGATATCGTCATCATCGGCGCCGGTGCCGCGGGACTTGCCGCGGCAGTCGAGCTGGCAGCTGCTGGCAGAGCCATTCACATTATCGAAGCACGCGATCGCATCGGCGGGCGCATCTGCACGCGTCACGAACCCGACGTTCCCATTCCGATCGAGCTCGGTGCCGAGTTCATTCACGGCGCATCGCCAGAAATCCTGGACTGGCTACGCCGAGCGAACGAGCCCTTCGCCGATGCGACGCAGACCCGCTGGATGAGCGTGAAAGGAAAATTGCAGCCGGCAGACGATGTGTTCGAGGAGATGAAGCGAGAACTCAAAAGAGTCAGGCGGCCAAGGAAGGATCTTCCTTTCGGCCAGTTCTTGGATGAAGTCGCGAGCCGCAAGCTTTCGCCACGATCACAAGCATTCGCGCGCATGTTGGTCGAAGGTTTCGATGCGGCGGATACCTCACGCGTCAGTACTTTCGAAATACTCGAAGAGTGGAACGGCGATGGAGCGGCCGACGCGCCGACCTTCCGACCGCTGAATGGATACGGAGCACTCATTCAATCGATGGTCTCGAACGTATCGTCCGAAAATGTTCGAGTTCATCTCACTACGGCCGTGCGGGAGATACACTGGAAGCGCGGACAGGTGCGAATCATTGCATCGACGCTCGGGGAATCTGTCGAAATCGAAGCGCCGAAAGCAATCGTCACGCTGCCGCTTGGCGTGCTGCAGCTGCCCTCTCATGCACCAGGTGGGATCTCCTTCAGACCCGCGCTCGCGAGCAAGCAAGAAGCTCTCGCTCAACTCGCCTCAGGTCCCGTCATCAAAGTCATCTTGAGATTTCGCTCGCCTTTTTGGGAAGCGCTCGATGCAGGTAAGTATCGGGGCGCCGCATTCTTCCAATCCGCCGAATCGCTCTTTCCCACCTATTGGACCTCGTTGCCAGCGCGCAGCTCACTGATCGTGGCGTGGACCGCCGGACCCAATGCCGCACGCTTGGCTGGATCGAACGAGCATGACATCGTGCGCGCCGCGCTCGATGGATTGGAAAGCGTCTTCGGTTCGAGCGCACCGATACGCGAATGTTTCGTCGGTGCGTATTGCCACGACTGGCAGGCGGATATGTTTGCCTGTGGAGCGTATAGCTATGTCGTCGCCGGCGGCGCAAGCGCCCGAGAAGCACTTGCACAACCAGTGCAGAACACTTTGTTCTTCGCCGGTGAAGCAGCCGAGTTCGAAGGCGAAGCGGCAACCGTCGCCGGCGCCCTGCGAAGCGGCCAACGAGCCGCACGCCAGGTGCTGCGCGCCATTGCGGGCGCGCAGCACAGACACAAGAGACGCTGAATCGAGCGAGCGATCAGCTAGCCGCACGCTGACGCGAGTGACTACCCTCTTCTATCTCTTCGATTACCTTTGCAACGAATGCATTCAAATCGCCGGGATTGCGGCTCGTGATAATGCCCCTATCGGTCACTACCTCACGATCCACCCACTTGCCGCCCGCGTTCTTCACGTCCGTTTTAATGGAGTGGTACGAGGTGACTTGGCGCCCCTTCACGGCATCGAGCTCGACCAACAACCAGGGCGCGTGACAGATTGCCGCGACGACCTTGCCGCTGTCGATGAATGCCTTGATGAGCTTCAAGGCTTGCTCATTCACCCGCAGCAAGTCTGGATTGATTTGACCGCCCGGTAAGACGATCGCATCGTAGTCATCCGCCTTCACTTCGGCGATCGTCTTGTCGACCGCGACACTCTCGCCCCAGTCCTTGTGCTTCCACCCGCGAATCTCGCCGCGTTCGGGCGATACCACATCGACATTGGCGCCCGCCTCTTTCAATTTCTGCAGCGGCACCAGCAACTCGGATTGCTCGAATCCATTCGTCGCAAGAATCATCACTTTTGAATTGCGAATCTCTGGCATGACACACCTCCTCGATCATCAATCGCTAAGGCGTGTGAAAGCAATGGAGTTCCCGAGCGATCGATGACACCCTGCGGATGAACCTTCGGTCGACTACGGCGCTCTACTCTTCTCTACTCCCCCGACCGCTTCCATATGAGGTTTTGCCGTGAAACATTGTTACGCAGTCATGCGTCATGGTTCTGCATCGTCCGCGCCTTTCGCCGGATCCGCGCGATCCTGAGTCGGACAGCAGGGGAATATTGAAAGGAATCGAAGTTTTCGGGGTCGCTGTGGCATCAGCTCTTCGTTGGATACTTCTCATCGCCGCGCTTCCGCTTGCGCCTGCGCTAGCACAAAGCAACGTTGTGGGGCATCGCGTACGTAGTGAGGGCACGGGTCGTCCGGTAGTCGTGTTCGAGAGTGGACTCGGCGACACCCTGGAAGTGTGGCAACCCGTCCAAGACGCGCTTGCCTCTCAATGCGGCAGGACGTTGGCGTACAACCGAGCGGGATATGCCGGCAGCGATTCTCCGAACGGGCCACGAGATGCCAAAACGGTCGTAGCTGAATTGCGTCAGGAGCTGCGAAGACAAGCGCTTGCACCTCCGTACGTGTTGGTCGGGCACTCGCTGGGCGGGTTGTACATGCAGTACTTCGCTCGCCAATTTCCCAAAGAAGTAGCCGGGTTGGTTCTCGTGGACTCGACACATTGGAACCAACAACTCTTGCTTGGTGCCCCGACGCAGAAATCCGTCGGCAGGCGCAGCCAGGTCATTCTGTTCATGGACTTCATTGCACGTCGAGAGTTGGCGGACAGCGCCATTGCAGGAGAGCAGGTGCGTATGAGCCCTAACCCAGGATTCATACCCACGATCGTTCTGTCCAGCACCGGGGTGTTTCGCGGCGAAACACCCGCCGCCCGAGCTCAAGCCGCGCGTTTACAAGAAGACATCGTCGCAGAGTTTTCGGGCGCACGGCACATTCGCGTCGAAGGAAGCGGCCACTACATTCAGAAGGATCGTCCGGATGTCGTGATCAAATCGGTACGCGAGTTGACGGGATGCGAAAGGAAGGTTGACGGTTGACGGTTGGCGGTTGACGGCCAGAACGTGGGGTGACGGGTGACGGGTGACGGGTGACGGGTGACGGGTGACGGGTGACGGGTGACGGGTGACGGGTGACGGGTGACGGCACTAGTTTGTTTTTCCTTTTCTGGCTGTCAACAGCCAACCGTCAACGGTCAACTCAGTTCTGGCTGTCAACAGCCAACAGTCCACCGGCAACCGTCCATCGTCATTCGTCAGTCAACGCTTTTCGCGGAAACCTCGGCGGATGACGGCTTCGTCGTTCCCATCAGTCGATCCAGCATCCGGCTCATGTGCTGTGGCGAGCGCGTACGGCGAGCGACGATGGAATACACAGCGGGCACTGCGAACAATGTTAGGAAGACAGAGACGATCGTGCCGTAGAACACTACGACGCCGATCGGCTGACGTTGCTCGGCTCCCGCGCCGCTTGCGAACAACAGCGGCAACGAGCCGAATGCGGTACATAAGCTCGTCATCAGCACCGGACGCAGCCGCGTCTCCGCTGCCTTGGTAATCGCTTCGATGAACTCCACACCGCGATCGCGCAATTGATTCGCGAATTCGACGATCAATACACCGTTCTTCGCCGCGATACCGATCAGCATGATCACTGCGATCTGACTGAAGATGTTGATCGTCATGCCATAGAGCTTCAGTCCGAACACCGCGCCCAAAAGCGCCAGCGGCACGGTCACCATGATGATCAAAGGATGCACGAAGCTTTCGAACTGCGCGGCGAGCACCAGGAACACGACGGCGAGAGCGAAGAAGAAAGTGAAATACATCTGCTGCCCCGTACGAGTGAACTCCCCTGCTTCGCCATCCCACATCAGCGTGGCGCCCGCCGGCAATTCGCGCGCGACGGTGTCTTCGAACCATTCCACCGCCTCACCCATCGTGTAACCCTCGGTAAGATCCGCCGAGAGCTCGATTGCACGAAGCCTATTGAAGCGAGCGAGCTCGATCGCCCCGGCCGTTTCTTCGACCTTGACGACGTTCGATAGCGGAATCAGCTCATCGCCGCGACTGGAGCGCACGTGGATGTTCGTAAGATCGGTGATCGTTTCGCGAGCCTCATCGCGTCCCTGCAGAACCACGTTGTATTCGCGGCCGCGATCGACGTAAGTCGTGACGATTCGCGAGCCCAGAATGGTTTCTAGCGTGCGTCCGACGGTTTGCAGCGAAACGCCCAATTCCGCCGCTCGATTGCGATCCACCGACACACGAATCTGCGGCTTGCGCTCTTTGTAGCTCGTATCGACGTTCTGCAATCCGGGATTTTGGCGTGCGAGGTCCAGGATCTTGTTCGACCAAACAGAGAGCGTCTGATAATCAGGACCGCCGATATTTGCTTGGATCGGCGCACCGAAGCCGCGCCGGCCTAGACTTCCCGGCTGCCCGCCGCTGGCTCGTACTCCTGGAATTTTGCGGATCTCCGTCAGCAGCGCTTGGGTAATCTCGCGCCCCGAACGTTCACGCTCCTTCCAGTCCTTCAAGATCGCGATGGCGCGCGCGGTATTCACATCGCCGGTTCGGACATCACCACCACCGACGCCCGGAACTCGAATCGTCACGCGCTCGATATCGCCCTTCTCCATCTCCTTCATGATGATGGCTTCCAGGCTTTGCGCCTGGCGATCCATGTAATCGAAGCTCGAGCCTTCGGGACCTTCGATCGTAATGAAGACGCGGCCCACGTCCGCCACCGGCGCAAACTCGGTTGGCACCGTCGTGAATGTGATCCCGCCCAAACCGACCAGCACGGCGACTGCGCCGACGACCAGCCACGGACGTCGAATGAGCGAGCGCAGTCGTGCGTCATAGATCTGGGACGCACGCTTGAAGAAGCGATCGACCGCTTGAGCGACACGATTGCGGCGCGTCTCCGATTCGGGAAGCTTGGAAGCCATCATTGGCGTCAACGTGAGCGCCACCAAGGCCGAGAACAATACTGCCGCCGCGAGCGTGAATCCGAACTCGCTGAACAAGCGCCCGAGATCTCCAGGCAAGAATGAAATCGGCACGAAAACCGCGGCGAGAGTGAGTGTCGTCGCAATGACCGCGAACCCGATCTCCTTTCCGCCCGTGACGGCCGCGACCAGAGGCGGTTCGCCAAGCTCGGCGCGACGATGAATGTTCTCGAGCACCACGATCGCATCATCGACGACCAAGCCGATCGCGAGCACCAGGCCGAGCAAAGTGAGCACGTTGACCGAGTAACCCATCGCATACATGACGGTGAACGAGGCGATGATGGATACCGGTATCGTCACCGCCGGAATCAGTGTCGCGCGGAAACTGCCGAGGAACGCGTAAATCACGATCAGAACCGAAGCGAGCGCGAACGCGACCGCGATGAGAACTTCCTTCAATGCGGCCTCGATCGCGACAGCATTGTCGACGGCCGCCGTCAGCACAGCACCTTTCGGCAAACCGGTTTGAATTCGATCGATCTCCGCACGCACCGCATGCACGATATCCAATGTGTTTGCTTTGGACTGCGCCTCGATGGTCAATGAAATGCCGGGTTTGCCGTTATAACGCGTATAGGTTCGATCGTTCTCCGCCGCAAGCTCCACCTTGGCAACTTCACTCAATCTGACGAGGTGGCCATCGGCACCTCGCGCGATGACCAGGTCGCGGAAGTCCTGCTCGGTTTCCAATCCGACGACCGTGCGCAGCGAGAACTCGCGGGTTCGCGATTCCAACCTGCCCGCGGGCAATTCGATATTTTCACGGCGCAGTGCATCTTCGATATCCGTGACCGTGAGTTGCCGCGCGGCGAGCGATTGTCGATCGATCCAGATGCGCATGGCGTAACGGCGCGCACCGCCGATACTCACTCGAGCCACACCTGGGACGGTAGAGAGGCGGTCTACGAGATTGCGTTCGGCATAATCCGTGATCTCCAGCATCGACATCGCGTCGGAGCTGAAGCTGATGAACATCACCGGGTCGGCGCTGGCATCAGCCTTGAGGATCTCAGGCGGTTCGGCTTCTTCAGGCAGGTCGTTGATGATGCGCGAGACTCGATCGCGTACATCGTTCGCGGCTCCATCGATGTTGCGGCTGACGTCGAACTCGATACGAACTTGCGAGCGCTCGTCTTCGCTTTCTGATTCGATCTTGAGAATTCCCTCGATGCCAGCGATCGAGTCCTCGACGGCCTGAGTAATCTTAGTCTCGATCACCGGCGCGGAAGCGCCGACGTAACGCGTCGTCACCGAGACGACCGGGCGATCGATGTCGGGGTACTCGCGAATCGCGAGCCGATCCAGCGAGACCAACCCGAAAATCACCAACAACAGGCTGATGACCGTGGCGAAGACCGGTCGGCGAACGGATATCTCTGAAATACGCATGGGTCAAACTTCGAGCCGCGGGTCGATTGGGAAGTTCAAGCTCGATGCAGCGGAGCCATCGTGACGGCGTTGGGCTGGGGCCATCTCAGCTACTCGCAGGCAAGCTCTGTAGTTCTTCGCGAACACGCGTGCCTTCGCGCACGTTCTGCGTCCCCTCGACGACGACATGTTCCTGTTCGCGCAAACCTTCCAGAATCTCTACTTCGCCGGGTCGCCGGCGCCCTATGCGAACTTCTCTGCGCTCGACGATGTCATCGTTCACGACAAAGACAAACGTCTTGCCTTGCTCGGGAACGAGGGCCGCTTCGGGAACCAACAGCGCAGGCTTCGGCTCACCTTGCAATGCGACTGTCATGAACATCCCGGGACGAAGCACACCTTCCTTGTTCGGGATTTCAGCTCGTACCGTTATCGATCGCGTCACCGGATCCACTCGGGAGCCCAAATTAGACACAATGCCCTTGAACACGCGATCCGGAAGACCGGCGGTGCGCGCCGTCACTGTCAAGCCACGCTGGAGCATGAAAATGTAGGTTTCCGGAACGGTGAAGTCGAGATTGATGATCGAAGTATCGTCGAGCGTCGTAATGACTGTTCCTGGATCCACCAAACTCCCGACGCTGACCCGGCGGAATCCAGTGCGTCCATCGAAGCTGGCACGGATCACTGTGTCCGCCAACCGGGCCCTCGCGGCACTGACGCGTGCACGATTACCCTTCAGCGTTGCCTCGATCTGATCGAGCTGCGAAACCGAAAGCGCCTGCTGGGTATAAAGATCGCGACTGCGTTTGAATTGGTTTTCACTTTCGGCGAGCGCGGCTTCGGCTTCTTCCAAGTCGGCGCGCACTTCGGCGCTGTCTAACTCGACGAGGACCTCGCCACGCCGCACCGTATCGCCTTCACGAAAACGAATGGCTACGACGGTGTTAGTCGTCTTGGAAGTCACGTCCACTGACTCCTTCGCACGGGCGGTACCTACGGCTTCGACCTCGATGGCGAGCAGACGCGTGGTCGCGACCGCGCTCAGGACGGATACGGCTGGTGCACCATCGGTGCTCACCGAATTGGCGGGGTCCTCACCCGGCCCCGAGCAGCCGACCAACCAAGGACTCGTTAGGAATATCGTACAAAGCGCAAATGTGACGCGGATCGATGTGCACATCCGCACATGCTAACGCGACTGGGGCCAGAAGTTCGTCTCGGCTTGAGCCGGCAAACGTTTCTTTTGACATACATTTCAGTGGCCGGAGAAAAACTCACTCCGCAGGAGCATCCTGCAGCGGACCGGTCGGGGGATGATACGCCGGCCCGCACCGTGCGGAGTGAGCGAGCATCGCCTCTGCGGTTTGCCCTCTGCAATTCTGCATGGGTAACCGAAGAGGCTAGCTCTTAACCGCGGGGTTCTTGCTTTGTCACCTCATTCTTGGCGTAGCGGGAACGCTCCTCGCGAACTTCCATCGCGACCAGCTCACCATCACGATTCACTGTGCAGACAGCCGAGCCATAGCTCGCGCCGCTGCGTCGACCCTTAGCCGAAACTTCAATCGTCGAAGCCTGGGGGAAATTCCAGGGGTTTGCGCTGACGTCTCGTTTGACGACCTTCAGCGGATGACCGGCCGGCAGTTGTTGAGCTACGAACGCATCGATGCAAACATCCATGCCGCTCTTGTCCTTTGCCTGGAGCACCAAGGGAGAGCTCATCAAGACGGCCGCGCCGATCGCTAGTACGATTTGCTTATGCACTCGAGTATTCATCATCGTCTCCTAATCTATCTATGAGTTGTTTGGAATCGAGACCTGCGCTTGCTGTGGTCAGCGCTAGGCCTTGGCGACAATCTAATGACGATGCGTGAATGCTCCGCGGCAAGCCGCGTGAAACTTGCGTGAACGCGAAGAGGTAGGATTTCAGCGGCAATCCAGATCCGCGCTCCAATGCCGTGCAGTAGTACCAAAGGACGACGATTAGGCCGATCATGTGGTGGCTGCGGCTGCAGCTTGGGGCGAATTCGCATGCGCGGCCCGAATTTGATGGGAAAATCGGGGGCGGATTAGTCTCAAATCGGAATTCCCGGCTAATCGGAATTTCCGGATTGCGTCGCAGTGCGATCTGCGTGAGCTTGGCGTTTTTAAGGAGATGCTCAATGCTGCGAGTTCGGTACCTGCTGTCCTTGAAAGATCCCACAGTGTGGTCGATCGGCCCCGAAGATCCCGTGATCGAGGCAATTCAGTTGATGGCGGACAAACATGTTGGCGCCCTGCCGGTCCTTCGCGGAACGGAATTGGTCGGCATCGTGTCCGAGCGCGACTATGCTCGGAAAGTGATTTTGCTCGGACGCTCCAGTGCGGATACTCCCGTGTGGCAGATCATGAGCGCGCCGGTCACCACCGTGACACCAGAGGAGGAAGTGCACCGGTGTATGGAGATCATGACCGAACAACGGATCCGTCATCTACCGGTCATCGAGCGCGGCAAGATGATGGGCATGATCTCGATTGGCGATCTAGTGAAGGCGGTCATCGACGAGCAGCAGCAGACGATAGACCAACTCGAGCGGTATATCGCTGGCTAGCGAATACCGCCGGCGGCTGCGAGCCTACCTCGTCCGTGTCAAGTTGACTCGCGGCAAGCCAGGACGCCGGTGCCAGCCGGTTTGCAACCCATAAAGCAGTTCAATAGAGCGGTTCATCCGGGGCTGCATGGCAGGTTTGCTCGCGCGCTTCCGTGAGCGGACACAGCCTGTGTTAAGCTCCGCCCCGTACCATCTTCCGCCTCGATGCGGGCGTGGGAAAAAACATTGCACTCGTCGGCCGTACGCCGGTCTATCAATCGCGAGATCCGCGAAACACTTCGGCCGTAAAGACTAAAGGGTAAGAATGTGGGTTATCTACTCGGTGTCCGCCGCGTAGCGGGCGTCTTATTGATCGCCTCGCTTTCGGCTTGCAGCAGCGGCGGCGGAGAGGGCGACGAAACTCGTTCCACGCACACCAGCGTTTCGACGAATGCGATCGAATTTGCCGTGGACGCTCCGGATGCCGCGAAGCCTCCGGCGCAGACCGTCACCGCGACCTTTGGCGATGATGTTGCGCACCTTGCGATAATCCATAACGGCGCCGGAATTGCGAACGTCACTTCCGAGGTCTCAGGGCGCACCGCTGCGATCAACATCGACCCGACTGCACCGACTGACCTAGGATCCGGCATCTTCCCGGGCAGCGTGGCTATTACCGGCTACTTCTGCGCGGATGCCGCGTGCACCTCGCTCGCCGCGGGCAACACCCAAACGATCACAGTGCGCTATCAAATCTCGCCCGTGATCCAAACGGTCATGCCGTATGTCGGAACCGCCAGTGTCGCCGATACGGCGATCATTCGCGGGGTCGGATTTCGGAGTTTCGCCACTCAGGGTGTGCGTGTTGGAGCAACGGCCGCGACCGAATTCTCGATCAACAGCGATACCGAACTGCGCGTCAGTTACCCGGCCCTGGCAGCGGGTAGTTACGAGATTCAGATCGACATTCCGGAACATGAAGGCGACTTGCAATCGAGTGCTCGTCTGGTAATCGTCGATCCCACGAATTATCCCGCGCAAGCCTTGGCATATCCCACTACTGGATCGGTGTTGGAAGTCGTGTACGACGCCGAGCGCAGTGCCATCCTGGTTGCTACGGACGCCGGCGGTGGAACCGTCCATCGCTATGCTTTCGCGGAAGGCGCATGGCAAACGCCAAGTAGTGCGGTAGTGAGCGAATTGCGAGACATTACGCTATCGACGCAGGGCGAGCGTTTGCTCACCCTAACTCAACGCAGTTTGATCCTTGCCGACCCGACGACGCTCGCCGCCGAGACGACGATTGCCGCCGAGGGTCTGGATAGCGGAGTTACGTTGAAGAACATTGCGATCACCAATGAAGATCGCGCATTCGTGACGACGGGACAATCCACCAGTGGTGCCACACCGATTTACCTGTATTCAGGAAGGCAAGCCACTCTGATCGAGACCTCACAAACGTTGAACAACGCGACACCGACTCCTGCAGGCCAGGGGTCTTCGATCGTATTCATCCAAGGACACTCCACCTTGACCAGCGCTCCGCCGGTGTTCTTGTTCGCGACAGGCGCGGCGCAATTTCAGCCGCTCGGTGTATCGCTGAACCAGAACGCCATCGCGCCTGTGGTAGACAAGGCTGGACGTCGCGCCATACTCAATGGAACCCGGGTACACGGTACTACCGAAACGGAGAGCTTCGCGCTGCTGGGCACCTTGCCCGCGACGACCGTGGCATTAGCTGTCAATAAAGCCGGCTCGCGCGCCTACACATACGACTCCGCAGCGGCCGGAATTCTGGTGTTCGATATTTCGGCCGACCGCGATGAGGCCGCTTATGCTGCTCTGGGGGCGGCGGTGCCGCTCGCCGGCGATCCTGGAGCAAGTCCCAAAATGACCATCAGCCCGGATGACAAAACGCTATTTGTTGCCGGTAGCGCTCGGCTGGTGATTCAGCCGGCGCCCGCACTGTGAGCCTTCGCGCCATGATCCGAAATCACATCGCAATCAAGGCGCCGCTGTTCGGCGCCGCACTTCTACTTGCTACCGGCGTGTTCGCGCAATCGCGAGCGGTGCAGTCGACGAACTTCGAATTGGCGGTCGAGAGCACCGATAGCGACACCTCCGGCAGCACCTCGAACGGCACCCTCGGCGCGAACCTCCGAGGCACGTTACCCCTAGGTGGACTGTTCGGCGTCTCGCTGAACGGCGAATACTCCCGGTCGAGAGTACGCACCCGAGACGTTCTAGCCATCGACGATGGGAGTAACTCCGCAATCCGCCCGTCGTGCAGTTTCGAGAACACTGGCGGCGAGGTATCGCTATTCGTGCGCAGACCTACGCTTGGAAAGATCGCGCTGAGCTACGGCATTGGACAGTTGTCCGCTGATTGCAGCGTGAATTCCGTGTTCTTGCCGACGGGTGATGACAGCCTAGATAGCGATCGACAGCGTCTCGATGTGGATCTCTACCTGGGGAATTTCACCTTGGGCGGCTCGTATACGGAGCTG
Source organism: Steroidobacter sp. (assembly GCA_025929585.1). Classification (GTDB taxonomy): domain Bacteria; phylum Pseudomonadota; class Gammaproteobacteria; order Steroidobacterales; family Steroidobacteraceae; genus Steroidobacter. The sequence continues at coordinate 35,311 of JAICPY010000020.1, forward strand.
AACTTGGACGACGCGCCGAAGCTCGAGACGACGACAATGAGCGCTTCTTGGTATCCCTTGGACAGCCTCAAGATCTCCTTATCCGGCAACGATCAGTACGAAGAGAACACATACGGCATTTTTGTCGAGCATCAGCCGGAATTCTTGGGCAACGGTTTCGGCGTGAATATCGGCTATGCGAAGACCGATGGCGAGCCGAATACCCGCGCGATCAGCATAGGCTTGAGCTACTACTTCGGCACTAGCGTGACGTTGAAGGATCGAGATCGGCACTATCGCTAAGTGCATTCAATAGCGGCGCTCCGCCGATTCATCAGTCGAGGTCGCATCAAATGTCGCGAGGGTTTGCTGGGCTGCTGATTTGCGTCCTATTCGGATGCTGCGCGACGTCCAACGCCGATGAGCCTCGCATCGATCGCCGCGCGCTCGTAACGCGGCACAATCCGAGCTTTACGCACGTCGATCCGTCCGCTCCCTTGATGGTCGGTAATGGCGACATCGCATTGACGGCCGACATCACCGGTCTGCAAACCTTCCCTGACGAGTACTCCTCACTCGTGCCGTTGATGACCCAAGCACAGTGGGCGTGGCATAGCTTCCCGAATCCGCAAAACTTCCGCTATGAAGACAGCCTTGCCGACCTCGATGTCCGCGGCGAGAAGCGGCAATATGCATGGCTGAAGGACTGGTCCGAAGCCTCCCAGCCCCACATCGCTTGGCTTCGGGAGAACCCGCACCGATTCTCGCTCGGCCGTTTGTCTCTGCACTTGACGACGAGCAAGGACAAGCCCGCTACCTTCGGCGATTTGTCCGAAACACATCAGACGCTCGACCTTTGGACAGGCGCCCTGCGAAGCCGTTTTATTTTCGAGGGCGAACAAGTCGAGGTAGACACCCGCGTTCATCCCGATCTAGACATGATCATCGTCACGCTGCGCTCGGCATTGCTCAAGAAGCAGCAACTCGGCGTCGACCTGAAATTTCCGGGCGTGGCTGCGAAGCTCAACCCCGATCCAGCGGACTGGACGCATCCTGATCGTCACCGGACTCGCATTCTCAAACGCAGCCCTCGAGGCTTGTCGCTGCAGCGGCAACTCGATGAGACACGCTACTTCGTAGATGCGCTTGCCGATCGCGATGTTTCAGCGCGTGAGATATCTCAACATCACTTTCGCTTTTTTCCCCACTCTCGCAGCGAGTCTGTCACGCTGCTCGTCTCATTCTCGAAAGAGCCGCTCAGCAACGCATTGCCTGAGGCCCGGGCGGCAAGTGAAGCCGTCACACGTCATTGGGAACGTTATTGGATGAACGGCGGCATGATCGAGTTTGCCGGGAGCACGGATCCACGGGCTGCCGAGCTCGAACGGCGTATCGTCTTGTCGCAATACCTGATGGCATTGAACGCATCAGGCACCCTGCCCCCGCAAGAGGAAGGCTTGTTCTCCAATAGTTGGAACGGCAAGTTCCACATGGAAATGCATCCCTGGCACGCGGCGCACTTTGCGACGTGGGGCCGCACGTATCTGCTCGAGCGCAGCATGCCTTGGTATTTGGAGCATCTACCGCAAGCGAAGGCACGTGCGCAGTCACACGGATTGAAGGGCGCGTGGTGGCCGAAGATGGTCGGTCCGGAAGGTCGAGAGAGTCCGAGCACAGTCAATCCCTTCATCATGTGGCAACAGCCACATCCGATTTATCTAGCCGAGCTGATCTATCGAGATCGCGGCACTCCGGACATTCTGAACAAGTACCGCGATCTCGTATTCGAGACTGCCGACTTGCTGGCTTCTTTCGTCCATTTCGATGAAAAGGGCGGCGAGTACGTGCTTGGGCCGCCGGTCATTCCCGTACAAGAAGTTTTTCCTCCGCTGACGACTTTCAATCCGACGTTTGAGCTCGAGTACTATCGCTTCGGCCTTCAGACCGCGCAGGCGTGGCGGGCGCGATTGGGAATGCCGCGCAACGAGCACTGGGATCAAGTGCTCGAGAAACTCTCGCCACTCCCACAAAAGGACGGCCTTTATCTCGCCACCGGGTCCTTCCCCGAGCTTTGGGAACAAGCACGCACACCCGCCTGCTCCGAAGGTCGCACTTCCCCTGAGTGTTGGAACCGCGATCATCCTTCTTTCCTCGCGGCATTGGGCTTGCTGCCGGGCGAGAGTGTCGATCGCGACACCATGCGTCGCACTTTCCGCGCGGTCGAAGATCTTTGGGATCTGCGTCAGACCTGGGGTTGGGATTTCCCGATGATCGCGATGACCGCCACTCGACTGCATGAGCCGGAAAAAGCAATCGATTTCTTGTTCTATCCTTCGAAGAACAACCAATTCGGGACTACGGGCATGACTCCTCGCGTGCATCTCGAGGAGCACGCGCTTCAATTCGTCCCTGGGCCTGGCACAAAGTCAGGTCCCGATGGGCCGGGCTATCGCCGTGCCGCAGAAACTTACTTTCCTTCGAACGGTAGTTTGTTGCTCGCCATTGGATTAATGGCAGCTGGGTGGGACGGCGATGAAACGGTCCGTCCAGGCTTTCCGAAGAACGGCAAGTGGGTCGTGCGACACGAGGGAATACGGCCGCTGCCGTAACTAACGCGGTGATGACGTGATGAGGTAATAAGGTGATGGTGATAACGACAGAAGGAAGCTGCGCTCTGCCTTCATCAGCTCATCGCCCCATCACCGCATCACGTCTTAGTGCCTGCCTTCTCCAATGATGCGTTCAGGGCCACCGCCAACGCTGCTTGCCCGCTGACTAGATCTTTCCAGGCAAGCTCTTGTCCCTTGCGTTTGCCCTTAGCAGTGAGTTTCAGACCCTCAGGCGAGAGGGTCACGATGAATGCCTCACCGTCGATCTCTATCTCGCGTTTCAACACCTTTTCCAACTTTGTCATTGGCCATCTCCCTAAGTGTCGCGATGCTGAAAGAATAGCAATCGCTCGGATGCGCTGCGATTCCACCGTGTGGCGATACTTGCTCCGCCACCAAGGAACCAACCCTTCGCGGCAATCGTTGCTCGCTGACTTGGACCAGGCATAGGACCTACACATGCGCCTCGCACTCCACTCCTCCCGCCTCGCGCTCTTGGCTATTCCAATGTGCGTCGCCCTCAACGCTTGGAGCGCACAGACTCGCGAGAACTGCGAACGAGAATTCGCGCCGCGCAGTGGCCAGGCAGGTAAGGACGTGATTTGGGTTCCCACACAAGAGGAGCTCGTGATGGCCATGCTCAAGGCGGCGAAAGTCACTCCCAACGATTACGTCGTGGACCTCGGATCCGGTGACGGGCGCATACCGATTGCGGCTGCCAAACATTTCGGCGCGAAGGCGCTCGGGCTCGAATACAACCCGCAGATGGTCAAGCTCGCACAATGTAACGTCCGCGCCGAAGGCCTCACCGGCAAAGTGCAGATTCGAGAAGCGGACATTTTCGAGACGGATTTTCGCGACGCCACCGTAGTCACGATGTATTTGCTGTCCGATCTGAACATGAAATTACGCCCCACTATCTTGACGATGAAGCCGGGCACTAGGGTCGTCTCCAACTCCTTCAAAATGGGTGAATGGAGTCCGGATGAGCTCATCGAGCCGGACAACGGTTACACGCGCGCCTATCTTTGGATCGTGCCTGCGGAGATTGAAGGTGAATGGACATTCAAGAGTGATGGCGGACACTCGCCGTTCGAGTTGCGCATCGAGCAAGACTTTCAAGAGATCAAGGCCAGTGTGCTCGGCAGCACCGCAGGCTTTACAGTGAAGCAAGCCACGCTGCGCGGAGCGGATGTACAGCTTGCGATTGCCGATGCGAAAGGCAACGAGCAGACCCTCAAAGGGACCGTCGATGGCGACACGATTCGTTTGAAAGGCACGGTGGCTGGCAAGCCTGCCACGTATGTGGGGCGACGAAGCTGACCCTGTAAGCAGGGCGTTGACGGTCAGAAAGCTGCACTCCCGCTGTCAACCGTCAACATGCCGCTGAACTCAGCGGCATTCGGCATTTAGCTAGCATCGACCGCCTTGCAGATCACGAATTCCAAGCCAGGCACGCGAACTCGATAACTTCCCGGCGCAGCGACCTTCGCTTCGCAATTTCCATGTAAGGAGCTAAAGCCTCGCTCGTCGTAGTCGACTTCAATGATGGCTTCCTGAGGTTGTTTGGAAGTATTGAACACGATGAGAATCTCCTCGTTCGAGCCGGGGTTCAGGCGGGAGATCGCGAACAAACCTGGAGTTTCACCGAAATGCCTGACGACCTGCCCGCCTGTTCTCAACGCTGAATGCGCTCCTCGAAGCTTCGCAAGGTCGGCAAACCCCTGAAAGAGCGGATGCTGTCTATCGAAGTTCGCAGCCGCCGTAGAAGCCCTCGTTCCAATCAGGCGATTGTCGTTGTAGATAGCAACGCGGCTTGCAAACATGTCTTCGCGTGCATCTTGATCGCCACCGTCGCTTACGAAACCCTGCTCATCGCCTGAATAGATCACAGGCACTCCGCGCATCGTGAACATCATGGCGTGAGCCAGCATCACACGTTTCAATACCTCTTCGTCCGAAGCCTGCGGAAAGGCTCGCTTCACGAATTGCGAGAACCGACCAACGTCATGATTGCTGATGAATGTCGGTAACTGCCGCGAGGTCCGCGATCCGTCTTCATATAGCGCATCGGCATTGAAGAGGCGCACGAAGACCTCCGTCCCGGATTCGCCCGCTACTGTTTGGAGCGCCGCGACTCGAAACGCGAAGTCCAGCACGGAGGGGAGTTTGTCGACCTTCGTCGCGCGTGCCAGCAACGCGACATCGAGCTCCTCGGTGAAGACTTCACCGAAGATGTGAAAATTAGGAATGCCGCGAGCGCGTGCTCGTGCAAGCATCGCGGGAACGAATGCCTGCCAAAATTCGGGGTTCACGTGCTTGGCCGTATCGATACGAAAACCGTCCACGCCGAACCGGTCGATCCATGCGGCGTAGATCTCGATGAACCCCGCGACCACGCGGGGGTTCTCAGTCATCAAATCGTCGAGACCCGCGAAATCACCGTGCGTGATGCTCTCGCCTCTGAAACTGGAGTTGCCTCGGTTGTGATACCAGATCGGATCGTTCAACCACTGCGGCACTTTGACTTTGGCTTCCGCGGCCGGTACGTAAGGCCGATACGCAAAGTCAGCTCGTTTCAGATTCTTGAAATTCGCCTCGGTCTGTATGTGATCGCCGAGAAAGCCGGGATTGATGCGCTTTCCACCTACCGCACCTGCAGTTGAGTACGGATACTGACCGCGAGGTCGATACACGCAATCGTTGTTGGGACATTCGCGATAACGAATCACATCCGCCGTGTGGTTCGTGATGATGTCCATATACACCTTGATGCCCTTCAGGTGCGCAGCATCGACAAAGGCCTTGAACTCCTCGTTCGTGCCAAAGTGCCGATCGACCGCGCTGAAATCGGTGATCCAGTAGCCGTGATAACCGGCGGACTCCTGATCTTTCGGGCCTTGAACTGGTTTGTTCTTGAAGATTGGACCGAGCCAGATCGCAGTGATACCCAGTGCTTGGAGGTAATCGAGGCGTGAGGTCAGCCCTTTCAGATCGCCGCCATGATAGAAGCCCTTGTGAGCCGGATCGAAGCCCGTCTTGAGCCGATCGCCTTTCAGCCCGCCCGTATCATTGGTCGAATCTCCGTTCTCGAATCGATCCGGCAGTACGAAGTAAACGATTTCATCTTCGGGTGGGCGATTGCGGAATCGATCCTGAGCAGCCAGAGGCGGCCCGATGAATATCGCCCATAGAGCAAGTGCAACTGAAGCGATGGCGCGCCCCAGCCAGGAGTCTCGGGAACTCAAATAGCGCGAGTCACTGCGACAGTGACAATGCGCGTTTGAAAAGGACGGGCTCCCCGGAATGAGAGCCCGTTTAGTTCTACAGTCGCTCAAAGCTTGTAGTTCAGACCTAAGAGGATCTGACGTCCGTACTCCTGATAGTCCTGCTGTCGAGCTTCCGATACCGCATAGGCGATGTACGGTTCGTTCGTGACGTTATTGACTTGGAACAGCAGCGATAGCCCGTCCAATACGCCTGGACCGAATTCATAGCCCAATTGCAGATCGGTGATCTGATCTCCTTGCACGTACTTGAGTGCTCGATCATTGGCGAAGTTAGTCACTTCGCCGATGTATTCGGAACGCGCTCTGGTCGCAACCCGCGCGGAGAAGCCCGCCCGTTCATAGTATAAAGTGGCACTCCAAACGGTTTCCGACAGTCCCGGAAGCGGAATATCGCCCAGGCCATTCCCAGTCAGAAAGTTGTTTCCGGGAGGATCTTCGATCTCTATGCCGCTCTCGGTGCGCGAGATACTCAGAATGGTTCCGAACCCTTCTAGCACGTCCGAGAACAGCTCTCCCGTGAGCGACACGGCAAACTCGACTCCTTTGAGATCTCCGCCACTGCCATTAATTGGCTGCGAGAAGGACCCAATCGTCTCAGGCGTCACCCCAGGAGCGAAGTATCCGGGCGGAAGCGTAGCCAGGAATTCGGAGAAGTCGTAGTCGCCATTTGTCTGGTTGTAGATGTACGTCTTCAGATCTTTGTAGAACGCGGCCAACGACACATAGGCATTAGTGCCGAAGTACCGCTCGTACGAAAGGTCGAATGCGTTTGCGAGCCAAGGATCGAGGTGCGGATTTCCTCCTGAACCTCCAGGTCTTCCCGTTGCGCCATCGTAGCCAAATTCACTGGATGCCTTGAGTTGATCCATGCGCGGGCGGGCCATTTCTCGCGCTACGCCGACTCGCACAGCCTGCTGGTCCGGCAACAAAAACGCTAGATTGATCGCAGGCAGAATTTCGGTGAACTTCTTGCCTTCGCTAAGCGGGACTACGGTGTTTGCGGCGTTATCTTTATAGAAGGCATCCGAGCTCTGATCCGTCTCGACGATCTGAACACCAATGTTGCCTCGGAGCGTGACCGTGTCCGAAAGGTCTCGATCGAGGTTGCCCTTAAGGAAAGCAGTGCCGACCTTCTCCTGCACCGTCCAATTCTTGCCGATGAGATAGTCGAAACCCGGCGTCGTGGGAGTTCCATAGACGATGGGTTGATAGTTGTCCCTCAAGACTCCCATCACATCCCACGCGAGGACGTGTCCTGCTCCGGCGTAGTTCAAGTTCGTCGGTCGCAACAGGTTGCGTGGATCTACCTGGAAGTATCCATTCCCAATCGTGGACAGCGAGCCTTCCGGCTGATCTTTGTCTTTCTCGCGATCAGCGTAGTTCACCCCTACGCGCCACTCTGAGAACCAACCTTCCATGGTGCGCGCCACATCGAAACGAGCCGAGGTCAGCTCGTCGGTAACGCGCGGTATCTTGCTGTAGCCTGCACCGTAGATCGTGGGTCCCACCTGAACGTTCGTGGGATCGGCGTAGTCCAGGCCGAAACTCAAGCGTGGCATGTCTTCGTTTCGCAGCAGGAATTGTCCCGTGTCGTAGATATTACGGGGGCTTCCTTCCGGGGCAGATTGCAGTGGCGCGTACTGAGCGTTGGTCTCGTACTGCTCCTCTTCGCGAGTGGCTTTCGAATAGCTCACGTCACCAACGAATGTCCACTCCCCAACGGACCACTCGTTGTTCCAACCTCCAGCTACGATCTCGTCTTCGACCTTGAACAGGAAGTTCCGAACCAGCGGTACGCGCTGGTTCAGCGTCGCTGCGACCACAGTATTGTCGCGGATTGTCGGATTGGAATATCCGAAGACCGTGCCGTTCGGGAATGTGCCGTCACAGCATGGCGCAGGATAGTCACTGAGGCTTACCTCCAAGCTTCGCGCGTTGTCCTCTTGCTCTCGCTTGGTGTAATACAGATCCAGAATGCTCGTGAAAGAATCGCTCGGACTCCATTGGAGCGCAGCCATGGCGCCATTGCGGCGGTTCTCGCCCATGTCCGTGCGGACCTTCATACCGTTGGTGACGAAGACTTCCGGTCCCACGCCCGGATTTACGATACCCGTTGGATTGTTGGGACCTGCTGATGGCGTGCCGTTCGCGTGCCACGGTTCGTAGGTGCCCGCACCTCTCGTCGCCAGGGGAGATACGAGGCGTGCAAACCCAAACGTCACTCCCAAGCGATCGTCGAAGAACTGATCGATGTACGAGAAGCTTGCGCGATAACCAGTGTCCTCCGAATCAGCTCCCAAATCGTCGTGTGAGTTCTGCTCGCCGCGAATATTGAATACAACCGCGCGCCTGCCGAAATCGAGCGGCCGCGTCGTTCGCAAGTCGATCGTACCCGCCAAGCCCTGGCCGACTAGCTGCGCGTCCGGTGTTTTATAGACGACGACTGCGCTGAGCAACTCAGAAGGGTACTGGTCGAACTCGATACTACGGTTGTCTCCGGTACTGACCTGCTCACGACCATTCAGGAGCGCGGTCGTGAAACCGGGATCCGTGCCGCGAAGACTCACCGCGGATGCACGGCCTTCAGCACGTTGGGACGTCAGGCCAGGAAGCCGAGATATGGAATCCGCAATGCTCGTATCCGGGAGCTTGCCGATATCTTCGGCTGAGATAGCCTCGACAATACTACTGGATTCCCGCTTTAACTCGATTGCATCCTCGATGCCGGCTCGAATACCCGTGACAACAACGGTATCGATGCTGCCCTCATCTGTTGTGGCGGGTGACGACGTTGCCGTTCCCTGCGCTGCGGCGGATCCCGCAATGCCGAGAAGCAAGGCGATTGAACCTGTGCTCAACGGCGTTGCAAGTGCAACGGCGCGTGCAATTCGAGAATCCTTCGAACTCTTCACGTGACATCCCCCTGTAGTTATAGATGATGCTCGGCGCCGGGAAATCTTGCGATTGCCGGTCGTGCGTTCATTCCGCACGCAACATTGCGCCTTTCGCTCGTCTCAATAGTGGGGAGAATCGTAGGAGAGCGGCATCCGTGCGGACAATGCGCTGCATACGTATTCATGTCATGCAAGACACTTTTTTGCCGAACCATGGAAGGCGATTGAACATCGTCCGACCCGTGCTGCTGCTGTCGGCGAACAGCAACCTTGTATACGGACCGCCTGCGAGATTATTCGAAGTAGCGGCTCGCGAACTGAATGAACGCTGGCCAGTTTGGTCCGGCCGTGTGTCCTTCCGTGTGTTGCCGGTACGCGATGTCGCCTTCGATGAGCGTAGTGCCGATGGGAGGGAATTCAGTCGTTCCCAAATCGCGCTTGCCCAACAGTTTGTACACAGGACCTGCGTGCGCAGCGGCCAGGAACATACCCTTGGCATCCACCCAGCCGTCGCCGTTTGTCGCACCCGCACCGATGAACACTGGACGCGGTGCACACAAGGCTATGAGCTCGTGTGAATCCACAGGTAAATCTTTCCATGTGAGCGGGCCTGCGTACTTCAAATAGTTGCCGGCCATCCAGTGATACTCGCCGGCCCCAGCGACGTTCTCGACGATCTCTCCGAAATTGCGCCGGTGCAGTTTTGCGCCGCCTGCTCCAGACGAGCTTACATAGGCAATTGCGAATCGCGGGTCATCCGCCATGGCGACCAGCACCGCTTTGCCGTAGCGAGAATGACCAGCCAAGCCCACGCGCTTCGCATCCACCGCCGAGTCGGTGGCGAAATAGTCCAATGCGCGACTGGCACCCCAACCCCATGCTCGCAGCGCGCCCCAGTCATCGAGCTTGCGCGGCTGCCCGTTGTTCACGAGACCGATAATCCCTTGCGTAAGTCCCGCACCGTTGTCGGGTTGAATAGAAACCGGGATCAACGTCGCGAAACCCCACCCTTTCGCCAAGACTTGCTGCTGCCAATCATGGGCCGTTGCACGTATTCGCTCGACGAATGCGGGATCCGCGGTCGGTGGGAAGACGAATTGCAATTCCATGATGACGGGTACGCCTGCCTTCGCATTCGCCGGTGTCGTGACATTCAATTGAATGTCGACGTTCACCAGCGGATACGACGCGTTGTCGACCTGTCCTAGCAATTGCTTGGTGAGCACCGACACATCGCCGTGCTTTTCAATGCGTTGCTCTACGATTTCCCAGTTCACCTTCGGCGTCTTCGACGGCGTCCTTCCAAATACTTCGCGGTCGAAGTCTTCGACGATCTGCGGACGGCGCAGAAGCCACCAATCCTTCGCGCTCGTGATCTTCTTCCCATCCTTGGTCGTCAGCGGATCGGGCAACTCCGGAAAGGGATTCGCCTTGGATTCATCGTAGTTCGCAGCGTTCGGTGCATCCGGATCTCTACCATTCGCGCCAGGCCGAAGCTCAGTGATGCCGAGGAGCTGCATCATTCGCCGATGATCCTCTTCCGCAGTGAGTGATACAGGCGGCGGCAAAGCCGCACTCGCCGAAGGCGATCGAGACTCGGCCGCCGAAACTGCTGCGCTCACTCCAAGGCACACGATCGCGACACGCAAAGCTGTCAGCACAAAGAAATGGCGCATAGGTACGTCCAAAACGACTCTGAAGGAAGTGGTTGACGGTTGACAGCCAGAAAAGCCCCCTACTCTCGCTGTCAACCCTTTGAAGCGATTGTGCCTGTGTATGCGGAAATTGCCGCGAAGAAACGTCATTCAAGCGATGCGACTGACCGATTTTCTTCGCCGTTTACCGGCTCCTGACCGCGGCTCACCGGTAGCAAGACTTAGAGCTGTAACCCTACGCCAGGCTGCTGTGTCTAACGACTAACCGCCGCAATAACGCGGCATTGAAACGGAAGGAGAAGATCATGTTTGCCGTCACCGAATTCAGCAGGAACGTACAGCGCGCCGTTTGCCTGCTGATGTCCGCTGTCATCGTTGCCGCTAGTCTGAGTCTAGGCGCCTACGGAGCAAACGCTGCTCTGCACGACACTCAGTACACGGTGACGGTGCATTACTAAGATCAAACTGGTCAGCGGTTAGCGGTTGGCGGTTAGAAAGCCGTGCCGCTGACCGCACCTAGGAGAGATATAAGATATGACTGCCCAAGGAGAGCTCCAACTAATGACACGCTCCAACGCGCCGCTCAGGCGCTCGCGTTCCAATCGAATGATTGCCGGTGTCATCGCGGGGTTCGCCCGCTATGTCGGCATGGACGTCTCGCTCGCTCGAGTGCTGTACGTGCTGATCTCGATCTTCTCGGCGGCGTTCCCGGGAATCCTCGTGTACATCATCATGTGGATTTTGGTGCCGGAGGAAGAGTGAACGCTAGCGGATAATGACTAGGGGGTAGGGGGTAGTAAGAGTGCAGAGCGTCGCGGTCCGATGCCTTGTTCTTGCTACCCCCTACCCCCTAATCATTACCCCCCTTTTTAAGCCATATACGGTCGTTCGCGATACTCGAAGAAATCAAAATCGGCAGCGCACGCGGTGCCCGCGAGATCCTGACACGCCATGCCTACGAATGCTCCGGTGAAATTCGGAAGACCCGGCGGACTCGCCTCATCCGACAAGATGCTCGCGTCGAACTGCTCGGGTAACCAGCACCACTGCCGATCTGCCACACGGTAGGCAAAACGAAGCCTCTCGAAATCGACTTCGACCCTGAGCTCGATCGGCATGTTCTCTGGAACGGAAATAGGCGGCGTAAAAGCATCCGTTTGTGGCTGATCCGGAAGTGCGGACATGACGCGCAGATGCTTGCCTGCCGTGTCGTCTCTTGACACGTGCAAGTAGTGGAACTTTGCGCCGTTGTAGTAACACACTAAACCGGCTGCCTGCTGGTAGTGCGCGGGCTCGAATTCAATCCTCGTGCTTGCGCTATAACAATGCGATTGCTGACGGCGTGCAACGAGCGACTGTTTGAAAAGGCTGCCGATCGTTTCTCGACCGAAGAGTCGAAGGTGACTCGGCCGTGCGCTCAGACTGAATAGCTCATCCGGCCACGGTGAGCGCAGCCACTGAAAGTCGATTGGCAGCTCCGTGCCGTCGAAATCCGCACGAGTACTCGATGACGCAAATGGATGCGGCTTGAGACGTGGCGCTTGAACTTCCACGCTGGGCACGCCTTTGGCATCACCCGTGCGTAACCAACCGTCCTCGCCCCACACCATTCTCTGAATAGCAGTCTCTCGCCCCAAAGTACAACGTCCGCGATTCCGCAACGGACGACCGCAGAGAAAGACCGCATACGTCTCGCCATCCTGCGTTTCAACCAGGTCAGCGTGTCCGGCTCTTTGTAGCTCGACGTCCGGTCGCTGTCGCGAGCTCAAAATGTAGCTGTCCGGATGCAATTCATAGGGACCTTCGATGTGGCGCGATCGCGCCATTGTGACAGCGTGATTCCACGCAGTGCCGCCCTCTGCCGTGATCAGATAGTAATAGCCGTTGCGCTTGTAAACGTGCGGCGCTTCCGTCAATCCAAGCGAGGTGCCCTTGAAGATGAGTTTCCGTTCGCCGATGAGCTTACCTGCACGTGGCGAATACTCCTGCAGAACGATGCCAGCGAATCGATTCTGTCCAGGACGATGATCCCACAGCATGTTGAGCAGGTACTTGCGGCCGTCGTCGTCGTGAAACAACGAAGGATCGAAACCGCTGCTGTTCAGATAGATGGGGTCGGACCATTCACCGTCGATCGTGGGGCTCGTCACTAGATAATTGTGAAAGTCCCGAAGCGATGCGCCCGAGGCACCACCGACACTGGTGCGCCCATATCGCTTCACGTCGGTGTAGATCAGGTGAAAGAGTCCGTCCGCATGACTCAAACAAGGCGCCCAAACACCGCAGGAGTCCGGATCGCCGAGCATGTTGAGCTGGCTCGCGCGTCGTAACGGTCGCCTCAGCAAGCGCCAATGAACCAGATCGCGCGAGTGATGAATCTGCACACCTGGATACCACTCGAAAGTCGAGGTGGCAATGTAGTAGTCAGCGCCTACGCGCACGATCGAAGGATCGGGATTGAACCCGCGCAGGATCGGGTTTTGAATTGTCGATGCATTCATGGAGAGGTTTGTAAACTCAAACAGGGACAGTCGCAGTTTGTAGCCCGGAGGTCGTTCGCTCGCGGACCAGAGTCCACAGCACTACCGCACCCACCAAGTCGAGCAAACCGAGCGCGATGAAGAACGGATCGTAGCCGACGGTCGCAACCCAGGTGCCCAACAGAAAAGTGAAGATGGCGACACCTAAGTTGCCGCAGGTCCCCGCCAGGCCCGCCACCGTCGCGACTTCATTGTGACGGAATAGATCGGCGGACATCGTGATCACAGTGACCGATAGTGTCTGATGCGCAAAACCACCCAAACATAGTAAAGCAATCGCAGAGTACGCACTGTCCACATAACCCACGAACATCATCGGCGTCATGAGTAGCGCGCCAACGGTAAATGCACCGCGGCGCGCGTTGATCAGTCCGATACCGCGCTTTTGCAACCAGAGCACAAGAAAAGGACCGAACATACTTCCCGCATCCGCAGCCAGAAACGGTAGCCAAGCAAACATGGCGATCTGCTTCAAATCAAAACCGCGCGTCATCGTGAGGTAGAGCGGGACCCATAACGCGAGCGTGCCCCACGTCGGGTCCGCAAGAAAACGCGGGATCGCAATACCCCAGAAATTTCTCTGCTTCAAAACTTTCTTCATCGAAGGTCGCGTACCGTCGGAGATTAGGTGAGCCTCCTTTCCTTCCGCGATCTTGGTGCGTTCGGCCTCGGATAGCGCCGGGTGCCGCTCCGGCGAATGAAAGAACACCAGCCATAACACGACGAAGATAACGCCCAGGGCACCTGCGATGACGAATGCCATGCGCCAGTTGTAAATCAGAATCGCAAATGCAATTAGCGGTGCTGCAACCATCGAGCCGACAGAGGCGCCCACGTTGTAGATACCACCGGCCAAGCCGCGTTCCTTCGCAGGAAACCATTCGGAAGCCAGCTTCATCCCGGATGGGTGCGCCGAGGATTCCGCAAATCCCATCAGCCCTCGCAGAAAGGCAAAGGCTTGCCAGTTGTTCGCCAGCCCGTGCGCCATCGTGATCACCGACCATCCGGCTGCGAAGATCGCAAATCCAATCTTCAGTCCGACGATATCCAGTATGTATCCGCAGATCGGAGACATCATGAGTCCGACCTGAAAGACGGTGGTGATCCAGCCGTACTGTTCGGTGGTGACGCCTACATCTTTGGTAATGGTAGGCGCGGCGACGCTTAGTGCGGCGCGTGTTAGATAGTTCAGGATGGTGCCAATCATGAACAGGCCGACCATCCACCATCGAAGTCCAGCGATCGGTTGTTTGATCATGCGAAGCCCGGCTTTGTTCTCGTTATTGGCCTACGCAACAGGCTATAGGTTGTGAAGCGTAAGCAGTACGGCTTTTGCGTTTCTCGACAACTCGACTCAAGGTGCGCAGGTGACCTTGACCAACCACGTCATTCCACGCTCGCACCGGCCCCGACCTCCTCACGACATCGGATCGGTGTCTCCGGTATATACCGATAGTGCCCGGTGATCTCGAAGCTAAACAGAATGTCCTCCTCGCGAGCGCCTGCACCGATGTTGTGAATGACGAGAGGCACACCTGAGGGAGCGTAGCCGTCCGCAACGATGCCGATGTGCGGCACACCTGAGTTGAGCCGCCACGTGACGAGGTCGCCGGGCTTGTAAATCGACGGATCGGAGGTCGTGGAAAGTTTCTGACCGTGACGCGCGAAGTACGTCGCTAGATTCGGTACCCGCCGATGATCGATGTTCGTATCCGGTCGAGTAAGGCCCCAGAGTTTCGGATACTTCGGCCAAGCCCCCTTCATGTCTTCATGCACGAGACGCTGCAGATCGATGCCGAAGGCACGATACGTACGCACGACCACGTCGGTGCACACACCTCGCTCGCGTGGTACATCGCCGTTCGGATATGGAAGGCGACGATACGCTGGATCATAAAGCGTCGTGACTCCGATCTGTTCCCGCGCGGCTTGTACCAGACAGATTCCTGGCTCGTCAGCAAAGCTCGAAGCAGAGATCATCAGAGCTGCTGCCACGATCAAAGCCCTTATCATCAAACGACGTGCGCCGTTCAGCACGATCCATTCATCCGCGACCATCAGTACGGCCAGTTCGCGACCGTAAAGGCTCCACCGTCCACGTACAGCGTCTGTCCCGATACAAAATCCGAGCGCTCATCCGCGAAGAACAACACTGCGTGTGCGACGTCATCCGGCGTACCGACACGCCGCATCGGTGTGACCCGTGACCATGTCTGTGCATAGTTAGGCGCCTCTGCACGAGTTCGATCCGTCTCGATTGGACCAGGTGCGACGCAGTTGACGTTGATGCCATAGGGCCCAAGCTCCACTGCCGACACCTTGGTGAACTGTTCGATACCGCCTTTGGACGCCGTGTAGTCGACCAAGTTCGGAAACGGCACCTTGTTGCAGGCGGAGCCGATATTGATGATCGTGCCGCGGCGGCTCGCAGCAATCATTCGTTGCGCAGCAACCTGAGTGTTGAGGAAACATCCTTTTAGATTCGTGCGAATGACTCGATCCCAATCGCTTTCTTCGAGATCCAACAATGAGCTCCAAGTCTGCACACCCGCATTATTGATCAGTAAGGTCGCGCACCTGCCGAAATGCTGTTCGACACCTTGGTAGAAGCGCTCAACGTCAGCCTTGATTCCAGCGTCGGCGCGCGCGCTGAAGACGTTCCGCCCGACCTGCCTGACTGCTTCTTCCAGGCTACGAACGGGAGCTTCGTCGCTAATGTAGCTAAACGCGATATCCCAGCCGGTCCGCGCGAGCGCCAGCGCCGTCGTGCGGCCTAAACCCTGATCGCCGCCCGTCACTACGGCAATATTCGCCATCCCGACTCCCCTCTTTAATTGTTGTCCAGATGGCAGCAGTCTATCCCAAGCATATCAACGCGGCCGCATGCGGTGAGCTCGCACGCGGCCCTGAATTGTGACGAACCGGTGGGGACCTATTCGAAGAACGCGTCGCGTGGCAGTGCATCCCGAATCGCGTCTTCGCCATGCTGTCCTAGATCCTTCGGGATCTCGCCGGCAATGACGCCTCTGCATGTATCCGGCAACTGTTGTCTGAGAAGCCCGAGCATCCGCGGCCCGGCGACGATCACCAGCCGATCGAACTCGTGTTTGATGCGGTCATTGTCGATCCGCTGGGCAACCTCCTTCGCGAACAACGTCAACTCGTGCCGCTCGGTACTGCGCTCGCCATCAACGCCGTGGTGATGTCCTGCTTGTACTCCCGCTCCATGTCGTACACCGTTGGTGCCGCCGAACCGTCGTCCCGCGCGATCGGTTTCCAAATCGATATCCTTCATGCCGCCGACCGGATTCTCGATGATTCCGCGAGCGGCCAACGGCGCGCCATATTTGTACGCATCGAAGAAACTCGCATGACGTTCATCAGCCACCACGACTCTTACGTTCATAGCTTTCTCCGTAAAGATTGCCAATCCACCTGATCAGGATCCCTCGAAAGAACGCCTCTGACACCGAAAGGTTCTCTCCAGCGACGCCGTGGACAGATCGGCCACAGCCCTTTCAGGGTATCGCTGAGCTATGATGATCGCTCGTTACGCCAACGATCCGAAGCCATGGTCGAACCGCAAGAGCTTACGAGGGCGCGCAGCCTGCTGGCTCGCGCGGAAATGAACTTTGACGCGCAACGAGCTCTGGATGATCTCGAGACGGCCTTGGCCCTGTTGCAGGAAGTCATCGACGGACCCGACGCCGGCCTCGGCCAACTCGCCCGCAACCTCGGCGCGACGTATGCAAACAAGGTTCACGATTCGGTGCGCGCATCGTTGAGAGACGCACACGTACCTGAGCCGCGTCTTGAACATCTATTTAATCTAGTGCGCGCTTTCGATGGCAGCGAGCTCAATGTACCGAGCGATTCTCGAGATTTGAAAATCGTTTTGGCTCGCCGCCTAATCGAGCTTTATCTCGAAGGATATAGCCCCGAACGCAAAGAGGAAGCGGTACAAGAATTGCTGAAGATCGCGCGTTCTTGATGTTTCGCGCAGCGCTTCTCGAGATGCCCCAAAAGCTATCTTATCTATTCGTTTGACTATCCAACACGCAATTTATCTGCGCTGTTGACACGACAACGACGAAATAAGAGTAAGCGTAACCGGCAAACGGAAAGATAGGCAAACCGCACGCCGCGATAGGTAAAACGGTGGGTTTCGGCGGGCTCAAAACCCCGAAAATTCGTATAATTATTGGAACTTTTGTCGGCAAACGCCGGACAGACGGACCCTGCAAATGTAGTCATTTTTACCGTGGAGCATCGGAGACAGTTTGCGAGGTTTTTGATTCACCTCTACTTTTCCCCGCGGCTGGAGGGTTCGACCCCCAGCCAAAAGCAACGCCCGAACGCCCTGAGCAGTTCCAACGACAAGCACAGGACGTTTCGGCCTTTCAGCGGCTGACCCTCGGGTCAGCATTATCGGGGAAACAATTCATGATTCGCAAACTTGCACTCGGTGCAGCGTGCTCCCTTTTTGTGTCGCTTTCCATGGGCACGAGCACTGCTTCGGCGGCGGCCAACCCACTCGGAGTCGCATTCAAGTCAACCACCAACGCTCACCTGTACGGCAAGCCTACGGGCATGCTCATTACCGGGCGATGTAATGCCACGAGCAGCGTGTTCACGACTGCCCGAAAGAAAGGCGCCGAGGTATTGCAGTACCTAGCACCGATGGAGCGTCCTGACCGCGCGGCATGTGCTGCCGACGCAAAGTTCTACATGAACAATGTGAACTCGGTTCCTCTGTGGCCCTTCCCGAAGTACGGCCAGCGAATCAAATATCCGAACTCCCGCATGACAGATATGCGTCCGGGTTCGAAGTGGATCCTGCACGTGGTCGCGCAGGTCGAGAAGATGATGCGCGAACGAAAAGTCGATGGCGTGTTCCTCGATTCCATCGGCGCGCGTCCCTGGGGCAAGTTGGCCGAGTGGGAACGCTGGTCCACTGCTGAAAAGAACGCCTGGACCGCGGGCAACGTGGATCTCGTCAAGCGCCTAGACGCCAAGCGCAGAGCCATCAACCCATACTTCATCATCGTGAACAACAACGTTTGGGATCGCGGTGACGGCAATAAGGTCGGCCTCGGTGGCGAAAAATACGTCGATGGCATCATGCTCGAGCATCCGAAGCTCGGTTCGGCTTGGCACAAGAAGTATGTGAACAAGAAGTTCGGCAACCTCGGCCAACGCCGTGTTCTGGTGATCGCAAATAGCAAGTACGAGGCGCAGCAGTGGGCGAAGGTCCCGGGTGTCACGCACGTATCAGGTCAGACAACCGCGCAGTACAAGTTCCCCTTGGCGCCGCCGGTCTCCTTCCGCTACCTGGGTGATCGCAACTAACTAGTTGCTCTATCCCGTGTTATCACAGGCCGCGGGGCGCAATGCCCCGCGGCCGCGGATCGAACCGCAAGATCAAGAACACACGTTGAGAGATGGCGCCCCCGGCCGGAGTTGAACCGACGACCTACCGCTTAGGAGGCGGTCGCTCTATCCACTGAGCTACGGGGGCGGGAAGAAGGAAGCGGTTGGCGATTAGCGGTTAGTTCAGAACGGGCAGAAGCTCAATACTAACCGCTAACCGCTAACCGCTAACCGCTCAACTCTGAAGTTGGTGGAGCCGAGGAGGATCGAACTCCTGACCTTCTCATTGCGAAC
>JAICPY010000166.1 GCA_025929585.1 Steroidobacter sp.
AAGGACGGTCCGGCCACCTATAGGGCACCCGCCAGCTTGGAATGATTTTGGAAGAGTTTTCGAAGGCTTTCGGAAGGCGATAAAGCTCACGCTGCGAGATCGAAGCTCAGGAAATCTCATCACAGCTCGGCCGATGGCCAGCGCAACGGCTGCGCCCGAAGCTTTGAGTCGAGGGAACAAGTCGAGCGAAAGAAATAGACCCAGATGCTCGCTTCGCTATCGGCTTTGGCTCGATCAGCGAGGGTCGCGTCAGTAACGGTTGTTCGATCAGCAGAAAAACGAACTAAACAGGGGCCACTCATGTCATTCACGCGCAATCGGCGCAGCGTGTTTCTCACGTTGCTGTTCGGTCTCATTGCATCGGCAACAAGCACGTCGGCATTGGCGGATAGCGCTGAATTCAACATGATGTGCTCCGGCTGTCACGGCACGACGCCGGGCCTGAATCCAGGGTCTGGATTCGTTCCCATCGACGTCAACAAGTTCACGAGTTCATCGCTGAGAACGTATATCGATGCGAATATGCCGGTGGGCAGTCCGGCCGCATGCGATGCCGCCTGCGCGCAGCGCATGGCCGATTATCTCAAGCCACCTCTCCCTCCGGGCCCCAACAATCCACCTGTGGCCGATGCGTCAATTACCCGGCCCACAGTAGGTGCGGTGCCGCTGCAGATTAGTTTCTTTGCTAATGCTTCCACGGACGATCATGGAATCGTCTCCTACACCTGGAACTTTGGCGACGGCGTCACTGGTAGCGGGCAGTTCGTTCAGCACACTTACACGGCCGCGGGTACCTATACCGCGACTCTGACAGTCGCTGATGCACACGGATTAACAAACAGTACTACCCTCAAGATCTACGCATCGACCATTCACACTCCACCTGTAATCAACACGAGCAGATCTACGAATTTAAATGGTGTATCGCCTTTGACGGCGACTTTCGACGCAACCCTGTCGACCTGTACCGGTGGCTGTAAGCAATTTTCGTGGCAATTCGGGGACAACACGTCTGCTTCAGGGCCTATTGCCACACATACGTTCAATACCGTGGGCACTCACACGGTGACTCTGAACGTGTACGACGGAGGAGATATTTCAGATCCGGCAACGGGCTCCAAAGCTACGTTGACAGTCACAGTGAGTACATCGCCCAACTCACCCGTCGCAAATGCAACCAAATCTCTGAACTTGCAAGGCGCCGCGCCTTTGACTGCGAAATTCGACGCAAGCCTGTCGAACTGTGCCAACAGTTGTGGCAGCTATGCATGGAATTTCGGTGACGGCACCACAGCCACGGTCAGCGATCCGAAGGTCGACCATACCTACCAGAATGCCGGCAGTTACACCGCCACGTTGACGGTCACCGATAAGAGTAACGGCAAGAAGAGCAGCACTACCGTGGCAGTCACAGTCGTACCCGCGGAATCGCTGACCAGCTATGTGCAAGCTTGCCGAACGCAACTGAACTTCCAGAACGTCAGCATCCCCAATCTCGATTGTTACGACGGCGATCTGTTCGCAACGCCGGAGGACTTCAACAAGAACTCCGCCGTACGGGATTTTGTGGGCTATAAGAAAATCACGGATCAAGTCGATGTGGCATTTGCATGTCGCTGGCTAGGAGGTGACAAGACCGATCGGCAAAATCCGATCAGCGTCGAGCTGTTGGCTCACAATCGTCAGAACGGTAATACCTGCTTCTTCAGTGCGAAGGGATTTGTCTCTGGCGAGACCAACCAGATCTCCACCCTCATTACTTCCCCGACCAGCGCGAACGCCGCTTCATACTGGGATCAGCCTGCGAAGGTTGACGCCAACATTCGCTGCATCGGGTGCCACATATCTGGCCCGTATATCGCTACCCCAACCATTGCGCCGTTCCTGGCTAAATATGGTCTGCTGAATAACGGACACGACACGCTGCACAACGTGACCACGTCCAACACCAACGCACCGGTGAAGTACCACGCAGTCAGCGGCACGGTGAACGGAGTGCCTGGTGCGTTTAGCCTCTGGGATAGCTTGAAGCGAAGTTATATAGATCCGGCTCCCGATAAATCAGGCTGCGCTCAGGGATGTCATGTGGTTGGTACGCTGTCACCTCAAGGAGATATCGGACAGATCCAATTGGGTTTTACGACCATTCTGACCAACCCTGCAGAAGAGTTGAAAGAGATCGCCCATCACAACGCGATGCCGCCGTATGAGGACTCGAGTGACTATCGCTGGATCAATCTCGACACGGCGGGAGATGGTGTCGAAACGGAAAGTTTCGCGGCTTCGGTAAATGCAACCCATACGTTGGTGCCAAAGTTGTTCGGGAGCGAGAACCCAAACTGCGCTCAACCCAATGTACCCAACGTAATGCAAGCGCACGTCGTGGGGAGCGACAATCACTTCATCATCGCCCAGCCTTCGCGATTTGCCTTTCTTCCCGACAAGTTGGCAGTGTTCAATCTAAAGGATGGCTTGGTGTGTTTGAACAGTGACCAGGACCCCAATCAGCAGTGCCAGGATTACAGAATTCGTTATGAGTGTACCGATCCCACTGGGGTAAAAACCTGGACCGAGTGGTACAACACGGATTCACCTAGCTACGATGGTGATCATGAAGAGCGCAACAGACATCAGAATGTATGTGCTTCGCCAGGGGGTTCAACAGCAACGGGCATCGAGGCCGCAATCACGCACAGCGCCAATGGCTGGACGTATACATCCATTGGCCCCAACGACCGGCTGGCACGATTCAGTCAATATGGCCTGACGTGTAACACAGCAGATCAACCCGATGGACAATGTTCCAACTATGTAGTGCGCTACAGCAGTTGCAGTGCTCCGCCCATCACGGTCAATAAATATCTGCGGAACGTCTTTACCAATAAAGAGTTGACCGCTGCCAGCAGTTCATTGGTGAAGGGACAAGGTCACAACGGTTCCTGGAACACTCAGCAGTGGGCTATTGAACCGGTCGCGAACACGGAATACGTCCGGTTGCGAAACGTGGGTGCCAACCTCTATCTCAATGTGACCAGCCAGGCGGAAAGCGCCACCGTAGGTACTGGTGCGTCGAGCACTGCTACGAGTCAAATGTGGCTCATCGAGCCGGTCATCGGCAGCACTGATGTCCGCTTCAGAAATTTGTGGACCGGCAAATACCTCACCATGGCGGATCCGCAGAGCTTCCCGAGCACACCGGACTACTTGCCGATCTTCTCGCAAACCAGAAATACCGGCTGGACCAGTCAGAGGTGGGTACTTCAGTAGACCTCAGCGCTACGAGAACGCGGAGCGCGTAACGGCGCTCTGCGTTTCATGCGAGGACGCTTGGCCAACGTTGTCGAAAGAGCTTCGGCGGCTCTCGCATCCATTCGCCAGGGTGAGAAGAGAAATAGAAGTCTTTGGGAAGAGATGTCGCGCAACGTTTCTGCCGTAGTTCTCTTTCTCGACTAGCTGTTGCTGAAGCGGCAATTGCTCGATGGCATGCCTAAAGTTTGTAGACGCGCATCTCTCTGAGTGACCGAGCCCAAGCTGCGCGCTGTGCGTCGATTCGTATTTTTGGGGATAGAAAACGAGGGAACACAATGATCGAACTAAGAATCTCGCGTTACATGGCCGCGTGCGTCGCAATCGGCGTTGGTCTACTTCCGTCCATAGGCGCCACACAATCCAATTGGCAAACGCCCTGCGAGATCTCGACATCGGCGTACATGACCGGGATCTATCCGAACAGGTTCGCGGATATGGGCGTTGGCACACAGGCGCAGGTGGATGCCAAAGTACAGGCCGCCTTCAATCAGCTGTTCGTTAGTGGCGATCAGAACAACCAGCGACTGCTCTTCGATACCAGCGACGGAATGAGTTTCATCCGTGCCATCGACAGCAACGACATCCGCTCCGAGGGTGTCTCCTACGGGATGATGATCGCAGTGCAAATGAATCAGCAGACGATGTTCAACCGTCTGTGGAATTTCGCGCTGACACGCATGCTGCAGCGGCAGGGCGGTACGCCGCATCACTTTGCATGGCAGCTCAATGCCACCTCGCCTTACACGGCGATCGACACGAACCCAGCACCGGACGGCGAAGAGTACATGGCCATGGCGCTGATCTTCGCCCACAACCGCTGGGGCAGTGGCAACTATTCGAGCACCGATCAGGACTATCGCAACTATCGTTACTGGGCGAACGAGCTGGTGCGCATCCTGCGATACAACCTGTTCGATGCCACCGCCGGACAGATCCTGTTCTCGCCTTACACTTCCAAAAAATATACCGATCCGTCGTATCACCTGCCGGTGTTCTACGAGCTGTTCTCCGTCTGGACAAACGATTCAGCGCCCGGAGCCTTCTGGCGTGTAGCTGCGGAGAAAAGCCGTCGGCTCCTGATCGAGGCGATGGCTTACAACGCGCCGGAGTATGTGACGACCGACTACACCAACTTCGATGGCTCGCCCGTGAGCACGGCGGAGTCCGGCACCTCCAACGCGAACGCGTCGAATTTCGCCTATGACTCCTGGCGCGTGATCCAGAACGTCGCGATGGACGTGGCTTGGTGCCTCAGGGACAGTCACACTGCGGCTTGGGTCGGACTCCAATGGGATTTCTTCAACAATGCGGGCGGCGTGAATCAGCGCGCGTATGGCGGCGTCTACAACCCAGCCACGAACCAGTGGCTGAACTCAGATAAGAGTCCAGGCCTGATTGCCATGAATGCCACAGGTGTCCTGGCCGGCTGGGGGACCGATCTCGCAAGCGGATTCGTCCAGGATTTGTGGAACTTGAATACGCCCAGCGGCACGTATCGTTACTACGACGGCATGCTGTACATGCTGGGAATGCTGCATGTGTCGGGGAATTACAAGATCTATAAGGCAGACGGCGCAGCTCTAAACATTCAATCGGCGCAAACATTGGACGGCTCGTTTAGTAGCACAACGCTGGCGCAACCGCGCATCACCGTGAAGAATGCCACCAACCAGGCGCTCGCCAATTTCAAGGCGCACTATTTCTTTACCGCGGAAGAAGGCAAGACGCCGGTGCTCGCGGACGTCTCCACGCCGAACTCCACCGTGTCGCTACAGCAAGTAGATACGCGCCTGTGGTCCGTGGTTCTGGACTTTACGGGCCGCACGATCAATCCGGGGCAAAGCATGCCTGCGAGCGGAGCGGGCGAGACCTTCAGCCTGCGCTACTCGGACAACAGCAAGTTCGACAAGAGCAATGACTTCTCGCAGCCGCGCAACGGCAGCAGCTACACAGCCACCGACGCGATCGCGGTGTACAACAACAGCGGCGCGCTGGTAATGGGAGCCGTGCCGAACGACAAACTCCCTGCTTACAATGCAGCACTGAAGAGTACCTGGAGCACCAATCTGCTTACTGCTAGCGCGACCTACGACGACGCAGATGCGCGAGCGCAACCTGCAAACTCGAGCTGGACCAGCCAGACTTGGCAAGTGGAACCCGTTCCGAGCACAGGGTATGTGCGACTGAAGAACGCGTGGAGCGGGAGCTATCTGAATGTGCAGAATCAGTCGGAGAACGCGAAGATCGTCACGTACCAACTGAACGTGCCGTGGACCAGCCAGCTTTGGACAATCGAGCCGGTCAGCGGCAGTCAGGGCGTGCGCCTGAAGAATGCATGGTCAGGCAAGTACCTGACGGTGGTGGATACCAGCAACTACTCCGCCATTCTGTCGAAAGCACTGAACACTGGCTGGACCAGTCAGGTCTGGACGATTCAATGATGTGCTGATGATGTTCCGGTGTCGGCGAAGGAGTGCCGATACCGGGATTCTTTCTTTGCGCTCGATAGTCCAGAGGCAAACGAGAAGCTCCACGTTATCGCAGTGAGTGCGCCTGCTCGCTCACCTTCGTTCGAATAGCAAAACGTTACTCGCTTTCGTCCAGTCGGCAAGCATGACGTAGCGTCCGTCCGGCGAAGGGCTCATCCACCCGCCGATATTCAGCGGCTGATGCCGCATTACGGTCACCTCACCTTTTAGCGACACATGCAGCGTAGTGTGGTCGTCTTCATCGAAACACGCCACGTAGAACCCGCTGCCCTTCGCGTCCCACGACAGTGCCTGGATCGATTGAAACCCTTCGACGTGCAAGTCGCTGCGCTGCGCCGGCACTGAGTCCAATGCGAGAATGACAATCGCATCTTTGCTTCGGTCGACCATCGCAATTCGATCGCCGCCCGGTGAGATGTCCCAGCTGAAATAAGCATACGGCACGGTCCACGCTGCACGAGCAAGCTCACGGCCTGAACCGTCGTGCGGATCGAAAGAGAAGAACACCACCTGGTTCTGCTCATGCTCTGCCCGTATACAGCGCCCAGAGGTAGCGCAGCGCAGCCCGCGCCAATCATCGTGACGAGTGCCAAATGCCTGAGCAGGTCCGCCCGCGAGCGGCTTGCGCATCAATGTCACCGGTGGGTCGGACGAGTGCTCTGCTGGTTTCGAGAAATACCAGAGCCATTGTTGATCCGGAGATGCGACCGGATAGATGTTGTGATGCTCATCGACGACTAAGGGCGACGCATGAAGTGCGTCGATGCGCTGTGCGTAGATGCCCTTTGTTGCCTGGCGCTTGGAATGGAAGAGGATCGTGCGGCTGTCTGCGAGCCATGAGGATGGTCGATCCCAAGCGTCATCGAGGGTGAGGCGTCGAACGTTTTGAAGTGCGGTGCCCGAGCTATCCAACTCAGCGACGTAGACATCCGTTTGTGCGCGAGCTTGTATCGCCGTGACGAGGGATTCATCCGCCGACCCGCGCAGTCCATATATCTCGCCTTCAATGTCCATCAGCGTTTGTTTATCACTGACTCTTCCGCGCGCAAAATCCACTCGCATCGATACGAGGCGTGTCTGTTCGTAGCCCATGCCGAGCGCCACCAACAGCTCGCCGTTTTGCAGTAGAAAGGCGTCGCGCACGACTTGACCTAGCGGATCGAACAGCAGTGTTCTCGTGCCATCCGCAACACGATGCATCTCGATGACCGGACTAAACGGTTTCAGTGTGGTCCTGCCAATGAGTAGATATTGCCCATCTGCCGAAAACTGTGGCTGCAAGCGGAAACGGCTACCGTCAGGTGCGGTTGCAAACAAGCGCGCTGCTTCACCCGTTGCGTCTGCAATCCACAATTCACTGTTCTTGCGAGTGAAGGCAATGCTGTTGGAATCGGGCGATAGTGAGGGTTTATAGGCATCGTCAAGCAAGATGACCGGAGAGTCCCCGAGCACGGATACCGACCACGCGATATAGCGGCGCGAATTCGAATCGTAACCGCTGAGCAGAAGATGAACGTTGTCGTCGAACCATTGGATCGAGCTCGGCACTACGCTCGGGAGTGACTGCAATTCATGAGAGCGATTCGAGCTCAGCAGGCGCACAAAAACACCTATGTTTGTCTCACTGCGCTCCGCGTAAGCAAGATAACGGCCGTCGGGCGACACGGCCGAGGAGATGATGGGCAATGCTGCCGCATTCGTGGTGAGTTGAGTCGAGCGCCATGGTTGTTCTCGAACCGAACCTCCGTGACCAGAGACCAATGCCATGAGCCCGAAGAGCGAAAGTAATGGAAACAATAGCCACGCGCGCGATCGTCTCGAGAGACTCTGCCGAGGCGCAATGATCACCGTGGGCAGCGCGTGTTCCCCAATTTCCTTGATCTCTTCGCTGCTTGATTCCGTGAGCGATCCTTCAGCTACGCAGTTCGCTTGCGTCACTGGCTCGCTCCCCTCTTTGACCTCCACCATGAGTCGATAGCCGACGCGCGGAATATTCTCGATGTAATCGGTTGAGCTCATCGAGGCGAGGTGCTTGCGTAGGAGCGAGACGTTGCGAGCGAGTCCGCACTCTTCTACGACGGTATTCGGCCACAGCCTTCGCATGATCTCTGCGTGGGCCACGACAGCTCCTTTGCGCTCCGCGAGCAATGTGAGGAGCTCGAGGAGTTTGGGAGCGATGCGCAGCCGCTCCTCTGCTCGATAGAGCAAGCGCTGCGTCGTGTTTAGCGTGAAGTCCCCGAACTGTAGGTAGCGATCCGCTTCCATGCCGAGTGGCCCTTATCTTGTGGTTAGCACAGGTACGCCCGCGTACACGCACACCCTTGCGGTGCGGCGGGCGATTGTATCCAACAAAAGGGCGCTTGCGACCCGCTCAGCATGATCGTTGTTCGAAAATGCAACGAAAGGGTGTCGCAGATCGGCGGCGCGGCGGCGAATTACATGCCGGTAGAATCGTTCTAATGCAGGCAGATCCGATCATCGCCGGACGCATGCAGCTCGCTGCTGCTTGTCCCGGTCAGATCGGCGGTGGTTTGATCGCGTTCGTTAGATGGGGATTGCTTTCAAGCCGGAGAAGATTCGACCTAGGATTTCCGTCACTGAGAAAATCACATGACCAGAAGTCACGGATCCGAAGCACAAAAAATTGCTTTTGGCGCACGACGCATGGATCTACGCTGTAACTTGGGCTACCGAGGAGCATCGATGCAGTTCACAGCAGAACAGTATGTAAATGAGCCTGTCCGATATCCTGCTCTTCAAGTGGTGGATCTTGCGGCAGAGGGTGCTGCCGTTACTGAGCGGTATCGAAACATGGTGATCAACCGCGTGAACGATAGCTGCTTGCGTCTTGCGGTGTTCGAGGAAGCGTATCGTTGGCATTTCCATCCCACTTCTGATGAACTCTTCGTCGTCGTGGACGGATGTCTAGCGATAGAGCTTTCA
>JAICPY010000163.1 GCA_025929585.1 Steroidobacter sp.
ACATCACTGATACCTCTTCCCACGGCATGGCAGATCTCCTCACAGATACCTGCCATCAATGGTAGAAAAGTGTTACCCATGTCCTCGTACACCTGTTACCCATGTCTCCGGTCTGTACAACGGGGAGGGTAGGGAGGGGGCAGTAAGCGAACGCGTCATTGCGCACGAAGCCGCTTAAAGGAGGCGTCTATGAAGAGGCCCCTGCCAACACGCAGTGCAAATGGCGCGAGGCGACAACTACGTTGACAACCGCCACAGCGGCGCGGCGGGACAACAGAAATTGATTGATCTCTGCTCCTTTACCTGTGCGGCCTCTGCGGGCTTTGCGAGAGTTTTTCTCGACACTACTCAGAACGCCGCCGCGAGAAATTCCTGCGTGGGTTGAATCGTGCGCAGGCCTTTTCAGGTGCGCGCTCGTCCTTGGTTCTTTCTTACTTACCTCTGCGATCTCAGCGTCTCTGCGAGATCAACTCTTGCCAAGCTTAACTTCACAACTGATGTTTTCGTGAGATAGCAGGTACCCCGCGGAATCTCGCAGCTCAGCGAGTCATCCGAATTTCTTCTTCATCGCGGCCAGACCTTGCTCGATCATCGCAGCGATATCCGGTGCCGCATCGTGCGGTAAGAGATCCGCGATCCACACTCCCTTCGTGCGGCCTTGACCTTTATCGAAGAGTTGGAACGATGCGTTGTAGTGCGTCATGGGTGTATCCACTGCCGCCCAAGCGACGCGACGTTGCTCTTCACTCACATCGAGGATGAGCTCGCGAACGACCATCCCGTTCGCGAACGTCACTATGCGCGCGTCGTCTCCTTCCATTCGAGTGTCTAAGACGAATCCCGGCACCAGTCTGGTGTGCAGCGCGCCAAGATCACGCAATGCGTCCCATACGGTATCGATGGTCGCGTTCAACACGACTTCACGACGAATGGAGGCCATAGCAAAGCTCCTGAGACACTTCTTAAGCCTGCAGAATAGTGCTCAGGCCTCGAGCTGGAGCACGTGCGAAAACAATCGCGTGCTTACAAACGCCAACGGAACCCGAGTGCGAACGAGCGACTCAGCAGATTGGTCCCGAAGTTGTGCGTCGATGGTCCGCCGGCATCTCCGAACGCGTAGTACGACTGCTGGAGTTCCTCGGTGATGTTCACTGCATCGAACGATATCGCGAGATGCTCGTTGAAATCATACGATGCTTGGAAGTCGAGACTGCTTTCCGGTTTGCGCCAGATGCCGATCGGGTTCGCGAAAATCCGCGCTTCGTTGTTGTTCAAGAAATCGTCGCGCCACACATACGACAGGCGCATGCCGAGACCCGCACGATCGTATGCGAGCGTCACGTTGTATGACGTGTCGGAAACGCCGAAGAACTCGGAAGTCTCCTCACCGATGATCTGACCTGCACTATCGGTGAGTGGGATGTTCTGTTCGGAATCGAGCTTAGTGAAGCTGCCTTGAATGCCAAGTCCGTTCAGGATGCCTGGCAGCTGCGGGAAGTACACGAAGCCAAGCTCGATTCCTTCGAGCTCGCCATCGGACGCATTAACCGGCTGAGTGACGACGAACTGCTCGGTGTTCAGACCGGTATTTGGAATCGTGATTCGACGCGTGAGTGGCACGACGAGTCCCTCGATCTCACGACGAAAAAGCGTGCCGTAGAGTGCACTGTCTTCGGCGAAATACCACTCCGCGGTGAGGTCGTAATTTTTTGCTTGCGCCGGCTCGAGATCCGGATTGCCACCGGTACCGGTTCCGTAGCCGACCTGAGTGAGATCGCCGGTAAGCACGAAGTTGGAGTTCAGATTCGAGAAGTTCGGACGACGCAACGTCTCGCCGTAATTGAAGCGTAACCGCAGGTCCTCAGTCACTGAATAACGCAGCGTGAGTGAAGGCAGCAGCTCACTCGTGCTCTTGGACGCCGAAGACGACACGTCCGTGATGACGTCGGTGAAATCCATGTCCGTATCGACGGAAACGTAGCGCACGCCCACTTGGGCCTGCAACTTGCCCAGCTCTAAATCCGCCTGCACGTACGCGGACGCGGTTTCTTCCGCAATATCGAAAGCACGTTTGAGCAGTGGGCCACTCGTAGGTACACCGTATAGCTCCCTGATCTCTTCGGCATGATCCCGGATGTAATAGCCGTTGGCGACGGCCCAGGTCGTCGGCACGTCGGCTTCGCCATCCATGAAACCGTCATTCGTCCACGTCATGCCGGCAGGCATCTCGCTCAGTGGTCGCCCCAGGAACGGCTCCGGCGTGGGCGCGGGGCTATGCAATTGCGCATCACGATCGTCGTAACGAACGCCGAAACTCAATACCTTGAAAATGTCATTGCCGATCTCATAGTCGCCATCGATGGACAATGTTTCCGCACCGCCTTCCGAACGGCCCTTGTTCTGAAACAGCTGAGCGACTGTCCAGCGCGAGGCGTCGAGCATTTCGGCATCGTCATTGAAGTGCCACGAAGGAATGCCATCGCCCGCGTTGAAATCCAGCGTGATCGATCCTGGGATACGCTCGGTCCTCACCGCGATGAATGATGTGTCGAATTGACTATCCTGAACCGCCAGGTCAGCGACCAGTGTCAAACGATCGCCGACGTTCCATTTGCCGTTCAACGCATAGACGAATGTGTCCGTCTCTTGCTCGGTCGAGTCGCCGCTGTTGAAGCCGAACGGCGCGCCCACGACGCGCGTCTTGATGAGATTGCTTCCAGGATACAGAGTGATCGTGGAGGCCGGATCGTCGCCTAGCGTGCCCCACCAGTCTGCGAACGTGAAATGCAGATTGTTGAACAGTTCCTCTCGATAGCCTTGATAGAACGCCTCGAACGTATACTCGGATGTTTCGTTCGGAGCCCACTGTAACGCGATAGTGGATGCAGGGCGTTCGCGATCACCTTCGAAATCGCTTGCGAACAGCGCGTCCCGAGCCAGGAGGTAGGGATACTCGACGCCATTCAACGTCAGCGTGGCGCCGGGATCTGTCGGCAAACCCCTATCGGTGCCGGCTTGCCAGATTGGATTTTCAGGGACGCGACAATCGCCATTGAAGATGCGTTCGAGCGGTCCCCAGTTAATCGGCGGCGGCTCGTCGCCGCAATTCGCGATACTGGCGCCTTGCGGCGGATTATCGGCTGTGGCGAATGGCACCAACGCGCCCGCCGTTACGCTTTGATCGCGATAGCGCGTTCTCGAATAACTCACGTTCACCAATGCGCCGAATCGGCCCTCGCCGACGTCCCATTGATTGCTCACTAGCAGGCTGGCGTTCGGATCGATGTCTTCGCGTTGCTCTTGCGTAGTCGCACGCGCATTGAGCGAGATCTCCAACCCGGGGAAATCGAATGGACGGCGCGTAGCAACGTCGATCTGGCCGGCAAGACCGGTTTCGAGTTGATCGGCTGCGCGTGTTTTGAAGACATCGATGCGCCCGACGAGATTCGCGGGAATGTCTTGCAACGCGAGTTGGCGGCCCGCACCGGCAGGCGCATTGGGATCGGTGTTAGGAGCGGTGAAAACATTGCGCCCGTTCCATGTCGTGGTCGTATCCGGTAGACCGCGGATCAAGATCGCGTCTGCCTCGCCGCCGCCCCGGTTCGTGATCTGCACGCCAGTGATGCGCTGCAGTGCTTCGACCACGTTGTTGTCCGGCAACTTACCGATGTCTTCCGCGACGATCGACTCGACCACCTGTGTGGCCTCGCGCTTGTTCTCGAGGCCTTGTACGAGACTTTCGCGGACACCGGTGACGATGACCGTTTCGATTTCACCGCTCGCAACTTGTTGCGCAGCGGCGCTGAATGACACCGACAGCGCCGCGACAGCGCACGCAATTGGAAAATGATCTGCCACGATGAATCCCCCCTCGTTGTGGACGCCAAGGCTCGAAGCTTCGTCTTCGTTCCAATGCCACTGAGTTCGCCGTTGAGCGTTGACCCTGAACCCGTGCGGCCAACCGTCAACATTCAACCGAGTGTCACCGGTGTCATTTCTCAGACAAATGCTAGTCATAGATCATTTGACAAATCAAGGAGTGATGTTGTTATCACTTGTATCTTGGGGTGATATACATACGTAACCTGCACATTCTCGCCGGGGAAGCGAGGTTCATACCGGGTATGGTAGAAATTGCGTGGCGCGGATTGCTCCGGGCGCAGGATGTACGAACAGAAATCGCAAGCAGGATGGCGAAAGTGACGAGAAGTCCAATGGCTGCTAAGAAATCAAACAACATAAAAGTCTCGCGCGGAGCTCAGGGCCGAAGTGCGCTGCGGCTGCATGGTTCGATTGCCCGCGATCTGGGAGTAATGATCGTTTCCGGGCGATACCGCCCCGGCCATATTCTGGCGGGTGAAGTCGAGGCGAGCGAGAAGCTGAAGGTTTCGCGGACTGCCTACCGCGAAGCCGTGCGCATCCTCGCTGCCAAAGGTTTGGTTCACAGCAGGCCGCGTGTCGGCACACGCGTAAGCGCACCCGAACAATGGCAGCTGCTCGATCCGGACGTATTATTTTGGGCATTTTCCGGGGATCCAGAGCCCGAAGTGCTGCACGGTTTGTTCGAGCTACGGGCAATCATCGAGCCCGCTGCGGCCGCACTCGCTGCCACGCGCCGCACCCAGCAGCAGTTGGAAACAATGCGCCGCTCACTGGATGAGATGGCGCTGCATACCTTGAGCACCGAAAAAGGACGCAGTGCCGATCAAGAATTCCACGGAGCTCTGTTGCGCGCGACCGGTAATCCCTTCATGGTGTCGTTGATCAACGGTGTCGCGGCAGCGGTGAACGCGCTGACCGAGTTCAAACAAAGGCGAGCTGCGCTCAAACGCAATCCCGTTCCAGACCACTTGCGCGTCTACGATGCCATCGCAGCGAAGGATCCCGAGCGCGCACGCACCGCAATGACCGAGCTCATTCGGCTCGCCATCATGGATACGCCGATGAAGCAGCGTCCTAAATACTCGGCTGCCAGCCGTTGGGTCCGCAACGCGGATGCATGAACGGGCGGACCTGGTTGCGGGTCGCGAGCATGTGCGGATAACATCAATTGTCTGAGTAATACGGGGGGTGATCGCGATCGGCCGGATTGCGATTGCGACAGCTTCCCTGAATCTCACCATCGCTCAGTGGACGAACTGAAG
The DNA here is from genome assembly GCA_025929585.1 of Steroidobacter sp. GTDB lineage: Bacteria > Pseudomonadota > Gammaproteobacteria > Steroidobacterales > Steroidobacteraceae > Steroidobacter. The sequence goes on from JAICPY010000163.1 coordinate 5,145, forward strand.
CAGGACGTAAGGGGGCTCTAAGAAGATGACAGGCATAAGAGTTCGGTCGATTCTGGCCGTGTGCGCCCTTGCGTGTATCGCAAGCTTTGCTACCGCACAGAGCGGCGCTGCGGTGAACGTGTCGGTGACCGTCCATGCGAACGAGGCGGGAGCGACGATCAACCCGAACGTTTACGGCCAGTTTGCCGAACATTTGGGTGCAGGCATTTACGAAGGCATCTGGGTAGGCGAAGCATCCAGCATTCCCAATACGAACGGCTATCGAAACGATGTGATCGCAGCATTGCGCGAGCTCAAGGTGCCGGTTGTGCGCTGGCCCGGAGGCTGCTTCGCCGATGAGTATCACTGGCGAGACGGCATTGGTCCGCGCGAAAAGCGGCCGGTAAAAGTCAACACGCACTGGGGCGGCGTGCCGGAGACCAACGAGTTCGGCACGCACGAGTTCATGGCGTTCGCCGAGATGATCGGCGCGAAGGTCTATATCAGCGGTAACGTGGGTTCCGGCAGCCCGCAAGAGATGGCGGATTGGATGGAGTACATGACATCGAATACGGTGTCGACGCTCGCCAACTTACGTCGCCAGAACGGACGCGATCAGCCTTGGGAAGTGCATTACTTCGGCATCGGCAACGAAACATGGGGCTGCGGCGGCAATATGACGCCCGAGTACTACGCGAATCTGTTTCGTCAGTACGCCACATACATTAAAGCTCCGCCAGGTCATCGTCCGACGATCGTCGCGAGTGGCGGCAACGATGAGAGCACGCGCTGGGCGGAGGTGCTAACGACTAACGTGGAGCGCGATCTGGATGCCATTTCGCATCACTATTACACAACGCCGACCGGCATCTGGAAGCAGAAGGGCAACTCAATCGGGTTCGGCGAAGATCAGTGGATCTCGACCTTCGCCAACACGATGAAGATCGATGAGTACATCACGAACAACGTCCGTATTCTCGAGAAGAACGATCCTAAGAACGAAATCGCGTTCTACGTCGATGAGTGGGGTACGTGGTATGACCCGGAGCCGGGTCGCGAGCCAGGTTTTCTGTATCAGCAGAACACATTGCGTGACGCGCTAGTTGCGGCCATCAACTTCAACATCTTCCATGACCACGCACGCAGGGTGCAGATGACCAACATCGCTCAAATGGTCAACGTCTTGCAGGCAATGATCCTCACCGACGGTCCGCGCATGGCGCTGACACCGACCTATCACGTGTTCCACATGTACATTCCATTTCAGGGCGCCACCGTTCTGCCAACGGACATACGCGCGCCCACTTATAGCGTCGGCAAGACTCGAGTCCCGTCAGTTACGGTGAGCGCCGCGCGCGACACCTCGGGAAATATCCAACTCGCACTCGTGAACTTGGATCCGAATCGCGAAGCGCGCGTCACGACGAATGTCAAAGGCTTCGATGCGCAGCGCGCTACTGGGCGTATGCTGACTGCGAATGCGATGGACGCACGCAACACGGTCGATGCTCCCAGCGACGTCAAGCCTGCGCCGCTGAATGCGACGCGTGAAGACGGCGCACTAGTGCTGCGTCTGCCACCGAAGTCGGTCACCGTGGTACAGCTGCAATAGCTACGAAAGAAGTGGGATAACGGATAGCGGATAGCGGATAGGGGGATGGCGGATAGTCAGAAGCGCGATCGGCCTTCGACCACCGCTAGCCGCTTCTTCATATGTCGGGGGTCGTCGTGGTCAATCGTCGTGAAGCGCTGAGGTCTATTGGTGTGGGGACCGCGACGGCGTGGATGGGAAGCGTTCTTCCCGGCCGTGCTTCATTCGCGAAGGAAGCGGCGGATTACCAAACGCGTGTCGAGCTGTTTCCGCTCGATGCCGTGCGGTTGCTCGATGGCGAATTCAGTCGAGCACAGGCGCGCAATGCAAAGTACTTGCTCGCGTTGGAAGCCGATCGGCTACTGCACAACTTTCGTGTCAATGCAGGATTGAAGCCGAAGGCCCCCGTCTACGGCGGATGGGAATCGCAAGAACCTTGGGTCGATATCCGCTGCCACGGCCACACAGCGGGCCATTACTTGAGCGCCTGCTCGATGCAGTACGCGAGCACTCGCGACCAAACCTTCAAACGACGGGTTGACTATGTGATCGCCGAGCTCGCCGAATGCCAGAATGCAGGCCAGAAAGAGGGCCAGAACGGCCTGATCTGCGCCTTTCCGGACGGCTCATCGCAACTCGATCGAAGCCTCAAGGGCGAGGAATTCACTGGCGTGCCGTGGTACACGATGCACAAAGTGTTCGCCGGCCTTCGCGATGCTCACATCCTCACCGGCAACGCTCTTGCGTTGGATGTGCTAGTCAAGCTCAGCGATTGGGCATGGAGCGCCACTCGCTCGATGAGCGATGCGGCGCTTCAAAAGATGCTGGATCGCGAGCATGGCGGCATGAACGAAATTCTTGCGGACGTCTACTCGCTCACGCATGACAAGAAGTATCTCGCCTTAGCGAAACGCTTCTCCCATCGAGCATTGCTGGAGCCTCTGGTGGAGGGTCGAGATGTGTTGGACGGATTGCACTCCAATACACAAATTCCGAAGGTGATCGGATTCGCGCGCCTACACGAGCTCACCGGGGAGCAAGACTATCGTACGGGTGCACGATTTTTCTGGGATCGCGTCGTTCGCGCACGATCTTTCGTGACCGGCGGCAACGGCGATATCGAACATTTCTTTCCGCCACATGAGTTCCAACAGCGACTCTCGTCGGCGAAGACGATGGAGACGTGTTGCACGCACAATCTGCTCAAACTGACTCGCAAGTTGTTCGAGCATGAGCCCTCGGCGTCCTATGCGGATTATTACGAGCGGGCGTTGTTCAACGGCATTCTGGCTTCGCAAGATCCTGACACCGGCATGATGACGTATTTCCAGGCGACGCGGCCCGGTTACGTGAAGCTGTATTGCAAGCCGTTCGATTCGTTTTGGTGCTGCACCGGATCAGGCATGGAGAACCACGCCAAGTACGGTGAGTTCGTGTACGGTCGCGAGAAAGAGTCGATCTTCGTCAACTTGTTCTTGGCCTCGACACTCGACTGGGAAGAGCGTGGGGTGAAGCTAACGCAGCAAACCCAGTTCCCCGCAGAAGACCGATCACGATTATCCTTCGAGCTGCGCAAACCCACCTGGCTCGCGCTGCGCATTCGTCATCCCGCGTGGTGTCGCGAGGTCACCGTGACGGTCAATGGCAAGCGCCAGATGGTCAGTCGCGACCCCGGCTCCTATTTTGCCGTGGAACGTAAATGGCGCACTGGCGATGTAGTTGAAGTACACGTTCCGATGCACCTGCACGCGCAGTCGCTTCCGGGCGAGCCGAATATCGTCGCCGCGCTGTATGGTCCAATTGTGTTGGTCGGTCGGATGGGCACGCACGGAGTCACGCCGGGCGCGGATCTCATCGTGAATGAACGCCTGTCCGGAACGATGTTGAATGATCCCACGCCGGTTCCTGCATGGATCGGCACGCCCGCCACCTTCATCGAATCGTTTAGTCCTACCGGCGCACCGATGCACTTTGCCGTGAATGGCTTCGAAGGCGCGCGGACGATCCAGTTCATGCCGTACTACGCCCTCGCGCATGAGCGGTACAACCTTTACTGGGTAATGAGAGAAGGGGGTAATGATTATGGGGTTGGGGGTTTGAAAAACTAAGCGCAGCGTGGTTCAGATGTGATGGGACGATAACTCTGCAGCTCACGAGTAAATGGTTATCGTAATC
>JAICPY010000169.1 GCA_025929585.1 Steroidobacter sp.
CTCTGCCCCCATTTGACGCAAGCACGAAAAAACTCCGCACCAGAGCAGTGCGAAAAGCAGCTGTCCTCGAGCGGCGACTGACCGTTTTCATGCACAAATTCGTGGCACAGAAGATGCAATACGCATGCGGCGCGAACGACCGCCCGAGATCACGACGATTCAACCGGACGCGCCGACGAAAAACGGAGCCGAACTGCATGAAGTTGATTACCGCGATCATCAAGCCTTTCAAGCTCGATGACGTCCGTCAGGCCGTCGCGGATATCGGGGTTCAGGGCATTACGGTGACCGAAGTTCAGGGGTTCGGACGTCAACGAGGTCACACCGAGCTGTATCGCGGCGCGGAGTACCGGGTCGATTTTCTGCCCAAGACCAAGATCGAGTTGGCCGTGGACGATTCCATCGCCGAGCAGGTCATCGAGGCGATCACCAACGTGGCTCGCACCGGAAAGATCGGCGATGGAAAGGTCTTCGTCATCGATCTGGAGCAGGCCGTTCGAATCCGCACGGGCGAAACCGGCGTCGAAGCTGTTTGAGCATTTTGTAAGAGCATCCTGGCAAATCCATAACGAGTCATCTCTTCCGTAGGAGAACCACAGTGAAAAAACCCTTGGCAACGAGCCGCGCGCTCACCTACCTATGGAGTATGGCGCTCATGGCGCTCATGCTCTTCGGCACGGAGCTGACGCTTGCGCAAGACGCGCCGGCTGCAGAGCAAGCCGCAGTAGCGCAAGAAGCGGCCCCGGCGGAAGAAGCAGTTGCGGATGAAGCCGCTGCTGCCGAAGAAGAACCCGCACCTACTCTCGATTCCGGCGACACGGCCTGGATGCTCACAGCGACAGTGCTCGTGTTGTTCATGACGATCCCGGGCCTCGCGTTGTTCTATGGCGGCATGGTCCGCTCCAAGAACATTCTCTCGGTGCTCATGCAATGCTTCGCGATTACCGGGCTGATGACGGTGTTGTGGACCGTGTATGGCTACAGCATCGCATTCGACACGACGGGCATGGAGGCAGGTGTCTTCAATCTGCATTCCATCGTCGGTGGGCTGGACAAGTTCATGCTCTCGGGACTGACGCTGGATTCTCTGGTTGCGACGATTCCTGAGTCGGTGTTCGTGACCTTCCAGATGACATTCGCGATCATCACGCCCGCACTCATCGTCGGTGCGTTTGCCGAACGCATGAAGTTCTCGGCAATGCTGATCTTCATGGCCCTGTGGTTCACGATTTGCTACGCACCGATGGTGCACATGGTATGGAGCGGCGATGGTGCTCTGATGTGGGATTGGGGCGTGCTGGACTTTGCTGGTGGCACGGTCGTGCACATCAATGCAGGTATCGCAGGCTTGGTGTGCGCGCTCGTACTGGGCAAACGCCACGGCTACGGCTCCGTCATCATGGCTCCGCACAACCTCACGCTCTCCATGATCGGCGCCGCAATGCTGTGGGTCGGTTGGTTCGGATTCAACGCGGGCAGCGCAGTCGCCGCAGGCTCTTCAGCCGGCATGGCGATGTTGGTTACTCAGATCTGCACCGGCACTGCCGCGCTGGCCTGGATGTTGGGCGAGTGGATCTCACACGGTAAGCCTTCGATGCTCGGCATCATTTCCGGCGCGGTCGCAGGCTTGGTCGCGATCACTCCGGCATCCGGCACGGTCGGACCCGCAGGCGCACTTGTAATCGGCATCGCTGCTGGCGGCATCTGCTTCGTGGCTTCGACCAAAATGAAGCGAGCCCTCGGCTATGACGATTCGCTCGATGTGTTCGGCGTTCACGCCGTCGGCGGTATCGTCGGTGCAATCCTAACTGGTGTCTTCGCCTTCCCGAGCATGGGTGGCGTGTGGTCTCCAGCGGAAGGCGCGACGATCGCCAGCCAAGTCTGGGTGCAAACGAAGAGCGTGCTGTTCACGATCGTCTACACGGGTGTTTTGAGCTTCGTGTTATTGAAGATCGTCGGCGCGATCGTCGGGCTGCGAGTGTCTTCCGAGCAGGAAGAGGAAGGCTTGGATCTCTCGTTGCACGACGAGCGCGGCTACAACCTGTAATCTCTGCAGGAACCGAGGTGGCGCTGTTTCGGCCACCGCGAAAACGGGCGCTTCGGCGCCCGTTTTCTTTTCACGTCAGGCGCCAAGCCCCAACCGTGATGCAGTGCTCATTCTTGAGGTATGCCAGGGACTGTCTTAATCCCTACGCCTAGGTCGGGCTGCTACACTGAGCCGCGTTAATCCTTAGCTTCTGCGCACCCTGCAAGTCCCTGTGGCGACAACCGAAACCTGCAGGCCGGCGAATCGATCGAGATGGAGACTATCCGATGTTGCGAGCTCTCTTCACCGTTGCGGTCAGTGCCTGCGTGCTGCTGAGTGCCCAAGTGCATGCGGACGTGTACAAGTACACGGACGAGAAGGGAAACATTCACTACACCGACAAGCCTGCGGTTCTGCCGGCCGAGCGGCTCAATGTGCAATCGCAGAAGACCGACACGGTCGCTCTGCAGGCTCGCCAGCTCGAGGACCAGCAACGAGCGAGCGCGGCAAGTCAGTCTGCATCGCAGTCTGCCGCTCAGAGGGCCGATCAGCGTAAGGCGCAGGAGATCAGCGCGACGGACAAGGCTGAGCAATGCAAGAAGGCGCGCGAGCGTTTCGACAGCTATACCACCTCGCAGCGCCTGTACGAGCAACTGCCCGACGGCGAGCGCCGTTACCTCACAGACGCCGAATTGGATGCTGCACGTGCTTCAGCAAAAGCCAGCATGGACGTGCTCTGCCAGTGAAGCCGGCTGTCGGGTTCGTGGGCCTCGGCGCCATGGGTCAAGGCATGGCGCTCAACCTGCATAAGCAGGGTTTGCTCGCCGCGGTCTGGAATCGCACGCCGGCCAAAGCCGATCAGTTTGCTAAAGAATCGGGCGTGTCTGCTGCTACGAAGCTGGCCCAACTCGCTTCGCTTTGCGACACGATCGTAATCTGTGTTTCGGCCGACAACGACGTGCTGGAGATAATCGACGCACTCCAGCCCCACCTGCGACCCAATACCCTCGTTATCGATTGTTCAACCGTCGGCGCCGATACCGCGCGAACCGCAGCACATCGGCTTCGCTCTCGTGAGGTGAGCTTTCTCGACGCCCCCGTGAGCGGCGGTGTCGAAGGTGCGCGTAACGCAACGCTTGCGATCATGGTGGGCGGCGAAGAAGCAGCTTTCGAGCGAGCGCAGCCTGTACTGCGCGCAATGGGCAAAACCGTTACTCACTTCGGAGCGAATGGCGCGGGACAAGCCGCCAAAGCGACGAACCAGATTCTATGCGCGGGTGTAATTCAAGCAGTCGCCGAGGCGATGGCATTTGCGAAATCCGAGGACTTGCCGCTCGATCGCTTGATCGACACGCTCGGTCAAGGCGCAGGCTCGAGCTGGTACTTTGTGCATCGGGCGCCGAACATTCTGCGCGATGATTATCCACCCGGATTCCGCGTCCGCTTACACGAGAAGGATCTAAAGATCTGCCGTGCGATGGCGGCACGTCATGGTGTGCAGTTGCCGCTGATCGAAATGACGTTGGTTCACTATCGACGGCTGATCGAGCAAGGTCATGGCGATGAGGATATATCCACTCTGTTCCGCCTGAAGGACGCGCTATTCGTGGCGGCGAAAGAATCCGCACGCTCTCCAGACAAACACTAGCGGCGACGACAATGGCAGTCAGCGGCGCTGCGAGGCGCATCTCCGCTCCGGCTCTCTTCCTGCCTGATTTCTGCGGCTCACGCGCGGTGCTTGCGATCGTGCTGATCGTCGAACTGGTCGCGCTCATCATCGCGATCGCGCGTCAAGCGCTGCATGACAATTTTTGGGTCGACCTGGCAACGAGCTCGCTATTCTTGTTGTGGGTTGGCCTCACGTGCGCCGCCGTTCTCTGCCGCTCGCGCAAGTGGCTGCACACGTTGCCCGCTTCTCGCGCCGCATTGATTGCAATCGTCGTGCTCGTTGTTACCGTGGGAATCGTTTCCGAAGCGGTGTTCCAAGTGGGCCGGATCTGGAGCATCGACATCGGCGAATCCGCCAGTTTGTTTCCGCGCGATCACGCTGGGTTCCTGCTGCGCAACATGGCCGTCGGATTCATCGTGAGCGCGATGGCGCTACGCTATTTTTATGTCAGCGCCGAGCGCAAACGCAGCATCGAGATGGAAGCGCTGGCCCGGATCCGAGCATTGCAAGCTCGCATCCGACCGCATTTCTTGTTCAACAGTATGAATACGATTGCGGCGCTCACGCGATCGGATCCGGTGAAGGCGGAACAAGCCGTCGAGGATCTTGCGGACCTTTTCCGGGCGAGCCTTGCCGAGGCGACTTCGCGGATTTCCCTGGATGAAGAGATCGAGATCGCGCGCACTCACGAGCGCATCGAACAACTGCGGCTCGGCGAGCGACTCGAGGTGCATTGGGATATCGATGGATTGCCGATGAATGCACGCGTGCCTTCACTGATCGTGCAGCCATTGCTCGAGAATGCTGTCTATCATGGTATCGAGATGCTGCCGAACGGTGGACGCGTATCCATCATCGGACATAGACAAGGCGACACGCTGCACATCGAAGTTCGCAACCCACTGCCGCCACAGCAGGCGGGCTACGGAGAGCGCGAGGGCAACCGCTTGGCATTGGAGAATATTCGCCAGCGCCTGGAGCTCGCCTGGCCAGGCCGCGCGCGCGTGGAAACCGAGCTCAAACACGACGAATTTTGCGCTCGGCTGATATTTCCGTATGCTGACTCGCCTCTCTTGGAAGGTAGCCCGACTCACCCATGAAGCTGTTGATCGTCGATGACGAACCTCCGGCCCGCGATCGGTTGCGCCGATTGTTAGCAGAGATCGAAGATTGCGAGGTCATCGCCGAGGCAGGCAATGGCGAAGAGGCGCTGGGCTACTGTGGCGAGCTGAAGCCGGATGTCGTCCTGCTCGATGTGCGCATGCCGGGCTTATCGGGCATCCAAGTGGCTCGCCATATCGATAGCCTCGAGGACCCTCCCGCGGTGATCTTCACGACGGCTTACGATCAGTATGCGGTCGATGCCTTCGAAACCGAGGCCGTCGGTTATCTGCTCAAGCCGGTTCGCAAGGAGAAGCTGGCGCATGCGCTTCGCCATGCAGCGCGCATCTCGCCAAGCCGCTTGGTCAAGGTCGCAGAATCCGCCCGCATCGATCACAAGCGTGAACAAATCTGCGCGAGGCTCGGCGAACAGCTTCGTCTAATCCCGGTGGGAGAGATCTATTACTTCCTTGCCGATCAGAAATACGTCACCGTCAAACACAAGGGCGGCGAGAACCTGATAGACGAATCGCTCAAGGCGTTGGCTGAAGAGTTCACACCCGATTTCGTCCGTATTCATCGCAACGCGTTGGTCGCGGAGAAGTACATCTCCGCCGTCGAACGCACCGACTCCGGCCAATATGTAGTCCGAGTCCGTGATTGCGGTGATGTGCTCGAGGTTAGCCGCCGACATGCATCGGAGTTGTTGCGGCGAATTCGAGGATAGGACTGAGAAGTCCGCAGGTCAGAACACGCTAGCGCGGGTCTGTCTCGACTCTGGCCTGGGGACCACGGTCTGTGGACTGCAGACTCTGCCCCGCCTTACGCAACGCGTCGATCACCTGTGCTGGCGTCGACATCGGTCCCAGCACCTGAGCCAGCCGCCGGCCTGTGCTATACCAAAACGCGCCCTGAGTAACCCAGCGCAGCGCTCGTTTCGGACCGATCAATGTGAGCAGCGCCACCCCGGCGCTGATCAGCACCGGTTTGCTCGTGACACCGCGTACCAAGTTTACTGCGCGATCGATCCCGCCAAGCTCATATTCAACGCGGGATCCAACCTCTGCCAACTGTCGGCGTTGAATCGCGCATTGCGCCCGAAGCCGGGCGCGGCGATATGCAAGTTGCTGAGCGCGATTGGGCGTGGGAGCGCTCATGCCGTTCACAGCCTGGCGCGAAGCTGATCGCGATCTTTGGCAAGCTCCGCCAAGGTGGCATCCAGCATGGGGGGCTTGGTGCGCAGCTTGTGCTGAGCAGCAAGCGCCGCCCCGACTGCGATCAAAGCAAATACGGCAACCATGGCAACCGCTGCAAGAATCCGATGCGAATCCCAGAACGCGAAGATCACGGCCAGCGCGCCTAAGAACAACGCCATCAGCCCCGCAAACGCGGCAACAAACGCCCAAAGTGCGAGCTTGGCCGCGTGCTGCACTTCCTCCTGAAGCTCGGTGCGCAGCAGCTCGAGCCGCGTGTGGACGATGCCGAGCACGGTCCCGGAAAGGCGACTCACCGAATGAAGTAAGCCGGCCGCAGTGGGTCTGTCCTCGCCGAGATCTGCACTCATGTGGTGTTGCCGCTCAGCGCCGACTCAGCAGCAGGCCGATCAAAAGGCCGACCCCGGCTGCGATTCCGACCGACTGCCACGGGTTGTCGCGCATGTAGCCTTCGGTAACGTCCGCCATTTCCTGCGCCCGGCGGCGAGCTTCTTGCTCCAACTCCGTGACGCGGCTGCGCGCTTGCATCAACGACTGCTCGGCATGAGCACGAATTTCCTGAATCTTCTCGCCGGTCTGCGAAGAGGTCGCCCTCAGCAATGCCTCGGCATCCTGCATGACGGTCTTGAGATCGGCGACCAATTGGTCGGTGGTGATCTCGCCAGTCACTGGTCCTGTACTCGTATTCATAAACTGCTCTCCAGGGCGCATACATGCGGGTATGACGCTCCAGTTTTGCTGATGGGCCCGAGCCGATGTTAGCCCCGCATCGCGAACATCGGCAATAAACATTCCCTTAGTCCAATGTTGATTCTCTCAACAGCCTGCAAGGTCCACTACGCAATTTCCAGGCATAAGCATGTTCGAAGCGCGAGTGCTAGCATTGTCAACGCAGGTCCGTACTGCTGTGCTCCTTCGTCTCCTCGCGAGTCATAACGCATGAACACTCCACAACGCGCCGTCGCTCCGCGCGATCGCTTTTACGCACGATCGTTCGCGCTGATCACGACGCTCGTTTTGAGCTTTGCCCTGCTCAAGATCGTGCAACCGTTCGCTGGGCCCTTGCTGTGGGCCATTTTCATCGCATTCCTGCTATACCCACTTCACGTGCGCCTCACGCGACGCCTCAAAGGGCGAGCCCATCTCTCCGCACTGCTTCTGACCATCCTGATGTTCTTCGTGATCATTGGCCCGCTCACTGCGCTGAGCGCAGCGTTCGCAGCACAGGTCGGGGACCTGCTCCAATTCGCTCAAACGACAGTGGCCGATCAGACAAAAAAGAACGTGCTCGATCCAGCCAATGTTCCTTGGCTGATCGGACCGCTGAATTGGCTAGAGAGCACATTCGACATCAACATCGCGCAAGTTCGCGGCTGGCTCGTAGAGGGCTCGCGAGCATTGCTTCAATGGCTCGCCTCGATGGGTGGCAAAGTATTCCTGGGCGCAGTCGGAACCGTCGTCGGCTTCGTGTTGATGATCTTCATGTTGTTTTTCTTCGTTCGCGACGGCGCCGAAATGGTAGCGACAGCACGCGAACTGATCCCCATGGCGAGGAACTACAAAGCCAAACTCTTCGATCACTTGGCTTCGGTCACCCGCGCCATGGTTTACGGCACGGGTTTGACGGCGCTCATCCAAGGAACGCTCGTTGGCATAGCCTTTTTGATCGTAGGGCTGCCTTCTCCGCTCGTTTTTGGCGTCATCGCAGCGCTAGCTGCGCTCTTGCCAGTAGGCGGAACGGCTTTGGTTTGGATCCCCGCCGCGATCGCTTTGGCCGTGCAAGGCCGCTGGGGCGCGACCATTTTTATCGTGATTTGGGGGAGCCTGCTTGTTTCCCTCGTCGATAACGTCGTGCGTCCGATGCTCGTCTCTGGGCGTGCTTCGGTGGGTACGCTTACCGTGTTCATAGGTGTTTTGGGCGGTATCTCGGCGTTCGGCGCGATCGGTCTTTTCTTAGGCCCTGTGGTGTTGGCGCTGATCATCGCTTTGATCCGCTTCATGCTGGACGTTCGGCGCGCCGAAGCCGCTCAAGGTGTCGCGCCAGAATAGACAAATGAGCAAACCGAATCGCACGTTGCGAATCGCGACTCGACAAAGCCGCTTGGCTATGTGGCAGGCGGAGCATGTCGCGTCGCGGTTGCGTGAATTGCATCAGGATCTTGAAGTCGTGCTCGTGCCGATGACGACTCAAGGCGATCGGATCCTCGATCGTTCGCTGGCCGAGGTCGGTGGCAAGGGTTTATTCATCAAAGAGCTCGAGCGCGCGATCGAAGAGGATCGCGCGGATATCGCAGTTCACTCGATGAAAGACGTTCCGACTGATCTGCCAAGCGGGATGACGCTCGCAGCAATGCTTTCCCGCGCGGATCCGCGCGATGCTTTCATCTCCAATCGCCACC
>JAICPY010000283.1 GCA_025929585.1 Steroidobacter sp.
CGGGAAACGCCGCTCTGCCAACCATCGTCAGGGAACAGGATGCCTTAGTTCGGCGGGACTTATGTCAAGCGACGCGGACGGGACTCGAACCCGCAACCACCGGATCGACAGTCCGGGACTCTAACCAATTGAGCTACCGCGCCGGGCTTTCTTTCGGCCGAATCGGCCATTTTTTCGCCATTGGCTGGACTCGAAAATATACCAACCGGCCGCTGCGCCGGCAAGGCGTCGGCCGGGTGGGAAGTAAGCCAATTTGCCGGCCTCGGTGGCTGCGATCGATGCCGACGCTGCGCAGTCGGCCCCTGCAAGTGAGCGCATCGGCACCAGTGCCTTTCACAATTCCAATCCTCCCGTTTCCGCCATTGCAATTGCAACAATCGTTACGATCGGCCCAACGATCTGGTCGCGCCGCAGCCCGGCCAATCTCACGGACATGATCGACGTTAACTTGGCGTAGATTTCAAGGGACAGCCGCGACATGAGGTGAAGTGCTATGCCTGCGTTTTTCGAAACCGTTTGGGACCGCATCAATGAAATGCCGGGGCACACCTGGCAATGGTTCAACGGGCTGAACCGCGAAGAGTGGCTCGTAGTGTTGGCCATTGCCTGCGCCTGCGGCTTCCTCAGCCTCACGGGCTTGCGCTCTCGTCGCCTCTAAGCGGAACGTTCCACTTCAAGCACGAGTCAACAATGCAAAACATTTCGTTACTGCTGTGGCCAGCGTTTATCGACGTTTCGCTCGTCGGGCTGCCGGCCACGGCGGCCCTCGCCGCTGTAGCACTGATCGGCTACTTATTTGGCCAACGAACGCGTAAGTCGCGCGACGTTGAACTCGACCACCGGCGCCAAAGCGAGCTCAATCGGGCGGCCGAGGTCGCGCGGCGACTGGAAGCCATCGCCGACAGTCTGCGGCACGATTTGGCCGCCCATCATGCCCGCGTCGACTCGTTCAAGGACCGATTGCGTCAAGCGCAGGGAAAGGGCAACGAACAGGCGTGGGAGCTGCTTTGTGCTGAGGCGGAGGCGATGCTAGCGCCCACGATGGAATTTGCCCATCAGCTATCGCACGCCTACGACCAAATCCGACAACAGTCGGGCCATTTGGAGACTTTCGCCCCCGGCCGCACTGATCCGTTGACGGGTGTCGGCACAAGTCGCGCGCTCGACCAACAACTGCAAGTACTTTTCGCCTCGCGATCGAAGACCAGCGTCGAATTTGTCGTGGCCATGGTGAGTCTCGATCGCACTTCGCTGACGGCGTCGACGGATGCGCGAGTCTCGATGTTGCCGCTGCTTCCGCGATTGGCGGGCATCATTCGCGGTTGCATGCGCGATTCCGACTTTGTGGCGCGGATTGGCGAGGATGAGTTCGCAGTCGTGATGCCGCAAACCAGCCTTTCGGGCGCGGGTGTGTTTGGGGACCGCCTGCGGAAACGCGTGACCCAGGAGTTAGCCGCGACGGTTTCCTGCGGGCTCGCCGAAGTGCGTGCGCAGGACGACGCGCGGTCGCTATTGGCGCGGGCCGACTCTGCTCTTTATAGCGCCAAAGCAGCGGGATGCAATCGTCTCTTTGTCCACACAGGCACAGCGATCCGAGAGCACCATGGCTCCACGTCCGGCGGGCCAGAGAATACACGTGGCGCCGGAGCGATCGTTTCGAACGGAGCGCAAGTCACTGAGCCATGTCCGGCTTCACCTCCTCGCGAAGACGGCACGAACGATTCCGCCGACATGGCCGACACAGAGCTTGCCGGCGTCGCCCCTCGGTAAGCTCACTTCGCGCTGCTCGATAAGCCACACTAGCCGACTGGCCGGCGGCCTCGCGTTAAAGACTCCGTTCGAGCCTCTTACGGCCGATTTATCGAGCATTTTCGGCGGCACGTTGACGTTCGACGAGGGTATTCCGTAACATCATAGAGGCAGCACCGGCGCGCCAATCTCATCCAGCGTGCTGCACTTCTCAATAGTTGTCTTGAGTTTGCGGAAAGGAGTGGATCATGCCCTTGTACGAAGTCGAAACCGAAAACCACATTTTGATTACGTGGGCCGAAGATGGGGACGCCGCCTCGGCGGTTGTCGGCGATGCCTATCCTCAGGAAAGGGTCATTCGACTTACGAAACGTCCGCGCGATACGTGGGTGATCTCGAAGAGCGCCCTGGGAATCTCGGGCAAGATGGACCCTTGTCACACCGCGCGGGACTGCCTGTCAAAGGCCGAGGGCGACAAAGTGCACGCCATTCGACTCTATATGCATGAGACCGGTTCGGACCTCGAGCAGGCCCGCAAGGCAATCGAGTCAAACATGGTGATGGGCTGGTGAGGGCGCGGAGGAGGGGGGCATTGGGCAGGGAGGAAGATTTTTTCTAGTTCTCGTTGCGCTCAGATAGGTCGCATTCACGCCGGCTTGAATCATATTGGCCAGCGGCACCAAATCGCCTGAATCCGGCGAGCGGAAGGGGTTGGAGAACACGGTTGGGAAACTGTTGTGAAGACCGAATTGGAAC
>JAICPY010000224.1 GCA_025929585.1 Steroidobacter sp.
GGTGGCAATCGCCACCAGTCGATTCTCCAAGCTCACAAGCACATCTGCCGTGGCCTGGTGCTTACGAAGCGTCTTCTCGATACCTTGCGCACAAAACCCACACACCAATCCATTCACGGTCATTTCGATCGTTGTGGCGTGAGAACTTGCAGCGAACAAGATGGAAAGCGCGATCAGCAATTTGAAATTCTTCATAGGGCACCTAGAAATTGAACATGAGCATGGCTTGTACCTTGCCCTCTCGGGTGAGGCCTGCTTCAATCCAAGCATTGTGCTTGAACAGCCGGATCAAGCCCGCCCATTCCGTTCCCTCGAAAATCTGGCCTGTGTAGTTGCGTGCCTGCACGACGAACCAGACCGCGAGGGTGTCGTAGTCGTGCTCGTAGGGAGCGATTCCGAGCTGGAGCGTGTCGATGCGATGGCTGAAAGACGATCCTTCGTGTAGTTCAGTCCGCAGCGATGAGTAGATTCGGCGCGTCTCGTAGTCGAGCTGGCCACCTACGTTCCAGGCGAACTCGTTTGCGTCTGCTTCCCCGATGTGAGCGCGCCCGGCACCACCCCACACGAACACATTCGCTTGCGCTGCTTCCATGTTCCAGCGCTTCGGCAGGTAGTTGAATCGCACATACGTAATGTCGCGCGTGTTCTCATTGAGATCGCTATTGAGTGAAAGATGACCGCCGCCCAGCGAATAGCGATACGTCGGCGCGTAGAACGCCTGTACTTCGGTCATCGTGCCGGCACCGTACTCGGCCATTACTGTCGTGCCATCTGCGAATGCAATTGGCTTCGCATTTGCGGGCACAACGCCGGCCGCAATGCTGAGCGTCACCGCGACAGCGGCGCGCCCGAAAGAAGAGTTCATGATATCTCCTGAGCTAGTGTTGTTTCGCGCACTCGAACAGTGCGTGCGAATAGCAAGAGCTCAGAAGATTGGCGGAGGGTTCAGCGGAGTATAGGAACGACTTCGGATCAGCGTCTCGCGGGCATGGGGGTGCGTCCGCTGCACAGCAACCCGCTCAGGAATCTGCCACATGACTGGACTTTGCAGTGCGGAGCATTGCATCGCACAGCTTGTCGTGGTCGCGCCTTCTGGGCAGCAAGCGCAGTCCTGTCTTTCTGTATCGTGCCCTTGGCAATGTTGCTGCGTCTCCTGCTCAGGGGCGAAGTCCGCACCCACTGCCGCAATCCCCTGAAGAGCAAGGGCAACGATGATCAGGATGTGCAGAGCGGTACGAAGCATTGCCGTTGCAGTCTAAGCCTTCGTTCACCGCTGTTCCACACCCACCACTCTCCTTATGCGAGGCCTCGCAGTTAGATGATCTGAGTTTCCCTCCCCCGCGGAAAGGTCCGTCACCCTCGCGAATGCGAGGTCTCATCCGAACCGCATCACGAAACTCCGTCACCCTTGCGAATGCGAGGGCCCATCCGAACCGCATCACAAAACTCCGTCGCCCTTGCGAACGCGAGGGTCCATCCGAACCGCATCACGAAACTCCGTCGCGCTTGCGAACGCGAGGGCCCATCTTGAGCAACCTTGCAGTCGGGCTTCAACCCGACAAGAACTAGCTGACTCCTCCCCTGCTCGGGACGACGATCTCTATAATCCCCGGCATGCCTTCACGCCGAACGTTCATCAAATCCACTGCCGCGCTCACACTCGCGGCCTCTCTTCCCCACGGCCGCGCAGCCGCGGCAGACTCCGCGACTTCGGAAACGCCCTGGTACCAACGCACATTGCGTTGGGGCCAAACGAATCTCACCGAAATCGACCCACTCCGTATCGACATCGGTTGGTGGCGAGCGCATTGGAAACGCACGCGCGTGCAAGGCGTCGTCATCAATGCCGGCGGCATCGTTGCGTTCTATCCGACCGAAGTGCCATTCCATCGCCGCGCGAAGGAGCTTGGCAATCGCGATTTATTTGGCGAACTGACTCGCGCAGCCCACGACGACGGACTCGCCGTGTTCGCACGCATGGACTCGAGTCGAGCTGACGAGGCGTTCTATCGTGCACACCGCGATTGGTTCGCACACGATGCGGACGGTAAGCCGTATATCTGGAACGAGCTCTACATCGCCTGCGTCAACAGTCCGTACTATCAAGAGTACATTCCCTCGATCTTGCGCGAGATCGCAAGCCGCTACCGACCCGAAGGCTTCACCGATAACAACTGGAACGGGCCGATGCGAAATCAGCCGTGCTTCTGCACGTATTGCGAACGCTCGTTCCGCGCCCGCACCGGCGCGGCATTGCCGCGTGTCGCGAACTGGAACGATCCGCTCTACCGCGAATGGATCATGTGGAACTACGCGCGCCGACTCGAGATCAGGGATGAGTTCAATCGCGTCACACGCGAAGCTGGCGGTGAACACTGTATCTGGGTCGGCATGATGGCCGGCGCACAGAACTGGCAGTCGCGTGTGTTTCGCGATGACCGCGAGGTCTATCGGCGCACGCCGATGATCATGCTCGATCATCAACGGCGCTTTGATACCGAAGGCTTTCAGCACAATGCCGAAACCGGCAAGCGCCTGCACAGCGTCGGTGGATGGGACAAGGTCATTCCCGAAAGCATCGCGATGTATCACCTCACCGAACACAACTTCCGGCTCGCGATGAAGCCCGAACCAGATGTACTACAAGGACACGCATTGATTTCCGGTCGTATCGCTAGTTAATCGCGACGAAAGCTGACCACCATGATCTAGAATTCGCCTAGGAGTTGGCTTGCACAAGGGAAGTGCAGATGACGTACGCACGTAAGACGTTAGTCTCGTTGTCCGACACACCCTACTACCACGTCGTAGCTCGTTGCGTTCGACGTGCGTGGCTATGGGGCTTCGATGAATACGCGGGTCGCGATTATTCGCATCGTAAGGATTGGGTGATCGAGCGGCTTGAGCGGCTCAGCGCGATCTTTACGATCGACATCTGCGCCTACGCGGTGATGTCTAATCATTACCACCTCGTCCTGCACGTCGATCGCGCGCGGGCCAAAGATCTAACCGTTGAAGACGTGGTAAACCGCTGGACGGCGATGTTCAGCGTGCCCCCGGTGGTTGCTCGGTGGCAGAAAGGTGTTGCGTTGGAAGCCGAATGTAGACTAGCGCTGACAATGATTGAGCGCTGGCGCGAGCGTCTGTATGACATCAGCTGGTTCATGAAGTGTTTGAACGAGCATCTCGCCCGTCGCGCCAATGCGGAAGACAAGTGCAGCGGACGTTTTTGGGAGTCGCGCTTCAAGTCACAAGCCCTGCTAGATGAAGCAAGCTTGCTCACAGCAATGGCTTATGTGGATCTGAATCCAGTGCGAGCGGGAATCGCTAGAACGCCGGAAGATTCGGAGTTCACGTCCATCTATCAGCGAATCCGACAGATCAGCGAAGCTCTCAAGGCACCGAGCGATCCACAGCCGCAGTGCTTCATACCGTTGATGTCGTTTCAAACCAGCGGTGCGACGGCTCATCATCTGCCGTATCGACTGGAAGACTATTTGGCCCTCGTCGATTGGACAGGGCGCGCGATACGAGAAGGCAAGCGTGGCTCTATCGATGATCGACTGCCGCCAATCATCGTGCGGTTGAACATTGACGCGGATGCATGGCAGCTCGCGATGCAGCCTAAAGGAAATGTGTTCGGTCGTGCGATGGGTCGCTTGGATCATCTTCGTCTTCACGCGAAGACGTTAGGCCAGTCCTGGGTCAAAGGGCTTCGCGCTGCAGAATCACTTTACGGCTGATCTTGTTGTAAACCAACACGAACGTAAGCGGAGGTGGAATCTGTCCTGCACGCGGTGCCGCGGCAATGGAATCGGATGGATCTTCTGAGTCTTGATCCCGCGGGCCATGGCGCTCCGTCGCAAATCCTTTTCTTGAAGCTCATGCGAAGTTGACGAAATAGGCAGCGCCGCCGTGCAGAGGTAATGGCCACCAGTTGGACTCGTCGTAGAATCGACGCGTGTCCTTGTAGTGCTTTCCTTCGACGAAGCCGGTCATACGATGACCGAGCTGGTGGAGTCCATCAAGCGAGTCACGAGCATCATGAGCGAGATTACCGCGGCGAGCAGAGAGCAAAGCGCAGGCGTAACTCAGGTTAATCAAGCCATCACCCAGATTGACCAGGCTACACAGGAGAACGCCGCGCTCGTCGAGGAATCAGCATCTGCGGCTGAGCTGCTGAACAATCAATCACACAAGCTGGTCGATACCGTAGCCCGATTCAAGCTCGAGGCTCAGGACCGCGATCTCGACATGAACATGCGCCTTCAGACACGTTCGGCTGACGCTCAACACTATGATCCGCAGCAAGGCAAAGTTAAAAAGGTGAGGCGCGCAGCTTGACCCGCCTCTAAGGTGCCGGCCGGGACACAGGGATAACTTTCTTCGTTGCTCAGCGCCCGATTCGAGAAAGACACGGGGACAGATTTATTCCTTGTGCAATCGCGCGCGAAAATAGATGCGTCCGCCTTGCTTCTAAGCCGCCCAATAATAACTCAGGGCCCCTGGCCCCATTCCGATCGATTGTTGAACTTACAACAGCTGGATGTCCTGCTAAGCAGACTCCAACCTAATTCGTTGGCTGTCCAATCTGTATGTGCCTATTCTGTATCACCAGTCACCAGGCACTTTTTTCCTACTAGCACCTTCCGCGCCGGCTGCAAGGTTCGCGACAGACTCGATTGATAGTTTCGCATCCGATGACGATCAACCGTTCGAGGAACCAGTCCATGCTGCATCGACGCTTGCCACTTGCCGCTCTTATATATGCACTTGCGGCCACCCCCGCCGCTGCCGACGTTGGCGCCGTATCGATAGAGGTCGTCGATGCCGTGACGCGCCGGCCCGTCGATGGTGTGACGATTAC
>JAICPY010000246.1 GCA_025929585.1 Steroidobacter sp.
CGCCAAACTTCCTCCATCGGCGCTGCGACCATCGTCTCAACGGTAATTTTCATAACGAGTTTCCCAGTCTTGATTGCCCAATAAAGTGCCCTTTGTCCCAAGGACGCTGCGACTGCCTATCTTCCGACACTTCTGAGAGATCTTCCGAGCAAAAGCTTCGCGGCAACGTAGCAACGCTCATTCGCGAGTTGAAGTGAGCGATCCAATGCTTCGATGCTGATGCCGGACACAGGTCAGTAAGTGAATCGGTCCTCGGTACCGCGACAAGGATGGCCTGTATATGCATCACATCCCTGGTGCAGCCTTCGCAGCGCCTTCTCTTCCGTGCGGATCAGATGGGCTGCTCTTGCCGGCGCGACTGCGTACACGCGATATCCTTATCCCGTACCTATGGATTCTTTCCGTTCGTGGTACCGGCATGCGGATGCAACCATCCGTTCGACGTCAGCCACTCCATGATGGTGGACTGCCAGCGGTCGCGCGGCATCAGAAAGAAGCCATGCTGACCCTTCTCGAACAAACGCATCTCCACTGGAACGCCAGCGTGCCGAAGTGCTTCGTAGTAACGAAGACTGTTGCTGACATCTACGGTCGGGTCATCGGTGGCGTGAAGTATCAACGTAGGCGGTGTTCGCTCGCTTACCTGCAGCTCGCTGGAAAAGAGCCGCACCTGCTCGTCGGAAGGAGCGGCACCCAACAACGCCTCGCGTGAACCCGCGTGCGTGATTTCACTCTGCATGCTGATCACCGGATAGACCAGGATCATAAAGTCGGGCCGCAGATCGATCTGATCGGGATTCGGCACGTACGCTTTGCTGAACTTAGTCGCCAGCGTCGATGCCAAGTGCCCGCCGGCGGAGAAGCCGATGACTCCGACGCGAGTCGGATCAAGGTGCCATTCGCTCGCTCGCTGGCGTACGAAGCGCATCGCTTGCTGTGCGTCTTGAAGCGGGCCGATCGACTTGTCGACCATCGTTTTGTCGCTCGGAATCCGATACTTCACGATGAAGGCCGCGATCCCGTGGTCCACGAAAAACTGAGCCTGCTGCGTGCCTTCCCATTCAAACGTGAGCCCGCCGTATCCGCCCCCGGGTACGATCACGATGCTTGCACCGGTGGCCCGCATTTTGGCAGGCAAATGAACGTGAATCTGCGGACGCGAGACGTTCTTGATATACCCGCGATCGGCACCGGACTCCTCATCGGATGTCGGCTTCGAATTCGGTATCGGGTCATCTCCATACAACGCAAATACCTGCATCTTCGGCGGGAAAGCAGCGGCTGGATCTATCGGCGCAGTCGTCGCTCTTGCTACAGGCGCACCTTCCTTCGCGGCAGCTTCCGCTGCGATCGCTGGCCACACAAAGCTGCTCATATAGAGAAGGAGAAAAGCGGTCGATGACTTCAAGATTTCAAGCTCCCGGATCATTGGAGAGAACCATTCGGTACCGGTTTAAGGATATCGCGTATCTGAACGCTGTCCGGTCGGCGATCTCGACTTCTTACGTCGCAGGCAGCGAATCAGCAAAGATTATCCACGATATCCTTATCCCGGTACCGAAGAGCCCGGTCGATAAATATCTGTAAGAATCTGCGCCGCCACTTGTCATTGGGGCAGTTCAGCAAAGGAGAGTCTGGTGTGTCGCATCCATCGATCCAGAGTTTGCCGGCAGTGAGTCCCGTCCTATCGCCCGATGACGTGGCTGAATTGGCTCGACAGTATGGAGGGCTCGTCTATCGAGCCGCGTACCGGCTGGTCGGCACTCGAGCTGCAGCACAGGACGTTCAGCAGGACTTGTTTCTTCGTCTGCTCCACAGGCCACCGAGTGCCGTACGCTCGTGGCCCGCCTTTCTCACGGCGGCGGCTGTCCGCCTCGCACTCAATCAGCTTCGCAGCCGACGCCAGTGGACCAGGCTCGTTCAGTTCTGGTCGCGCGCGGACTGCCTGAGTGAGTCCTCTGCTGAAGAAGTCGTTACAGCGGATGAAACCGCCGATCGCTTTCGCAGAGCCATTGGTCGTTTGAAACCGATCGAGGCTCAATGCTTCGCACTGCGCTACCTGCATAACTTCGAGATTGGCGAAGTCGCGTCCAGCGTAGGCATTTCCGAGAACTACGTGAGTGTGTGCCTCCATCGAGCCGTCAAGCGTCTGCAGGATCTGCACCTTGGCTCGCGATCCCCAGCGGAGATCTAGTTATGAATGTTTCTACCGAACTTCCTGCCGAATTGGCTCTTCAGGTCCGTGAGTTGCAATCCGTGGAGCCTATGGAGGCTGACGTGCGAGAGGCGCAGCGAAAGCTCGACGACGTGATCCGAGATCGTGCACCTACTCCACTCGCGACGACGGTCGGAAAGTGGGCGCTCGCAGCGGCAGCGTCTTGTCTCGCTGTGGTGGTGATTTCGCTGTTGCCCACGGCCGGACAGGGCGTCGCGTTTGCGCAAGTTCAGCGGCACTTTCAGGTGTTCAAGACACTCTCGTTCGTTCTCGACACCCGTGCAAATGGTGAAACGATCCAGAAATCTCAGATCCACGTGAATGAAGCGGGTGAGGTGCGCACCGATGTGGGCGACGATTTGAGTGTGCTCGTCAGCCCGCCCGGCGGCCAAGTCCTCATGCTAATGCATGATTCCCGGACCGCGATGCGGTTCCCGATCGACGTTGTGCAGAAGCAAGACGATGACCCACTCACGTGGCTCGAGGAGCTCGCTGCCTATCAGCGTGCGGCGCAACCTCTGGGTACGCGAGTGATCGAGGGTCAACGCGTGCACGGTTGGGCGCTCGAGATCGAAGGCATGTATTCCGAGCTATGGGCGGATGACAGTGGCCTACCTCTTTGGCTGCAGGTCGATCAACGTAGCGTGCAAGTGCGAATGGACTTCGCCTTCGATCAACCGCTTCCGGCAACCTTGTTCAGCTTCGATGTGCCGCAGGGTTATACGGAGGCGCCGCCAGAGGATTGATCGCGGGAAGTTTCAGGTGCCGGAGTTGCAGAACTAGCGAAACTCCAGAAACGCTAATTTTGCAAATCCGGTATCGCAGGATCTGCCACAACAAAGATTGGACACAACAAGAGATTGGACAGCCGACGTTCGTGTTCCAAATTGCTGGCTGTCTAAAGTCTGACGTCCACGCAGGATGACGTGATAGCAGCCACCTGGAACGTGAAGTCGTGGAAGTCGCGGCATCCTTGCCTCTCGAGTGAACGAAGCATCGGCATGCTAGCCAATGCTTGCGCGCTCGCGCTCGAGAGACTGGGCAAAGGCCGAGATTCCGAGTATCCGTACACCGGCACCGAGGGACGCTCTCGTGGGGAAACCTCAGGATCTGTCCCCTTTGGCTCCCTCTAGTGAAGTGAACTATCGGGTGTCCAATGGGCGCTCATGGATGCTCATCCGAAGCGTTGCTTACAATTGACTGCCGAAGAGACCTAGGCCACGCGGACAGGTACCATGGTTGGTATCTCCTCTGAGAACACGATGGCAGATGCGCGCGGCGGCGCTCATCAACACTCGCGACGGATAGAGCTAGAAATGAAATCCATTCTTACCCTTCTTTGTACGCTGCTTAGTGCTTCCGCATGGGGTTCCGATTTCCGAGAACTCACCACAGCGGTCGAAGCCGGCAAATACAATCAGATTACAAGCGTGCTGATCTCGCAGCGTGGCGAGCTCGTATATGAGCGCTATTTCGATCAAGAAGGGTCTCAGGCCCGGCGGAACACTCGTTCGGCGACCAAAACGGTTGCAGGGATGCTTGTCGGGCTCGCAATCGCCGACGGCAAGTTGCCGGGACCGGATGCCAAAGTGCTCGACTACCTGCCACGAATGCAATCACTGGAGCACCCAGATCCTCGCAAGGCGCAGATAACAATCGCCGATCTCATGACGATGTCTTCATTGATGGAGTGCGACGACGGCAACTCCTTCTCGCGCGGC
>JAICPY010000286.1 GCA_025929585.1 Steroidobacter sp.
GGCAAATGCATCTGCCGACGTCCGCGCGTTAGGCGATACCGCTAGCGTCTACACAACGTCGACGGCCACAGGAAGTTCATTTACGCATCGTGCGTTCGGCTCGGATCCTCATCTGGAGTTTTCGCCCAGTGTGTAGATCGCTGTGTCGATCTTGCCCGAGGGTTTGCATCGGCTTTGATAGCCCGTGCCGACGGGCTCCACGCTGACCTGATCTTCACCGTCGAATGTGAAGCGTACGACCGCAGCATCGTCGTGGAACAGGTACGTACCCTCTGACTCCTTGCGAGCGACGCCTGTGATCTCACACGTGTGACGCTCTCGCGCGAACGTGAGCAGACCGAAGCACAGCGTGTCCGAATCTCGCGCGACAATCGTCAAAACATCCGTGGCCGCAACCATCTTCGGCGCATCTAGCACCATCCCACCCGGTGTCACGATCTTGTGGCTGATATCGTCGCGCGGAGCGACGGTTGGAATTTGATGCAGACGACTGTAGCGAACCGGCGCCTGCAGAGTGGCGATAGGACAGGAACTATCAACAGAAGAATCTTGCGCACTCGCGCCCGCAAGCACGACGCAAAGCGCGACGAATGCGAACTCGCGGGCATAGTTCATGCGCCCATTATGCGAGCGCCCACATGACCACCGAAGAGGGAGAAGACCGACCGACAACGTCGTTGCCTTTTCCGATTCCCTCCCTGCTCGCGGGGAGGGCTAGGGAGGGGGCCTCGTCCGACTCCCTTCGGTGCTTGCGAAGCAAGCTAGGGGATCGAGCTCTCTGATTTCCTTTCGCTGCTTGCGAAGCAAGGGATCGAACTCTCTGATCCCCTCCCCTGCTTGCGGGGGAGGGTTAGGGAGGGGGCCTCCTCCGGAGCGATCATCCAGCACCGAGTATCAGTTCGTAACCTGCCCCATCACCTTCACGAGTGTCTTGACCGCATATCCCTTACTGCCCGTGACCATATCCGTGCTCATGCCGCCGCGACTGAACGTGCCATCCGGCAGACGAGTCAATGTCCCAAAGCTGCTGTTCTTCTCGATGCGACGCTTTTGGCTACCGACTTGCTCGTAAAAGGTTAGATGCACATCCAACCAATCATCCTCATACAAAGTTGGCGTAGCTTCGACCCAGAGTCCCTCCGCTGCCTCGAAGAGGATTGGTGTCGCATTCAGACCAGTATGAGTGTGCACGATGGGCGCGCTGCGATTGACCGTGACCGTGAATTCGAATGTCGCTTCACCTGCGACAGGCTTGCGAGGTGCTGCTCTAGGCACTAGCGATTGCTCAGGACGCTCTGCAACCTGCGGCGACAAACCCGCTTGCAACCTCGCTTGTTCGATCCATTCTCGCAGCCGGGTCACCTCCTCCTCGTTCATTCGTTCCAACGCAGCGAGTTGAGCGGATGAGAGGAACTCGGCCGCGCGCTGCTCCAATAACGGATTCTCCTCTTGCGCTCGGCGCAACGCCGCTTCGTTGGCTTCTATGGTGAGGAGCTGTGATTGTCGCTGCAGTTCTTCGGGTGACGCCAACCTCTCCAGCGTCCCTAACGGCAGAGCAGACATGTGCGATTTACGATCTCGCTCACGGGCGCGTGTGTTCTTCTCCGCGAACAACTGAACGAGCTTCTTCTTCTGTTCGGGTAACAGCTTCTCCGTCGCCAAGAGAAAACCATCGAAACCCTTTACCTGTTGACGTTCCCAAGTGGTCGAAAGATAGAACTGAAACCGCTCGAGTCCGTCTTGTCCGAGCAATCCACGCAACGAAGCGAGCTTTTGCGTTTCGGCATCGGCCTCCTTCTGAAGAGCCGTCTCATGATCGCGCTGCATTGCGTAAACAGACTCGAGCCTTGTGAGATGCTCATCGACTAAAAGCTCCAGCACTTTGCTCTTCGTCACAGCATCGATGCCAAGCTCGTATTCCATGTCGGGATGCTGTTCCTCCAGCATCCTGCGGTGCTCGGCTCGCAGCGCAGCTCGGCCTGCCGGATCCGCGAGCTTGTCCCGCGTTTCCTGCATGGCTTGCTGCGCTGCATCTCCGGTTCGAAAAAACATTTGGTTGTCGCCGCCATGCACGACGATCGGCGCGGAAAGAACCGCACCGTCCGCAGATCTAACCTCCCACGTCGCTTCGGCAGACAAGCCGTTTTCCGCCGGCTCCTGCTCAGCCGCCATTCCTGAGCTCGCAACAGAAAAGTACGCGACCAGCCATGTCAAGCGTCTTGTTTGAGTCTTCATCATCCAGTCCTTTGCGGATTGAAGCCATCATTTCGATACAAGCATAGGTCATGAGTTCCGCATATCAGCAACCTGCGCATCCACGTTCCGCGCCGCA
>JAICPY010000079.1 GCA_025929585.1 Steroidobacter sp.
GATGGAGCTAAAGGATCGCAAGATTCGTGTGAATTCGATGAGCCCTGGCCCAATCGAAACTCAAGCTTTGGAGAAGGCGGGCCTCACCGTTGAACAGGCAGAACAGGCGGCAGCTCAGTTCGCCTCGCAAGTTCCGCTCGGCCGCAGAGGCAAGCCCGAGGAAATCGCTGCCGTCGTCGTGTTTCTTGCGTCCGATGAAAGTTCATATATCACCGGCGTAGATCTCGCAGTCGATGGCGGTATGGCGCAGGTCTAATCCGAAGAGCCCTTCGTTTGTTTGATCGTGGGGCTCGTTCTAAAGCACTAGCCTGACCCGCGGAGCGCTCGAGGATGATGTTCGACTGGCTGTGTGTTGTCTGACTGTCACCCCATGGATTAAAAGAGACCCTTCGATCCCGGTAGAAATCATGCCTCAGCGAAAGCTAATCCCGCCTGGACACGGTGATGGTCTGTGCCTATCGCGCGGCCAACATCTGCGCCTCATTGATCCCGAGGGCGGACAGAGCGGCGACCTGTTCGCCGTCTCTCTCGATGGGCGACAGCGATTGTCGAATGGGCGTACTTTCGACTTTGGCGGAACCGTATATCTCTCAGCAGGCAATCAGCTGTGGTCCGATCAGAGCGAACCGCTCTTGACGATTGTGGCCGACGAGGTTGGTCGCCACGATTTCTTGTACGCGCCCTGCAACGACGACATGTACCGTAAGCAATATGGACTCACGAACCACCGCAATTGCTTCTCCAGCCTGACGGAAGCCCTGCGAACCCTCGGTGTCGCGCCGCTTCCGTTACCGACAGCGTTCAACTTCTTTATGAACGTAGATATCGACGCGAACGGGAAACTGCACATCCGCGCGCCAAAGTCCCGTGCGGGAGCGTCGATGGTGTTGCGCGCCGAACTCGATTTGGCTATTGCGCTTTCGGCGTGCCCGGCGTCCACCTGTAACGGTGGGGGTGCGACAAAGCCACTGGCCTACGAGGTCTTTTGAATGGCACTGGGCGCCAGCGATGAACCAAGCCGTCGGTTCTTCCGGCCAGAAGCGGACACGCTACGCGCCACGCATTAGAGAACGCGCGCTACGCGAAAGCCAACGCCGCCGCTGCGATATTCCAATTGCGGATTCCAGCGCGACGGTGGGGGCGGCGCCCAGTTGCGGTTAGCTGAGCGGATCAATCCAGGCGGATCGCCCCAGGTACCGCCGCGCAGTACGCGGCGCTGGCAATCGGACTCATCATAGGCGGAACCATCTGTCGGTGCTGCAGCATAAGAGTCCGCGTAACAGTCCTGAACCCATTGCCAGGCGTTACCGTGCATGTCGAAAAGCCCGAACGCATTCGGCGGGAATGATCCGACAGGCGATGTATGAAGCCATTGATCGTGACCTTTAGCCAATTCCGTGCAGCACGAATCACTGCCGTAGTTGGCGTGGTCATGGCTTGCTGTCTCGCCCCAAGGATAGGCGCTCACTGATCCAGCGCGCGCCGCGTATTCCCATTCCGCTTCGGTCGGCAGCCGGCATACGTGCCCCGTGCGCTCGGTCAGCCAGCGCACGTAATCCTGGGCATCATTCCAGCTCACGCACACAACCGGGTGGTTGTCGTCCTGCTCGAATCCCAAGTTGCGCCAGGAGGCTTCGGAGATGGGTGCCTCGTGCGGAAAGCCTGACCATTCGCATCCGCCTGCGATCGCGCGATTCGTTGCAACGGTGAATGCACTCCATTGCGCGCGCGTCACATCGAACTTGCCGATCGCGAATGCACGAACGCTCACCTTGTGCTGTGGACCTTCGGGATCGATAGGCGGTTTCTTGCCTGCCGGAGCAAACCAGGGCGCGCGCGGTTCATCCGGAGGAGCTCCCATGATAAAGCTGCCGCTGGGCGCCACGATCATCTCCGGACAATCAGCGCATTCGCGAAATTCCTGTCCAGGTCTGAATTCAGCCGCGATAGTCGTCTGCGCCGGACTGGGCGTGTGTTCACAACCACCCGCGAGCAGCAATAAGGCAATGGCAGCTAGGTGTGCGACCTTCATCTTGATGTGCTCCTTCAGTTCCGCTCCAGCGTGCCCGGTACGCTAAGGGCTCCGATAACCGCGTCACGGTCCAGCCTATACTGGAGCTATAAACTCCGTGCAAGCATCGCGAAGGATCGACCCAACATGAGCACGCACCGCAATCCATACGCCCCTTCTAGCGCAGCATTGGGTGAGCGGACCGGGCCGGTGGATGCGGAAGGATGCTGGCGTGAGGGCTCTCTCCTCATCGTGACGCACGACTCTGTACTGCCTAACCGCTGCGTTAAATGCAATGCGCCAACGGAGCTTCCTGCGAAAGAGCGCAAGCTGTACTGGCACCATCCTGGTATCTATCTCGTGCTGGTGATCAACGTGCTGTTGTACTTGATCGTGGCGCTGATCGCGCGGAAGAAGATCGCCGTGGCTCCCGGCCTATGCACCGAGCATGCGAAGCGTCGGAAGTTAGGCATCGCGATTGCCTGGATTGGATTAGCGGCTGGGTTGCTGCTCGTCTCTTTCGGAGGAACTCAGGGTCCAGCGTTTCTCGTGATTCTCGGACTAGTTTTGACCCTCGCGAGTGTGATCACAGGCATGCTGATGTCGCGTGTGCTCTACCCGAAGATCATCGATGAACGCGGCGCACGCCTGAAGGGCGCTGGTGAGGCGTTCCTAAGCAGCATACCCTCGACAACGGATTGGATCCGGATGTAGCGACAAGATAGCCAGCCTTTTTGCGAACAACAAACAAAGGGGACGCATCTATTTCTGAGCGTGCGACCGCACAAGTAAATAGATCTGTCCCCTCTGGCTCACGCTTGCTTGCGCCAGGCGCTTGGTGATGCGCCGAACTGGCGTTTGAATGCACGGCTGAACGCTGCTTCGGATTCGTATCCGATGGAAAATCCAATCTGCGCCACGCTGCCGCGGCCCTCGCGCAGATATTGAGCTGCGACGTGCATGCGCCACAGTGTTAGATATTGCATCGGTGGCTGTCCAACCAATGAAGTAAATCGATCCGCGAACACCGAGCGCGACATCCCCACTTCAATCGCCAATGCTTCCGCGGTCCACGCTTCCATAGGACGCGAATGGAGCACTGCAAGTGCTCGCCCAATTTGTGGATCACGCAATCCGGCCAGCCATCCACGCCGTTCCTCCGGCAGGTTTGCGACGTACTGGCTTACAGCCTCCACG
Source organism: Steroidobacter sp. (assembly GCA_025929585.1). Lineage (GTDB taxonomy): Bacteria > Pseudomonadota > Gammaproteobacteria > Steroidobacterales > Steroidobacteraceae > Steroidobacter. The sequence goes on from JAICPY010000079.1 coordinate 3,209, forward strand.
AATAGAAGCTCGGATATCTTGGCGATGACGGTGGTCGAGCCAAGACGTCCCGCGGCAATTTCACTTGCACCGAAGCGAAACGCACTCTCGATCCAAGCGCCGGACGCAGTCGCACGGACATCTAACTTCAACAACGAGGGCAACCCAGACAGCAGCGGGCCGAAAGAGACATCAGCGCCGAGATATCCGCAGAGCAATTGCGTGCCCGCTCCACCGCCGCCGTGTCTTATGCGAAACAGCCCATCGCCTTGCGGTGCCTGAATCACCTCGCGCGCCGCAACCGGTTCCATCTCCAGGTTGCTGCCAAAAGTATGAACGTCGTTGTGCGGGAGCAGCACGAACTCGCCGGCCCGCAAGTCTACCGTGCTACCGCCTTCGACTCTGAGCTGCATGGTTCCCGCAGCGACGAAGTGCGACGCAATGACGTGGCGCGGGGGTGCGAGGAACGGTTTGCAGTCGTTCGTTGAAAGCTGGCCACTAATGCACCATGGCGCGGTGAATTCTGCCTCGAGGAAAACCCCTCCAGACAATCGAATCACTCGCAAAACATCTGAGAAGGCGTCCACGAGTTGCCCGCTTAGCTAACCGGAGTCAGGAGCAAGAGATCAGGCGTACCGATCATTCGATGCTTGCCACACCAATCATAGAGTAGCACTCACACGTCTATCAGGAGATGACCATGAGTGCCAATACGATGGCGATGCCAGAGTCCAACGCGGCTGCCCGCTACGCGCGATCCGTCACTTTGTCGAAGAAGTCGGAATGGCAAATCGATCGCGATTTGATGCAAGGCCGTACATTCGACTTCTCGCGGAAGTTTCTTCCCGATGCGCTGTCGAGAGTTGACCGCCTTACCTTTCTCTCTGAGCAGGAGGCGCGCCTTCTCAGTCAAATCCAAGGCCGAACCTACGCTTATATCTTCGGCTTGGTCGAGCGGTTCATCAGCGCCAAGATGCTCGATCAGGGCCGCGCCCATGCCTTCGACGACCAGTTTGCGCTCGAAGCACTCGTTCGCTTCTCAGTCGAGGAGATCAAGCATCAGGAACTGTTCCGCCGCATGGAGTCAATGATCGATCCGCACCTGCCGAGCGGCTATCGTCAGGTAGCCGACCCGAACGATGTGGCGCGCGCAGTGCTTGCCGCTAGCACGTGGTCAGTCTTGGCACTCACGTGTCACATCGAGCTCTTCGTTCAGGCGCACTACGCTGAAACGATCGGCCCGCGCGAAGAACTCTGCCCTCTGTTTCGCGACGTATTCAAGTTCCACTGGAAGGATGAAAGCCGACACGTCGTGCTAGATGAGATCGAGTGGAAGGCCGAGCATGCGAAGCTTTCACCCGCCGAGCGCGATCAGGCGGTGAACGATCTGATTGGCCTCATCGCTGCCGTGGACGGAATCCTGCAAGCACAGGCGGCGGCGGATGCCGACTACTTTATTCGCAGCGTCTCACGGCCATTTACTACTGAAGAGGCGACGGAAATCAAAGCCTCCGTGTTGGCTGCGTACCGCTGGCAATACATCATCTCGGGCGTGCAGCAGCCGCACTTTGCCAAGCTACTAAGCGACATGACGACGGCCGCACAAATGATGCAGATTCAGTCTGCTCTGAGGTCAATCATGCACGCGTGATCGACAGCGCGCGCGGCGTGTTGCATCACGGTGCCGGATTTGCAGAACGAGCAGAGCTCCAAGCCACAAGCTGGTTGATGGCTCGCGTGAAATGCTGGTTTTGCACGTCCGGCACTGAAGATTGCAGCAAGGGGAAGGCCCGACATCAGTCGTCAGCAAAATCCGAGTATCCGTACACCGGCACCGAGGGACGCGCAACAGCGCCCGTAGACGCCACTCCCCGTTCAGACGAGAATCCGCCTCTATACATTCAGATCGTTGCTTTCCGGAGTCGCTCATGCTGACCTTGCGCACGCTTCCTGTTCTCGTCATCTCGACGGTGTTGTCCGCATGCGGCAAGGATCCGGTGCCGCCATCACCATCGCCCGCAGAACCCGCCGCCACGACGGCGGCTGCGAGTGGGAATGTTCATGAGTTCAAGATCGGCGAGCTCACGGCATACGCGCTGAAAGACGGCGACTTTCTGATTCCGAACGATGGCAAGATTTTCGCTTTGAATCGTTCGCCGGAAGACGTTGCGAAGGTGCTGGAACAGGCAGGTGTCCCGACGACTGAGCTTTCGTTGAGCATCCAGCCGTTGCTTGTGAAGTCGGGCGATAGGGTGCTGTTGTTCGACACTGGCGCGGGCGTCACTGCTGGAGAGGCCGCCGGCAAGCTTCTCGCATCGATGAATGAGGTAGGCATCGCGCCGGCGAGCGTCACCGACTTGTTCCTCTCACATGCCCATGGAGATCACATCGGTGGCGCTTTCGACAAGGACGGCGCACTCGTCTTTCCGAACGCGACAGTGCGCATGTCAGCGGCTGAATGGGATGCGACCAAGGCGTCGGCCGCCGAGGACGAGAAACGCGCGGCGCTCGTTCAAACGATCGCATCCAAAGTGGAGACGTTCGCCCCCGGCGCTGAGATAGTTCAAGGCGTCGTGAAGGCCGTCGACATCAAGGGTCACACGCCCGGTCACTCGGGTTACCTGATTACTTCAGGTACTGAATCGTTGCTGTACATCGGCGACGTAGCGCATCACTACATCGTCTCGGTGCAAGAGCCGGAATGGACGATTCAGTTCGATCAGGATGCACCGACGGCACAGGCCAGCCGCAAGGAGTTGATCGAAACGAACGCCGCATCAGGGCAGCGGATCTATGCCGTGCATTTTCCTTTCCCAGGTCTCGGAAAGTTTTCTCATGAGGGAGAGCGATTCGTCTGGAGCAAGGAGTAGATAGAAAGCATGGACACTTTTATCCCACGCAAGGGTAAGCGTGTGGAGTAGCTCTTTCGTAATGTCCATCAGCCAAAAGCGCATCGCATCTCAGCAAGGGAAAGGCCGGCATCAATCGCCAGCAAATCCGAATATCCGTACATCGGCACCGAGGGATTCCCGCAGTTCGAGCACTTCACCTTGCACATTCCCTCGCGAATGTCGCTAAGCGTTGGTTGAATGCATTCGAGTTCTCCCAGAAGGGGGCGTGTCCTGCGCCTTCCACGAGGTCGACCTGCGTGTGCTTGATGAGGGCAGTGTGCTCGCGAACGATTTCGGATTTGACGACGGAGTCAGCCGTGCCGTGAGTAATCAGCACGGGACGGCGTAGACGCCTCAGCACGTCATCGTTGTCCAACGAACGTGACAACAGTGCGTGACGCACGTGCGGCGGCGTCGCGAGCGCGCACCCGAGAAGAAGATAGGCATCCGCTTGCGATGGCTCTGCGACCAGGCACAGATGCATCAAGCCGGTTAGGCTTCGCACACTTTCTTCGGTGTCGTTGGAGAAGAATCCGGGAACCAACTCGAGAAACTCGGGAGTGAGTGAGGCGAGCGCTTGCGCACTTCCGAGCCTGGTGACGCCGCCAATGAATTGCATCCCCGCGATGCCATCGTCGCCGTAGTGTCTGACATAGTCGAGGATGACGAGTGGACCGTATGACCAGCCACAGAGAATCGGACGATCGAGCTGCAGCGTCTCGATGACGGCTCGAACGTCATCCGCCCATAATCGAGAATCCTGGTAAGCGTCGCGAGGTTTGCTCGAACGTCCGTGGCCTCGCAAATCCATTGCCACTATCCGGAAGTCTGCTGCTAGGTCGGAATTCAGCTGCCGATGCCATGCTAGCCATGCCTGAGAGAGGCCGTGCAGCAGCAAGATTGCAGGCCTGTTCGTCTCTCCCGTCTCGACGACGTGCAGCGATACGCCGCCACCGCCAACAACTGTATGCGTTCTCATCGCACCTCCCCGGAGTCTCGAATCCACATCGCTGGCAGAAGCTAGCCTCGAAGCAGCATGCCTGCAATTGGACTGATGTCGGACGGTGTGGCTAACGCAGTGCGGCGCCGCCGCAAGGATCACGGGTAACGCGACTTGTACGCGATCGCACTTACGCGCATTCTGGAACGCTCAGAAAAAGCGGAAGTCCTGTTATGTGGACCCTACTTGCCGCAGCCCTTTTGGCCACTGCGAATGCTTCAACGGCAGGTGGCCAACCGCTCGCAATGAGCGCGTCCTGCTGCATGAACGGATTGCGCGCGTTGCCGATCCGAGCGAGGCTCGAGCTGCGATGCTCCGCGCGCAACAGCAGTCGGCCCGGCAGCTTTACGTCGGCTTGTTCGAAGAGCTCGATCTCGATCCCGAGCAGATCGACAATCTCACGAGCCTCATCGCCGAGCACATGCTACTGACGACGACCTGGTCACGTGGATCCACGTATGTCACACCAGGTGAGGGGGGCGCTGTTCATTTCACGCCGACCGATGGAGATCGGGCGCGCGCCAATGAATACCTATCAAAAATCGAGTCTCTACTGGGGACGCCTGGATACGAGCGCTTCGAAAGTTACCGGGCCACGCTGCCAGAACGCGCTTACCTACGTGGAATCGTGCAGGCACTTACACTTGCCGATCTGCCTGTAGAGCCAGAACAGATGACCGATCTCGTCGAGGTTGTTCAGTCGGAGCGCGAGCGGATGCAAGCGACTCCGATCAGCGCACCAGCAAGCACCCTCGCCCACGCTGAGGCCATCATCGAACGTTTGGATGATCTGGATGCTCGCATTGAGCAGCGCTTCGCAGCCCTGCTGTCGCGAGAGCAAATGGAGATTGTCATGAGGCAGCGACACAAGATGCTTGTCATCGCTACTTAATGAACGGGTCACGCCGCACGCTGCTCGCGAGCGACCTTAAACGGCGCGAGCGTCGATCCGAGCACAAAGAAATCTCCTACAAAAATAGGCATTCTCGCTTCCGAAGACATAGACGATCGGCTACACTACTGTACATCCACTCAGCTAGTCGAGATGTGTGATGGAAACAGCGCTCTCAAACAAACCAATGATCGACAAGCGCCATCTCACTCCGAACGAACGTGCGGAAGCGGCGCAGTCGTTGAATCTATTGAAGGATGAGATCACACGGCTCGCCGGCCACTTGAATGCAGCGAATCATCGCTTCTTGATGCTCATCGCGGAGTTCGACGGCCGCAATGGTTGGTCGGACGGCGCCACTCAATCGTGTGCGCATTGGTTGAACTGGAAATGCGGAATTGATATCGGCGCCGCACGCGAGAAGGTTCGTGTAGCGCATGCATTGCAAAAACTCCCGAAGATTTCAGCAGCCATGGAAAAGGGAGAGCTGAGTTACTCGAAGGTACGAGCGTTGACTCGTGTTGCGTGCGAAGGAACGGAAGAGTACTTCCTTTCGATTGCTCAACACGGCACGGCCAATCACGTTGAAACTCTGGTGCGTCACTATCGCAGAGCGCAAGAAGCGGAAGAGCTATCTCGTGACGCACGTCAGCGGGCGAATCGATCAGTCGGTTACTACTACGATCATGATGGTTGCATGGTGCTGAAAGCACACTTGCCAGCCGAGGCGGGTGCCCTGTTGATCAAAGCACTCAATGCAGCAGTGGAAGCATTGCCGGTGGAAGAGGACTCGGAAGTCCGACAGATCACTTCGGTGGCCAACATTCCGGAGGCGAGATCGGACATTCGCAAACGACGCGCGGATGCATTGGCGCTCATGGCGGAGAGCTTTCTTGAGCACGGGGCCGAAGAAATGAACGGCGGTGATCGGAATCAGGTGGTCGTTCACGTTTCCGCGGAAATGTTGAGCGAGAAGACCGCAGGTTGCTGCGAGATCGAACACGGCCCAGGCGTTTCCGCGGAAACGTGCCGACGCCTCGCCTGCGATTCCAGTGTTGTGGCCATCGTGGAGAACGAAAACGGCGATCCACTCAACGTCGGACGCAAGACACGCACGATCTCCGCCCCGCTCCGCCGCGCTTTGAATGCCCGCGACAAAGGTTGCCGCTTCCCAGGATGCATTAATAAGCGTTTCATCGATGGTCACCACGTACAACACTGGGCGAGTGGCGGCGAAACCAAGCTCAGCAACCTAGTCAGCCTCTGCCGCTTCCACCATCACGCCGTCCATGAGGGCGGCGTTCAGATCATCATCCTCGACGATGGAGCATTCAGGTTCGTCAAACCGAATGGCGAGGCCTTCGACAGCATCGCGGAAGGCTTCACGCAGCCACTGTCTGACTGGTCAGAGATTGTGGAGAAGAATGCTGATCGTGGAATTCAGATAGACAATAAAACTGCGGTGACTAAGTGGTGCGGCGAAACGATGGATTACGGACTGGGCATTCAGGTGCTGCTGCAGCAGTACAACACAGCGAAAAGGCTTCGTACCGACGTTTCCGCGGAAACTTCCGTCTCGCAACAACTCACCATCTGATAGTGATCCGTGACTCGTGATCAGCGGGTAGTCAGAAGAAGAAGCGAACCTTCTTCCGACCCGCGACCCGCGAGTCACGACCCGCTTTTCCTCCATGCATTGTCACATCGGCGTTGACATGCCTATCTCACAGGCATAGGTTCGATCTCAATTCGCAAGCATCGCTCAGGAAACAGCCACGAGTGGCACCTGGAACTGTCCAACGCTCGTTCTGTTCCAGCATCGTGTAGCGCCCGGCGAGCTTGAGCAGCTGGGCGAGCTTCTTGCCCGTCCTGAAATGCGGTACGTGTCGCCAGAGATCGTGCGCTCGTGGCATCCAGAAAACAATTATCTGAAGAACTCCACTCCGGCGCGTGCCGCGAGCTCGCGCGAGAAGGGAGACGTTATGCGCAAGAAGCTTGTGAAGGCTCTGCACGATGCCGGTGCTCGACTACTGCTTGGAACGGATTACGGAAATCCCTTTGTTGTCCCGGGTTTCAGTCTTCAGCTCGAATTGGTCAACTTCGTCGATGCAGGTCTGTCGCCTTTCCAAGCGATTCGCGCTGGAACGAGTGGCGCGGCCGAATTCATGAATGCTGCGAGTGAGTGGGGAACGGTGGCGGTGGGACGTCGCGCCGATCTGATTCTGCTCGAAGGCAATCCGCTCGAGGATGTTTCGATTGTTAGCAAGCCAGTTGGCGTCATGATGCGAGGCAAGTGGCATTCGCAGGCGGAGCTGACGAGCGAGTTGGAGAAGCTGGCAAACCGATTCGGACCGTCGGAGTGATCTCAGCAAAGCAACGCACGTCAACGGGGTCAGCGCTGACGATTGATGTCCACTTCTGGCCTCTCGCGGGTAGTGTCCTGAGGTGGCGAACTCTCTTTCTGCCCGCGACCCGCGAATCACGACCCGCCCTCCGCTCAAAGAATTCCTAGCGCGCCGCACGCAAGCCGAACGCGCGCAGACTTTTGTCACGCGGGCGACCCTCCTCAGGGTCCTCGCTGAGGGGGGCGGCACTCTAACTCGTTCAAAGAGCGCATATTGAAACCCTCACCTTACGGCGTTTCACTGGCACTGGAAATCGTCCGCGCCTATCGGCCTGCAGCCGTCGCCCCACTTACCCGTCTGCCGCCAGTAATCGACCACGCCGGCCTCGCTCAGCAATTTCCGGAAATCCGGGTGCGCTCGCACGTTTGAATAGGGCGCATTCCAGAAAACGACATACGGGTATTGCGTCATGGTGCCTTCCCTGAATCCCGCGCTCGTTAAATTCCTATCGTGCCCGGCTGCGGGCTCGCATGCCCGTCCCTCGGTGCCCCCTCGGTGCCGGTGTACAGATATTCGGATTCGCTGGCGACTGATGTCGGACCTTTCCCTTGCTGAGATGTGATGCGCTTTCGGCGCGTTCAGCTAGCATCCTGCATTTCCGAATATCCGTACACCGGCACGACGGGCCCGACAATGACCGTGACCATCTAGGCTCAGCGGGCAGCGCGAAGAGAGCCCAATCTTTCGTCTAACGCGGCGGATACGTGAACGCTTCCGGGCTGCCGCCCTCCGCTACGTACTGCCGATGCTGATCCAACGCGACATGAGGTTTTCGTTTTCGATCGACGAACAGTCGCGCAGCTCAGGACCACCACGTCCAGGTGATTCCCTGTGCGCCGTTGTCAGCGAACAGCTCGATTTGTCCGGCCGTTCGACACGTCGCGGCGATGTGCGAAATAACTGTATTGCCAGCTGCAGCATGTGTTCCAACCGATCGCCAGATCCATTCGCCTGCGATGAGCGCACGCACCGATCCGTCGCGGCCGGTCGCAAAAAGCCATGCAGCATCGGCGCTGGGCTCCGCCCAAATGAGATCGGTTGCGGTGGACGCACGCCAGTCGTCATCAGCCGAGGCCAACCGCCAGTCAATCGAGCCGTCCGACGCACGCACACCCACAGCGATCTCTCCCGCTGGGCCGAGTACCGCGAGGCGCAATGACGCCTCGCTGCCACTCGCGGCGAATCTGCGCACTGAAAAGCCGGGACTTGCGATCTGCGTCCAGCCAGGACCGAACACTGTCGGCAAACGCGAATCGCGAGTCCACAGAGTGCCTTGCTGCGAGCGGACGATGAGTTGATGGCTGATAATTTCCAGAGAAGATGTCGCGACCTCTCCGATCGCCTTGGTATCAAAGCGTTGCCAATGTTCTGTGTCGCCAGGGCCCCATAGGCGCCGCATATAGACAGCGCCATCGGAGCCAAAGACAGAAAGGTGCGCGAAATTATCGAACGCACTCTCGGCAGGTATTGCGGTAACGGTGGAAGACGGCCCGAGCGCAACGGCTTCGGGAAACGATACGCCGGTGACCATTGGCCGAAGATCTAACCATGGCTGCGACCAGTTGCCGTCCACATCTGCAATCCTTGCTAGTAAACGTCCGGTGCTGACCACGAAGAGCGCCGCACGACCGGACACATCGTTCACAGCAGTCCAAGAAGACACTCGCGACCAATCGGGAGCCTCACCTGCGGCATCGATCTCTCGCCAGAAGCCTTGCGTGCCACTGCAACTCATGCGCTGGTGCCACACGCGACCGGAGCGGTCGAGCGCGAAGAGATCGTTGTGGTCTTGCCATGTCGATGCGAATGGCGGGTGCCTCGCGAGCCGCCAGGAGATCATGTCGATTGCACCGCCGACAGGCTGCCACTCCTCCCACTCGTTGAGCCGCACCGCGAAGGGTCGAGTACCGCTTACGCGACGATCACTCTCGAAGTTGAGCTGATCGAATACCACTGTGCACTCTCGCAAACGATGATCGCCCATCAGTGCTTTGAGCGTGAACGATGCTTGCCATTGGGGAGGACCGCTCACAAGTCGTTGGAGAAATCGGTGCGGTGCGCTGAGATCGATGTCGGGGAGGCTATTCAGCGACGGTAAGCCAAGATCGAGCGGTTCGCCACCCCTGGAAGGATGCGCAATCTCGAGTGTCATGTCTGGACTGCGCCGCATTGGCTGATCGAAATATATCCACTCGGCGTCGTGCGATGTGTCCTCCGCGACGGGCCCGGCCGCGACAACCTGTTCTTGCGCCGCGCGCGCGCACCCGATGTCGACTTTCGCGGTGGCAATCGTGAACGCTTCCATGGCCTCATCCCGGGTGTGCAAATGAATCACCAGGGCGCGAATCGTGCGTGAATCGCCGTGTAGAACGCGTGGGTCTTCGCGACGCACTGGAGTGCGCATATCAAGAAAATCGTGCAGCAGAGAGTGCCCGTTCCACTCGATGCAATACGTGCGTTGCTGCCATTCGACGCGACCACCGCGAACGAACGGGGTTTCAAAGCGCGGGAACAGATCGGTTGCGAGCGGTTCACCGTTGAGCTCGAACTCGGGATCCTCGCCGTCGGTCAGACGCAAGCGAGCCGAACCGCCGCCTGGCAGCGGTACGTCGTAGGTGCATTCCAGATCGCCAGTATCATCGATATGCACACGCGCCGATGTCACGCGATCCATGAACGCAGCGAAGCTACCGAATTCGTGGCGGCTACCAACCTGCATGATCCAGACATTCTTGCCTTCGACGTACCAATCGCGACCGGCGAAAATATCCGGCGCATCCTTCCATACGTCATCGTCTGACTCTTTAACTTTCTGTTCGATGCGATGATCGTAGGGCGAGGAATCGCGCGTCAGCCATTCGGGGCGGTCGTTCGAGAAGACGCCCACATAACCTTCCTCCGGCGCATCCGTCGAGCCCGCAGGCGCCGGATGCACCACCTTGCCGAATAGCCAAAATCCCTTAGGTCCGATGTGGCCGATGTCCAGCAACGGAAAGTTGGCGTCGTCGTAAGCGGAACTACGCCGCTCGACGATCTTGTCGAATCCCGTTCTTGGGAACCATGTGTGCGAACCGACCTCGGCGAGAAATTCCTGGATCTCATGGAAATCGGAAATCATGATCGTCGCGCCCGCGTGCTGCACGACGCGCGGCAACGCCCAATTGCCCGTCCACCAATCCGGGCCATCATCGTGCTTGGGATTCAATGGATTGGTGTCCTCGAGTGCCTCTTGCTCGGCCGCCACCGCAGCGATTCCGCCGCCGAGTGCACCTACCGCTGCTCCTACCGGTCCCAACAATCCACCGACCATACCGCCAACGACGACGCCAGCCGCGAACGTCGCAACCTCGGAGAGGTCGATATCGCCGAACCCCGGGTTCACGAAAACATTCAGCGCGCCATTTAGGGTCGCTTGCTGCACGCTGCTCTGGAAGTTCAGTTGCCCGGCTCTGAAATTTTGAAGGCTGGAGAGCATCGCTCCCGGTGAGCGATAGGTGATGATGTTTGCGCGCGTGCGCGTCGAGCCCTCCAGGACCACCGATAAATCGTCCGCGGTGCGCTCGTCGATGTCGCCTAGCGGCTCGCCGGTCGCGGCGTAAAACACCTGACTTGCGGGATCCTTGAACAGTGACACGAGCCCGATCACCAGCCGCGGCATCTTGAAGGCATCCGCTTGGTCGAGCCCGTAGCGATGCATGAGCGCGAAGCTATTGCGCACCACCTGCTTATTGACGAAGGCCGACATGCCCCAGAAGAAAACCGTGTCGTCCTCGACCGCTCCATAAGCATCATGCGTGCGCGCGATCTCGCGGTTGACCTCGGCGAGAAACGGCGAATAACGCGCGCGCTTTGCTGCATACCCAGCCAGCTGCGAATCTTTGACGATGGAATCTTGCGACCAGGTGATGCCGTACTTGCCGGATTCATCGAACGTGATCGATACGCGTGAGCGATCGGTGAACGGTGTCAATGGCGGATGAACGCCGATTTCGAGCAGCACCTGTGGCACCTGGTAGGTGGAGGAGACAAAGCTCGCGCCGATCTCCGAATCCTGCTCCGAAAACATTCCTTTGTTGCCGAGCATGATCTCGAGCACATCGGTGAGCCCATTGTCGAAACCCGAGGACTTGGATTTGAATTGACTGCGACCACCGGCAGCTCCCATCGAGCCGCGATGCTGAAAGCGCGTCGCATCGAACAACATCAGGTCGACAGCCATCGCCGCCTTAGTGCGCACTTCTTCATCGAGTGCGAAGTCGACGAGGTTGAGCAACGCCCAAAGATGCTCGCGGTAGTAGCCGGACGAGTTGAATTCCATCCAACCGAACATCAAGCGGTTGTTGAGCCACTTGAGCACGCGCGCGCGCCCGCGATCGCGCCGTTGCTCACCGGTACGCTCGCCACGCCGGTCGCCGGAATCGGCGAATAATCTGCATGGCTGAAACGTGTCCTGCAGCCACAGCTGCCCGAGCAGATACTCGGACGATGCGAACATGATGTAGTGGTTCTCCGACCAGAACTCCATTTCACGATCTTTCTCGTCGCCGAAACCCAGATCGTCCTTGAGCTTGTTCAGCCGCTCGTTGTTGAGCGCTCGCGGTTCCTCGTCCAACCAGAATTTGTAGGAGAGTAATCCCTGTTTGAGAATCTCGCCTGCAAGCGGCGAAAAACTTGGATCAGGGCTTCGCGGATGCGCGGCGCTTTCCTCGAGGATGATGCGCAGCTTCGTCTCGGCCCGGCGGAAGCGTTCAAGTAGATCTGCATCATCGCCAATGGCTTTGACTCGTTCCTCCATGAAAGCCTGATAGGTCGCATCGGGCAGCAACCGACGGCGCCACTTCAGCTGGTCATCGGCGCCCAGCCCTGCCGGAAGCGTGCCGTATCGATAAACCATACGCACGAGTTGGCACAGTCCCATGTCGGAGTTCGGCTTGAGCGTGATGCATTCCTTGAGCGCGGGTCCGAAGGCTCTCGCCCAATAGGCAAGGCGCCCGGATGGTGTGAATTTCTCGACCGGCCCCATCGCTGCACCGTTCGTGGCGATCGAGAGGATGTATTGGTATTTGGCTTCTTTGTCCTCGGGCTTTTCTTTTTTGAGCTCGAGCAACCGGACCTTGACGGCATCGCTTGCAGGGCGCACGGGAGTTGCCGCGAGCATTCCGGCAAGGAAGGCACGATAAAGCGCAGGGGAATCCATTGCGAACGGAATCTCCACCCCTGCAATCGCGCCGACGCTCAGTGCAAGCTCCGTTTCGAACTCGTGCACATAGCGCTCGAGATTCGTCACCCAGGCGCGAATGCCGGCGAGCCCTGCGTCAGCCGCATTGGGTCGCACGAAGTCATAGAGCTCCGGAATCAACCAAGGCTTAGCGAGTGCGAGCTCAGCGCGGCTGATCGCGGCCCCAACGGGATCACCCACACCGTCGCCCAAAGCATCGTCTGGATTGCGGCGGGGAAAACGGTTCAGTCTTGGCATCGGATCGATGAGCGAACCGAACCGGCTTGCCTCCAACTCCTCCCGCAGCTCCTTCAACTGTGCGGCGAGTCGGTGCGGCTCGCGGGCGTACAGCCAATCTCCCATGCGACCGAGTACCGTCTCGAACTCGCTGTGCCGACGTGCATCGAGGTCGGTCCATACCGGTTGTTGGCTGTCGAGATAGACGCGCGATAGATCTTTCATTCGACCGAACTGGCCCGGGAAAACGACTGTCTGCGGCACCTCGGATACCAGATCGAGTATTGCGCTTGGCCTATCGGGGCGTACGCGACGGAACGCCGCGTAGTTGAGCGTGCGCAGCTGGGTTTCGTAAAACCAAGTTGCGCGGCGCCGCATCTCTTCGCGCAAGTCGCCCACGCGGCTACGCCTGCGGGTTACATGGCGTCGCGGTCCAGCTCGGCAGCGTTTCGTCGTCCTTCAACAGCACTAACGTGGTTGGCAGCGATACCTCCCACTGTTCGATGCAGACTTCCTCGCCAGGCGCGGCGTTCGCCGCTTTGATTTCATCGATGATCGACACATAGAGATCGCCGAACATATCGGGGATCTCCTCTCCCATCCACACATCGCCAGTCTCCTGGAAATGCGCGAGCGCGGCCTCGAAGCCGGGGCGCACTGGTACCACGACGCGCGCAGCGCCTGCCTTGAGGAACGCTTCAAACTGCGGATCGGCATCCTGTGTCAGCAGCAATTCCTCCCAGTGCTGCGGACGACCCCAATAATAGGGATAGCAGGTGAACATCAGATTCTCCCACTCAAACGCGCGTTCGAAAAACGCAACCATCGCGCCCCATTTCTTTACTTGCACCGGATCGGGCAGCGCGACGCCCGGCGGCATTGGCGCGGGCACGGGAGTCGTGAGCCACGCCGCCGGCTGCTCGCCGAGCAACAGGAAGATGAAGGCTCGCTTCAGCTCATCGCGCGTCACCGAAGGGTTGTGAAGATAGTTGCCGGCAAGCGCGAGCTGCGCGCGAACCGCGGCTACGTAGCGCGCAAGTCGATCCTCATAGTCAGCGAGCTGACGTTGATAGCCTGCGATGATCGTCGCGTGAGTCTTGAGCTGCCATTGCTCCAGTGCAGAATCCGTGCGTTGACAGACCAACGCTACCGCATAGGAGAGCGAAATGACCTGCTCGAAGGTTCTGAGCGTGACCGGGACTTCGCCGGTTTCACCGGCCATGGTGAACGACGCTCTGAGCGTCGGATTCTCAGCGCTCACCGTCCGCAGACGTGCGCTTTCGCCGACCAGCGCTTCAATTCTCGCGCCGGGCGCATTGCCGAAAAAATTCACGTTCACGTGCTGCACATATCCCCGCACTGCGCGATAGCCTTCCGGAACTGTGATCTTGAACGCTGTCTGATAGTACGAGTCCCAGTCGATCCCATACGGCTTGATATGCTCGATGCCCGAATGAACCGCTTCAGCGCGCGCAACCGTTTTTGCATACACCTGGGGCGGCGGCGACACGGCGCCTGTCACCCCATACTTCGCGGCGTACCACATATAGTTGCCGATATTCAGCTGACCGGGCATGAGCGCCGGCTCCAGCGGTTTGACGAGCTTGAAGCTCTCGGGCTGCACTGCGTTCTTCAGCGCCTGCAGTAGAAACGCCGCTGGCTCTGGCACCACCACGTCGTACATGAGTCGCTTGCCGTAGTTCAGCACGCGCAGGCTGTAAACCTTCTCGACCCACTGGTAGATGCCGCAGATCTTTTTGTCGCCGGTGCGGTTGTCCAATCGGTGATGCACGCGCTCGAGGAACGTGCGGCGCTCGCGCTGAACCTGCTGCCGCCGAACTTGCTGAGTCAGGCTCTCCACCGAACGCGCTACAACCTCCTGTGCGAAATTTGACTTGCTGTTCTCGACGAGACGCCCGTACTCGGTCGAGGACATGCCATCTCCCGCCGTGCTCGATTGATGGCCCATCTCCTTCTGTGTCTCAGTCGAAAGTTCGTTGCGATCGGTTGACTGGCGGTCGCGCTCCTCGCTCTGGCTCGAGAGCATCTCGTCGGTAACGATCCGCTCGGATTCCTCGGTGCGCTCGGTGTCATGACGCAATAGCTCGCCCTGGAGAACATTCTCGATGTGCGAAACATCGGCGGGCCTGTAGCCGACCAGTTCCTGGCGCACGATCTGGAGGCGGCCGACTCCCACGGGACGCGTGACTACTTTGCTGAAGTCCGGCATCGTGATTGACTCTGCGAGGACCTGCATCGGCTCGGCGGGGCTAATCGATGTCTCAGCGAACAAGTGTGCACCCACGCGGAATAATCTCGCGGAGGTGGCAACCGTATGCGGCAAGACGAGCGCGTTCACATCGGCAAGCTTTCGTTCTACCGTTTCGACCACGGCGTCCATGGGCGTCTCTGCGAGATCGATACCAAGCTTTCGCACGGTTTCGACATGACCGCGAAGTAAGCGCTCGTGTGCCGACCGTGCAAGACGCAGCACCGGCGCGGGGCCGGCGATCTCATTCGATACAAAAGTCGACGCGCCCTCGCGATGGGGAAGCTGCTCGGGATCCGCGCGGCGCTCCTCGCCTCCGCGCGCATCCGCAAGCTCGAAGTCGCGCGGTTTTGCGGAAAGCAGCGCGTCATACACGGCCTGGAGCCGATCGCGCTGATCGCGGAGCGCCTGTATCTCGCGATCTACCGGATTAGGATCAGACGGCTGCACGGGACTGGGTGAAGAGGGGCGCGCGAACTCCAGAAGCGCCATCGGAATACGAATCGGCCGGTGGAGCATCCTGTCGAGCCAGACGCGAGTCGGCGCGCTTGCACTCGGCGCCCCGATCGCTTCGATAATCGCCATCACGCGAAGCTGTGCTACCAGCTGCTTCGCATCTAGGCGATCGAAGCCTGTGCTCAACTTCACCGCTACCGCGGCGTTCTGGAGCAGCTCGCGATCCGCCACAAAGTCGGAACTCGCCGCCACCTCCGCGGGTGCACTGCCGAACGCGCTGCGCACTGCGGCATGAAGCGTCGTGGCATCAACCGTCTTCAGCGCGCGCAATGCGCCGGATAGTTCAGTGAGCGCCTCACCGAGCGCGGAGGGATCCGAGGTTGGTGTCGGAAAATGTTCGGTTAGATAGCTGACGGATGCCGCGCGAACGCGGGCCTGCGGCTCCTCGCCCTCTGCGAGCTCTCCGAGGCTCGTTTGGAAGTCGGATGCATTGGTGACATCGATCGCGTCGATCGCGGCCGGCACCGGAAAGTCGTGCTCGATGAAGCGAAAAACGTCAACCATGGTGGCCCTCCAGATGAATCTAAGATCTCGTGGACTCGTGGGCACTTCTCAAAAATGTGAACTGCGGAAAGGTACGGAGTGAGCAATGATTGCGAATGGAAGAGAGCGAGAAGCATCTTTTGGGAAAGACGGAGTGCCGTTACCGCAACATCTTCAATCACGACCTGGAGCCGGGTCAGTTGTACGCAAGTCCATTGCCCATTGATTTCGATGCTGTTAATCACGGCGTCCGAGTTGCCTGACCTCCCTCCACGTCGATGAAGTAGATATCGAGCGTCGCAGAGGTTGCCGCGTGCGAGGCGAATGCTTGCCACGTCAGCAGGATTGGAAGCATCTTTCTCATTAGGATTCCTGTTCCAGGACTCAGCCAGAGAACCTTTGTCTGCAGCACCACGATGGGCGAGCGGGCGGCTGAAATAGGGTGACGATGGACTCATTTATGTGTCAAGCATCGCCGATAGCAGTGGACAAGAAGCGCTCTGACGACCTGCGGCGCGGAACGTGGATGCGCAGGTTGCTGATATGCGGAACTCATGACCTATGCTTGTATCGAAATGATGGCTTCAATCCGCAAAGGACTGGATGATGAAGACTCAAACAAGACGCTTGGCATGGCTGGTCGCGTACTTTTCTGTTGCGAGCTTAGGAATGGCGGCTGAGCAGGAGCCGGCGGAAAACGGCTTGTCTGCCGAAGCGACGTGGGAGGTTAGATCTGCGGACGGTGCGGTTCTTTCCGCACCGATCGTCGTGCATGGCGGCGACAACCAAATGTTTTTTCGAACTGGAGATGCAGCGCAGCAAGCCATGCAGGAAACGCGGGACAAGCTCGCGGATCCGGCAGGCCGAGCTGCGCTGCGAGCCGAGCACCGCAGGATGCTGGAGGAACAGCATCCCGACATGGA
>JAICPY010000234.1 GCA_025929585.1 Steroidobacter sp.
GGTGATGGGGGAGGGGAGCATCAGTGCCGGCGAATTGTAGGTCGGCCGATCAGTGTTCCCGACAAGATCGGCACCTCCTACCTCTTTGCAGGTCGGAATTTATTCCGACACGTTCGGTCGTCGGGTTGAAACCCGACCTACAAGCATCTCAAAAGTTGAAGCTCACCTCGAAGCTCAGCGTTCGCGGCACGTACAGTATGTCTCCGAACTCGTTCACTTCGATGTCCGGATCGATCTGGCCGTTCGACCCGACGCTGAGAACATTAAAGGTCGTGTAGTTCTCGAAGTCGAAGACGTTGAGCACGTTCGCGCGCGCCGTCACTGCAAAGTCCCCAAGCTGGAATCGCTTCGTCGCTTGAAGATCGACGGTGCGGTAGCCCCAGATGTCGCCACCGATCAGGAAACTGCCCGTGCCTGGCGGCGTAACGGCGGCCGGCTGCGAGAAGGAGCCATCGGGAGGACGATAGCCGAAGTCTCTCACTTCGTTGAGCGGCCTCGGCGTCTCCAGCACGATCTTCAGACCGAACACAGTGTCCCACGGACCGTCGATCGACCCGGCCGCGACGAACCGGTGTTTCGGTACATCGTTTACTGCGATGAATGGATATTCGTCGATCGTCGGTTTGTCGAACGCGAAGTTGTCGTCGATCTTGCGGTTGTGCTCGGCATCTGTGAACGTGTAGGCGAAGCTCACGCTCCAAGGCGACTCGCTGCTGTAGGGTTTCTCCGCCGATACCAGTACTTGGTTACTGCGGGACTCGATACCGTTGTTGCCCAGGATCGTATTCGCGTAGCCAGGCACCGGCTCGCCCCAAGGCTGACTTCCGTTTTCGAAGAACGAGCCGTCAGGGTAGCGATTGATCAACGTGAAGATGAAGCCATCGTAGCCAAGAATCCGCTGCACGGTCACATCGGTCAGCCAGTCGCCGATCTGATTGCGCATGCCGACGCTGAACTGATCGGTGTATGGCGTCTTGAGATTGTTATTCAGCATGTACAGCTCGGCGCTGCCCGCCGTGACCGGAATCTGCGACAGTGCATCTATTCCTTGCTCGAAATAGATGGGGTCCCACTCGATGCACGGTCGACCGTCGTCGCGGAAGCACTCACCGGTATTGGGATCCTGGAAATAAATCGCGATCGGCGAGAGCGCTGCCTTGCTCGTCTCGAGCGCAAGCAAGCTGAACAGGTTGCGATCGTACGAGCGCCCGGCTCCGGCGTGGATCACGTGCCGCTCGTCGGCGTTGAGATCGTAGGAGATGCCGAGCCGCGGCGCCCAAGCATTGTCATAGTCGTCGCGATTGTTGCCGGTGCTAACGTAGTCTTCAGCATTCAAACCGCTCGCGAGCAGCCGATCTGCCCAGGGCTGTGTGCCCGGAATGTCCGGATCGTCAGCGAAAAGCGCGTTGACGAAATCCTGCGATGTCACGAAATCGGTAAAAGCGGGATTCTTCTCGTAATCCCAGCGGACGCCCACGTTCACGATCAGGTGGTCGTTCACTGCCCAATCGTCTTGTATGTAGAAGCCGTACTGCTTCGCGTCGCTCACGACGGTCGGTCGCTGACCCGGCACATCGAACGGCGCTAGAAAGTCCACTCGATACGGAATGGGAGAAACACCGGCTTCGGTCACCTCGAAACCGAACTGGGGATTGATCGCGCCCGCGTCTTGCGCGGTTAACTCGATATCCTTGTAACTCACGCCGAGCTTAACGGTGTGCTCCCCGAACCAGCTCAAGTCGGAGAAGGTGATGTTGTTCGCGACCGACCAGCCCTCCTGACTTCTGACCTGCGCGTCGGGGCCGCCCGCCGGACCGGTCTCGATGAGGCGCCACTCCTCCTGGACGACGCCGCTCGGAAGACGATTGAGCCTCGAGTAAAACACACCGTTGCCGAGACTCATCGGCACCGGATTGTTCTCCGAGTCCTCGGTGCTGAGCAGCAGCTCGTTGAACCAGCTCGCGGCGCTGTGTTGCCAGCGCAACGTGATGCGCTCGTCCTTGTTGACGCGGTCGATACCGTGGTCGGCGGCACGCGCCGCGCCAATGGAATCGACCTGCACCTCGTCGCGGTACTGAATGCTCAGTTCCAGCAGGTCGGCATCGCCGACTTGCCAGCTCAGTTTGCCGAACGCGAGATCTTCCTCGAACGGCGCGTCCACCGGGCCGAACATCGCCTGCACATCCGCAGGTAAATATTGCGAGAACTCAGACGCGTTGATGTCCGGGAATACGGTGCGGGGCGCAACGAGGTCCTTGTACTCGTACGCGACGAAGTAATGCAGCCGGTCTTCGATGATCGGTCCGCCTACTGCGAAGCCGAACTCCTCGGTCTGCGAGTCCACCTTGTCCACGCCCGGCGCCTCTTCGTCCGGGCGCCTCGCACGCAGGCCTTCGTCAGTGTAGCGATAGTAGGCCTCGGCCTCGAGCTGGTTTGTGCCAGAGCGCGTCACAGCAGTCACGGCCGCTCCGGCCACTTGGCCGTACTCAGCCTTGTAGTTGGAAGTGATGACTTTGTACTG
The DNA here is from genome assembly GCA_025929585.1 of Steroidobacter sp. GTDB lineage: Bacteria > Pseudomonadota > Gammaproteobacteria > Steroidobacterales > Steroidobacteraceae > Steroidobacter. The sequence goes on from JAICPY010000234.1 coordinate 2,522, forward strand.
ATCGATCGCGAGTTGCGGAAAGGGGTTACCGCGGGTCTTGTTCTGACCGGCGATGCCGCCTGCCTCGACATAGCTTTTCTGGCCGACGCCATCGATGTAGAGGTTGCTCGCGTTAGCGCTCAGGGCACCGCTGCGCAAGCTGGTATAGCCCTGTGCATTCGTCGTGAACGCCAGGCCGGGTACCGTGTCGGCGAATTCGAGGAAGTTGCGCGTGGACTGTGGCAGCTGCTCGATTTGGCGCAGCGAAATCGTGCTGCCAACTTCCGAGGTTCGCACGTCCGCCGCGGCGACCCGAGTCCCGGTGACCGTGACCGTTTCAACCACTTCGGTCGCGGGCTCCAGGTTCAGAGTCGCATTCGATGCAACCGACAGCGTCACCGTCGCCGTATTTCCGCCTGCTTCGACGGTGTACGTCCCCGGCGGCAATCCAATGAGCACGTAGCTGCCATCTGCCCCCGTTTGCGTTCTGCGCACTGCGCCAGTAGCGAGGTTGGTGGCGACGACTTCCGTGTTCGCGGCCGGTCCTGTGTCCGCCGCCACGTAGCCGCGAAGATTCGCATTACTCGATTGGCCGAATGCCGTCGGCGCACTCATCATCAAGCAACTTGCCACGGCGGACGCGACCAAGTTGCGTTGCGAAATCGCTGGGTGCCGGTATTCGCTGCGTGCGGCTTTACTCCCGCGCGAGGCTCCGGATGTTTTCGAACTGGCCTTCCGCGACATGATTCCCCCTTGCATATGTCGTTGCCGTTCACTAGGCGGAGGTTCGCCTACGGCACAACTAACGAGGGTGAAAGCCACGCGGTTCCCACTGTTGCCCTGAGGCGACGTGATCGGCCGCATGTATACAGACGTGCACAAGAATCGTTGGGCCACGACGACGAGGCATGCTCCAAGCGCACTAAGAATATTCTCGCAGAGCGCGCGGAGATCGCAGGGGTCGGAGGAAGAAGGAAGCTCTGAGCAGGGTGCCTATCGGCGACTGTCAAGGTAGTTGTCACTCTGGTTCCTTCCCCCGTTTACGGGGGCCGCTCCAGTGCATCCATGCACATCGCGCCATTCGCACATCCGTGTGCATCAGAAGGTTAGGTAGGGGGCCTCTTCATAGATGCTTGCTTTTGGCAGCTTCGTTCGCGATAACGCGGCTGTTGCCCCCTCCCTACCCTCCCCCGTAAACGGGGGAGGGAATCTCTATCTCTCCTTCTAAAGAAGGAACACACTTGCTAAAGAAGGAACACATTTGAGCTCTTGAAGGAAGGAGCATGCTTGAGCTCCGCAGAAACTTCTCGCGGCGGCGCAGCGGTTTAGAGATAAAGCCAGTCGAATCTCCTCGTCTTCCTGTGCGAGCCCTGCGCCTCTGCGCTGGTCAGGATCGTTCGAAAGGTTGAGCTGGTCCGTTAGGGTAGAAGGTCCATGACCGCACTGCCGCTTTGAAAATCAATCGGCAGGGAGACATGTTCGTGCGTAATCAGCCAGCGGTCGCTGGACCGTCTGCAGCAGACGCTCGCGCGTACCCAGTATCCGACCTCGCGTCCGTTCTTCAGAGTTCCGCTGGCTCGAATAAGCATGTGCGCGGCTGCGAGCTCCGCGCTCGCCGCAATATGCAAGTCGCGGATCTCTTGGCCGATCGAGCTCTCCCAAAGATCGAACCAGCGCAAGAAATTGCGGCGAGCCGCGGCAGCTCCTTGGATCTGCAGAGGAGGCACAACGTCGAAGTAGACGATGTCCGGAGAATAGACAGGCATCAGTAGATCGATGTCCTTTCTCCGAATGGCATCGGCCCAACGATCCAACAGCGCTCTGATCTCGGCATCGTTCGATGTCATTGCGTCCTCCATCTTCGATGTCGCAACGAGGAAGTTACGCCAGAGAGATTTCGCCGGAGAAACTTTGCCAGAGTGGCAACTTCACGCACGAGTATGATATTTCGGCGCTGGACGTCAATTCCCGTGCCGCA
>JAICPY010000288.1 GCA_025929585.1 Steroidobacter sp.
CCCTCCGGTGTCGAGACTATCGCGACAAATGAATTTCAATCCAGGCGTCGCCACCGGCACCGTGAAGGCAAAGGCAAAGCGGGGCGCGTCACTTTGTTGAGTACGCGACGGCGAAGGGAACACGTAGAGCTCGTCGGCGTACGGCGCGAGCGTTGCGAGCATACGCGCACCGCTCACGATCAAACCTTCGGCGCTATCGCCAACCACGTGCAGCGGCACGGAGGGGTCGGCTTGTTCCGACTGACTGCGCGCGCGGTTGATTTGCGGGTCGACGAAGGTATGGGTGCCGCAGAGATCGCGCTCCCGGCAGAATTCATAATAGGCGGAGATACGCTCGGCATACTCCGGACCATTCTTGGCGAAGTGCGGCAGGGACGAAGCACAGCCGGCCAGAATTGCATTCAAATAATCGGGGGTGCGCCCGAGCATACCGCCGCTGAAATCAGCCCAATACTTGAACATCACACGACGGCGCACGAGGTCCTCGATGCTGCGTGGCTGGATGAACGAGAGGCTAACCGGATCACCGGTCGTCGGCGAAGGGTAGGTGAGCTTCGATTGCAGCGCCGGCTGCCTCTGCATGTCGTAAAGCTGGGCGAGAGTGCGCGCCGCGCGGCCGAGAATGGGGTGCTCGACGACGCTTTTGACGCGCTCGCCGGCAAACCAAATCTCGCGGTGATCGGCGAGACCCGCCAGATATTCGGAACCAGTGCGAGCGGGCATTTCTTCCTCTGAGATGTGGTCGATTCGACTGCCGGGACAGTAGCCGACGTAGCCGAGTGATGTCAACTTTGCGTTTTTGGCGAAGCAGCCAAACAGCGCACTCAGCACCGACCCGACATTTTTCCAGACCGCCTCGCACGCGAGGCTGTAAGCAAAGGACCACTCCCCAAGCGATCGCGGGTGATGTGACGGATCGCTCGTGCGCAGACAACCTGTCCGTTTACCTGCTCACGGTTTCGAGCGTCGATGCCTCACTGACCATAGTGACGTGAGTTATTATCGATTAGGGCTAGCACAATGTTGCAAGATAATATTCTGAAGGCAGAATATGTGATCTCGCTGCATTGAATCAAAGGCTGATGTGCTAAGCGCCAATTTTGGAACCTGCGATGATCAAATGCTAGGGTCGTCTAATTCCGAGTTTGTCCATCCGCGACCGCAACGTGCTGGGATTTATTCCGAGGATCTCGGCCGCGCCCTTCTTGCCATGGATCACCCAACCGGTCTCGTTCAAAGCCCGGACGATGTGATGACGCTCGATGTTTTCAAGCGTATCAATGGATTGTTGGACAGTACTATGAGACTGAAGCACCGAATCATCGATAGTCGCGATCGAACCGCTGGCGAGAACCACCGCCCGCTCGACGACGTTTTGCAATTCCCGCACATTTCCCGGCCAGTTGTAGTTCGTGAGGCTCTCCATCGACTTTTGTGAAACGCTGCGAACTTCTTTGCCGAGCTTCTTGGCATATTTTCCTAGAAAAAAGTGGACCAGGAGCAGCACGTCTCCCTTGCGCTCTCTTAACGGCGGGGCCTTTAGAGGAAATACCTTGAGCCGGTAAAAAAGATCGGATCGGAACGTGCCGTTTGCCACAACCTCCTTGAGCTCACGATTGGTGGCAGCGATCACTCGCACATCGACCTTGATTGTTTGGCTGCTACCCACTCGTTCAAATTCCCCTTCCTGCAGCACGCGAAGCAATTTCACTTGGGTATCGAAGGGTAATTCCGTGACCTCATCAAGAAAGATGGTTCCGCCATTGGCCAGTTCGAACCTGCCGATGCGGCGCTGTGTTGCTCCCGTGAATGCGCCTTTCTCATGGCCGAATAGCTCGCTCTCGACCAAGCCGGACGGTATGGATCCGCAGTTGACTTTGACCAGCGGGCGATCTTTGCGCAGGCTTCGATTATGAACCGCTCGCGCCAGGAGTTCTTTGCCGGTGCCCGTCTCACCTTGAATCAATACGGTTGCTTCGGTGGGCGCTACCTGTTCGATAGTGCGTAGTAACTGCCGCATGGCCGCGCTCTGTCCGATGATCTCTTCAAAGTTATGCTCAAGCTTGATTTCCTCCTGGAGGTAAACGGTTTCGGATTGAAATCTCCCTTTCAGCGCGTCGATTTCTTCATAGGATCTCATGTTGTCGACGGCGATAGCGATTTGATTGGCAACGTCCATGAGGAACTGAGCGTCCCCGTCGGCGTAACGGTTCTTTGTCAGACTTCCTACAGTGATAGCGCCGATACTCTTTCCGCGAACAATAAGCGGCAGAGCACATACGGAGCGAAACCCGTGC